>NZ_BAAGUZ010000030.1:0-3921 GCF_054781135.1 Paralcaligenes ginsengisoli
CCCGCCGAAGGCCCCCGCCTTCCCTTCGTCAGCACCCGGCGCTGGACTACCGCCGGACTGCACAGCACCACCCACCCTGCGGCTTGCGTTGAGGAAATGCATAGAAAGAGGCATTGGGGTTATGCACCGAGAGAAACGTTGAGGCCATGGACCGAGATATACGTTGGGCCGGCACGTTCATTCCAGGCATGCCATTATGCGAGCCGTCTATCGGGGCTAGGGTCAGGACCGGCGTAAGGCGTGCGCCGGATGCTACCGTAGGGAAGGCGGGGGCTTTCGGCGGGCCATGTTTGAGCGCAGCCGCGCCAGCGGCGTAGCGAGTTTGGCCCGACGCCCGCCTGGACGAGGTAGATCCGGATCAAGCACGCCGTGCCGGTCCTGACCCTAGCCCCGATAGACGGCGTCTTCAAATACCAAAGCCACCAAAACATCGAATGCCGTAAACACTCGAGTGCGCCATACACACTCGAACCAAAAATACTCTAGTCCGAACCGGATGAAACCTGTCTCTGACCCGTGGATGAAATCAGCGCGGCTATTTCATCGGCTTCGATACCGAATTCCTTCAATACAGCCTGAGTATCGGCCCCCAGTGCGGGCGGTGGCGAATATTCGGCCGAGGCGCCATTCCTGAGCGTATTCGGCAGGCCAATATTCCATATATCGCCCTCGGTGGGGTGCCTGATCGGCTGAAACAAACCGACGTCCCGAATATGCGGATCGTCCGGCAGACTCTCCAGCGTGTTGTAGGGCATGGCCGGCACGCTCAGTTCATCGAAGATCCCCAGCCATTCCTGCGTGGTTTTTTCCAACAGCGCCGTGGAACGCAAATCAAAATACTCACGGGTATGCCTGAACCGGGCAGCGACCGAGCAGAATCGGGAATCCTCTTTCAATTCGGGATGGCCTATGGCGTCGAAGAAGCCGAACGCCTGACGGTCCGTATTCGCCGATAGGCATATGTACCCGTCTTTTGTCTTGATGGGACGGGTTTGTGGATCCGATACCCGGGGATCGAAATTGCCGCCCAGAGGAGGATCGAACGTGCGCAGATACATGTGTTCCGCCATGACAAAGGCCGCCATGTTTTCCAGCATGGGAATCTCGATGCCTTCGCCCTCGCCGGTCTGGCTGCGCTGGTACAGCGCCATCAGTATCATCTGCACGGCAATCAGGCCAACAGTATGATCGGCCATGACCATCGGCACATACCCGGGCTGGCCGTACATTTTGTCGACCACGGAAGCGATGCCGCTGGCGCCCTGGATAATGCTGTCGTAGGCAGGCCTGTTGGCGTAGCGGCCCTTGCGTCCGAAGCCCAGCAGGCTGCAGTGGATCAGGCGCGGATTTATCGTCTTTAAATCGTCGTAGGTCAGGCCCGCCCTCTCCAGCGCCTTGGGCCGCATGTTTACCACCACCACATCGACTTGCGCGCAAAGGCGCTTGAGCGCCCGCTTTGCCTCGTCGGTCTTCAGATTCAGCACCACGGACCGCTTGTTGCGATTCAGGTGCAGGAACTTCGCCGACATCGTGCCGCTGGGCGATGCGCCGCCCAGTTTGCGCAGCAGGTCGCCTTCGGGCGCTTCGATTTTTATGACTTCGGCGCCGTAGTCGGCCAGGAACTGGGTGGCCACCGGGCCGACCACGACAGACGTGAGATCCAGGACCTTGATGCCTTGAAGAGGCGCCCTCTTGGTGTTGCCCATTACTGCTCCATCTCGATGTCGACCATGATGACCGTATTGCCGTCTTCGTTGCATGCCCAGGCATGACCGCTTTGCGTGCGTTCGTCTATGGCCAGGTTCAGGCCGACGGTGCTGTTGACAAACAAGGGGCGAAGATTTCTTGAGCGCGACGCTTTTATTTTCTTGCCTGTACTGCGCATGGCGTAGTCCCAAAGCAGCAGAGTCGTCAGGCCGCCGTTCACTACCAGGCCCGGATAGTTCTCTACGTTGCACGCGTAATCGAGATCGTAGTGAATCCGGTGGGCATTGAACGTGATGGCCGAATAACGGAACAGCATCGTCGGATCGATGAACACGTCCTTGTGCAGCGCAGCCACAGGAATCTGGTCCGTTTTTTCCACCTTCTTCCTGGGCGCAACGCCTTGCGCAGGCGCCTCGCCGCGGTAGACAATGTCCTGCTCTTCAGTCAGGGCCAGATCCTCGCCGTCGTACAGTTCGTGCCTGACGGTCACGAAACACATTTCCCCGCTGGAGCCTTGTTTGATTTTTATATCCGAGATGCGTGATTTCCGAGTTATTTCGCTGCCTATGCACAGATCCGAATAAAAGTCGATTCTGCGGCCGGCAAACATGCGCCGGGGCAATGGCACAGGCGGCAGGAATGCGCCGGTGCGCGGGTGGCCGTCGCGGCCCAGCTGCGACTGGGGCTGCGTGGCCGTAAACAGCATGACATACCAGGCCGGGGAAATCGCCTGTCCCGGGATGAACAGACTTTCATTCCTGTCCAGCAAGGCGCTGATGCGAGCCGCTCCCGAAGGGCAGACATAGTCGGAGCTTTGCTGTTTTTTCCCTATCCAGGTACGCAGAAACTCAATATCGATTGCCGGAGTTGGAGTAGTCATTCGAACAGGACAGTATTCAATTGATGGCAATATGCGTTTTTTCCACGACATCTTTCCAGCGCGCTATTTCGCCGGCAATCATGGTTTTGAATTCTTCGGGGGTCGCTGGATGAGGTATCGCCCCTTCCGCTTCGAAGCGCTTGGCCAATTCGGGAGCGCTTACGATGCGGTTTATTTCCTTGTTCAGCTTGGCGACGATGCCGGCAGGCGTTCCCGCCGGAGCAACAATCCCGTACCATTGGTCGGCTTCAAAGCCTTTCAGGCCAGGCAAACCGCTTTCCGACACGGTCTGGACTTCGGGCAGCACGCCAACCCGTTTCAGGCTGGAGACCGCCAGTGCGCGCAACCGCCCGCTTTTCAGGAAACCGATTACCGCCGGCGTACCGGTAAACATCAGTTGATTCTGGCCCGCCAGCAAGTCCGTCACAGCGGGGCCGGTGCCACGGTACGGGACGTGGGTCATATTGATACCAGCTTTCAGCATCAGGTATTCCGTGGCAATGTGCGCCGCGCTGCCATTGCCTCCCGAGCCGAAATCGATCTTGCCCGGATTCTTCTTCGCATAGGCAATCAGTTCGGCCAGCGAATGAACCGGCAGTGACGGATTGACCACCAGCACGTTGGGCACGTTGGCAACCCAGGCAACCGGCTCGAACATTTTCAGCGGCTCGAGGTGCTTGGACCGGTACAGGCTTGGGTTCACGCCCAGCGTGCCAATATGGCCCATTAACAGCGTATAGCCGTCGTGGTCCGCTTTGGCGGCCTTTTCCGTGCCGATGATGCCGCCCGCCCCCGGCACATTTTCGATGATGACGGGCTTGCCCCAGGCCTGGGTAAGTTTGTCGCCGACCGCCCTGGCAAGAATGTCCGTGGAACCGCCTGGCGTAAACGGTACGATCAGGTGTATGGGCCGATCCGGGTAACTGGATTGCGGCTGTGCATAAGAGGGCATGGCCAGGCACGAGGCCAGCCCTGCGATCGATAATAATTTGGCTAACTGTTTCATGTTGTCTCGTGGTTTTATTGTGAGTTCGGGGCAGGAAGGTCCAGGCTGGACGACCTGGAGATCCTTGAACTATGCACGCGGCAATGGTATATGTAAAATGCAAATAAATTGGCTATTAATGCATTAATTACATAAATAAAGCGTAGCGGTTCCGGGCTGGAGTATTTTTGGTTCAAGTGCTTACGGCACTGGACGCGGTTCAGTGACTTTCGTTTTTTGAGCTGTTTTTGGGCTTGATCTGTGGCTTTTGGACTGTGCGTTGTTGTGTTGGCGGCGGTTAATTCTATAAAGACGCCGCAGGGTGGGCGGTGCTGTGTAGTCCGGCACG
>NZ_BAAGUZ010000031.1:0-388517 GCF_054781135.1 Paralcaligenes ginsengisoli
GCACCTCGACCGCTGGACGTGCCGGACTGCACAGCACCGCCCACCCTGCGGCGTCTTTACAGAACTACCGTCCAAAGTACAAAGTAATAAGCTCAAACCTGAACGAACGGCTCAAAAATAATCGACTGAAACACGTTCAGTTCTGTAAACACTCGAACCGAAAATACGCTGGAAAAGACTTGCGGCTGCCGCCCTGAGTACGAGGCTTCAGTTCAGCGGCGTAGTGCGTATCAGCCCCACGGCAATGCCTTCCAGGGAGAACTCATCTTGAGGCCCCACCACGATAGGTTTGAAATCGGGGTTTTCGGGCAGGAGTTCGATGCGGCTGCCGGATTTGGACAGACGCTTGACAGTGACATCGTCGCCCAGGCGGGCCACCACTATTTGGCCATTGCGCGCCTCAGGGGTTTTTTTGACAGCCAGGAGGTCGCCGTCGAGTATGCCGGCATCGCGCATGCTCAAGCCGCGTACGCGCAGCAGGTAGTCGGGCGCCTGGCTGAACAAAGCTGGTTCTACACCGATTTCGCGCTCGATGTGCTCGGTAGCCAGAATAGGGCTGCCGGCGGCCACGCGGCCGACTATGGGTAGCAATAATTGCGCAAGCATGGAGGACGGCGACTGAACGGAGGCGGCTGCATCGTCCCTGAGGCGGATACCGCGCGAGGCGCCTGCGGTGAGCTCGATAGCCCCTTTTTTAGCCAGCGCCTTGAGATGGTCTTCGGCTGCGTTGGCCGACTTGAAGCCAAGCGCGCGCGCGATTTCGGCGCGGGTGGGCGGGAAGCCGGTGCGCGTGATCTCGGCCCGGATGAGGTCGAGGATTTGTTGTTGACGCTCGGTGAGTTTGGCGGCCATTGCGAAATAAGCTGTATTTATGTACAGCTTGGATTCTGCGGCAAACAATACAAAAAATCAAGTGTTTGCCGCCGGAAAAACGAATGGACCGCTAAATGGACCGCTATTTTGCCAATACTTCGGCGACGGCTTGCGCCACGTAGTCGATGTTGCGGCTGTTGAGGGCCGCCACGCAGATGCGGCCGCTGCTGACCGCGTAAACGCCATGTTCGTCGCGCAACTGATCGACTTGTGCGGAAGTCAGGCCCGAGTAGGAAAACATGCCGCGCTGCGACAGCACGAAATCGAAATTCTGCTTGACCCCATGGGATTTCAGCTTTTCGACCAGTTGCGTGCGCATGGCGCGTATGCGTTCGCGCATGCCGGCAAGCTCGCCAACCCAGATCTTGAAGAGTTCGGGCGAGTTCAGCACCATGGAAACCACGGTACCACCGTGGGTGGGAGGGTTGGAATAGTTGGTGCGAATTACACGCTTGAGCTGGCTTAGAACCCGGCCTGATTCTTCCTTGCTGGCCGACACCATGGTCAGGGCGCCGACGCGTTCGCCGTAAAGCGAGAATGATTTGGAGAATGAGGAGCTGATGAGCATGTTCAGGCCTTGTTCGGCAAACATGCGCACCACCGACGCGTCTTCTTCCAGGCCGTCGCCGAAACCCTGGTAGGCAATGTCCATGAAAGGAACCAGCTGTTTATCCTTGACGACTTTGGCGATTTGCTGCCATTGCGCAAAGCTGGGGTCGACACCGGTAGGGTTGTGGCAGCAAGCGTGCAAGACCACGATTGTCTGTGGCGGCAGGGCCTTTAGGCAGGCCAGCATGCCATCGAAATTCAGGCCGTGGGTGGCGGCGTCGTAGTAGGGGTATGTATCGACCGCAAAGCCCGCCCGTTCGAACAGGGCCCTGTGGTTTTCCCAGCTGGGATCGCTGATGAGGACCTTGGCGTTGGGCAGCAATTGTTTGAGGAAGTCGGCGCCGATCTTGAGGGCGCCGGTGCCACCCAGAGCCTGAGCCGTCAACACGCGGCCTTCGGCAACCAGCGGGGAGTCTTTGCCCAGCAGCAGCGTTTGCGCGCCTTTGTTGTAGCCCGCGATTCCGTCTATGGGTAGATAGCCGCGAGCGGCAGCGGCTTCGATGCGGGTGACTTCAGCGGCATGAACGGCATTCAGCAGGGGAATCCGGCCTTGATCGTCGCAGTAGACCCCCACGCCCAGGTTGACTTTGTTGCCACGGGTATCGGCATTGTATTGCTCGTTCAGGCCAAGAATAGGGTCGCGTGGAGCGAGTTCGACTGATTCGAAAAGTGAGTTCATTTTGGGAGGTTAGTGGGTGGGGGTAGAGAGAATAGGAGCAATGGTGAGATAATAAGGGGTTTACCCTTATCGTGTCCAGCATGAACGCTCCCGGCTTTGTCGAATATCCGAATAGTCCCTTTCAGTTGTACCAGCCCTATCCGCCGGCGGGGGATCAGCCTGCGGCCATCGACTCGCTGGTCGACGGTATCAACGACGGCTTGATGTTCCAGACCCTGCTGGGCGTCACGGGTTCGGGGAAAACCTTCACCATGGCCAATACGATTGCCCGCACGGGCCGTCCTGCCATCGTGCTGGCTCCCAATAAAACCCTGGCGGCGCAGTTGTATTCCGAAATGCGCGAGTTTTTCCCGAATAATGCGGTCGAATATTTTGTGTCGTATTACGACTACTACCAGCCGGAAGCGTATGTCGCCGCTCGCGATCTTTTTATCGAAAAAGACTCGTCCATCAACGAGCACATCGAGCAGATGCGCCTGTCGGCCACCAAAAGCCTGCTCGAGCGGCGCGACACGATTATTGTCGGTACGGTGTCGTGCATATACGGGATAGGCAATCCGGGCGATTACCATGCAATGGTGCTGACACTGCGGGCGGGCGATACGATTCCGCGCCGGGAATTGCTGGCGCGGCTGGTGGCCATGCAGTACGAGCGCAACGACGTGGAGTTCGTGCGCGGCAACTTTCGCGCCCGTGGCGAAACCATCGATGTGTTCCCGGCCGAGCATGCCGAACTGGCGCTGCGCATTACTTTGTTCGACGAGGAAATCGAAAGCCTGGAGATGTTCGACCCGCTGACCGGCAAGATCAAGCAAAAGGTGCCGCGCTTCACCGTCTTTCCCAGTTCGCACTATGTGACGCCGCGCGAGACGGTGCTGCGCGCTATCGAGACCATCAAGCTGGAATTGCGCGAACGCCTGGATTTCCTGGTCAAGGACGGCAAGCTGGTCGAGGCGCAGCGGCTCGAGCAGCGTACCCGCTTCGATCTGGAAATGCTGCAGGAACTTGGGTTTTGCAAGGGCATCGAAAATTACTCGCGCCATCTGTCGGGTGCGGCTCCGGGCGAACCTCCTCCGACGCTGATCGATTACCTGCCTGCCGATGCCTTGATGTTTATCGATGAAAGCCATGTCACCGTGGGCCAGCTGGGCGGCATGTATCGGGGCGACCGTTCGCGCAAGGAAACGCTGGTGCAATTTGGTTTTCGGCTTCCCTCCGCGCTGGATAACCGGCCTTTGCAGCTTGAAGAGTTCGAACAGCGCATGCGTCAATGCATCTTTGTTTCCGCGACGCCGGCCGTATATGAAAAAGAACACGCCGATAATGTGGTGGAGCAGGTGGTGCGGCCCACGGGTCTGGTGGATCCCGTGGTTGAGGTCCGGCCCGCCCTGACGCAGGTCGACGATCTGCTGGGGGAAATCAAGCTGCGTGTCGAGGTACGGGAACGTGTGCTGGTGACTACGCTGACCAAGCGCATGTCCGAGGATCTGACCGATTATCTCAATGAAAGCGGCTTGAAGGTACGCTATTTGCACTCGGACATCGATACTGTCGAACGGGTTGAGATCATTCGTGATCTGCGCCTGGGTGTATTCGACGTGCTGGTTGGGATCAATCTATTGCGCGAGGGGCTGGACATACCTGAAGTGTCCCTGGTGGCGATTCTGGATGCGGATAAAGAAGGATTTTTGCGCTCGGAACGCAGCCTGATACAAACCATTGGGCGAGCGGCTCGCAACCTGCATGGGCGAGCCATTTTGTACGCCGATCGCATTACCGATTCGATGCGGCGGGCAATGGGCGAAACCGAACGCCGGCGCATCAAACAGACGGCTTTCAATAAAGAGCATGGTATTACCGCCCGGGGCGTGGACAAGGCGGTTCGCGAAATGATTGACGGCGTGATGGCTGCCGCTCAGCCCGTTTCGGCGGCCGATGATATTTCGCCGGATGTGCTGGTCGACGAAAAATCGCTGGCCAAGGAAATTAGGCGCCTGGAGAAATTAATGATGGATCATGCCAAAAACCTGGAGTTCGAGCAGGCGGCCGCCGCGCGCGACTCGCTCAACCGGCTCAAGCAACGTGCCTTGCTGAGTTGAAGGGTGGCCGGACGGCTTATTACGAATAGTATTGGATTTGGCTAAGATGATATTGCGCCGCGTTTGAATCAGTATGTTGCAAAATACCAACATTGCAGGGCTTTTGGACGTGGCAATTCGAACGTGACTCCGTCATGTAACAATTCTATGATGACCACGTGTTATCTAGGGGTTTACCTTGATATCGGGTGTTTTTCGAATGGGTGGAAGATCAATTGTTGCAGTGCACGAATAAGGCCGCTTCATTGCCGGTAAATTGGCTAAATCGCCTGCTTCAAAAGACCTTGAAACATCGATAAGGCCTTAATGTAGTTGCGTTTTTATTTTTGTCAATGTGTAGCCTTTGATGAATTGTGACATCGCAAAAAGGCCTTGCCTTATCTCGGGTTTTCCCTCACACTTTCACCTATGATGACTAAGGTACTTTTCGTTTGCATGGGTAATATCTGTCGCTCGCCGAGCGCAGAAGGCGTATTTCGCCATTTGATCGACGATGCCGGATTATCCGGGGTTGTAGGCGTCGATTCTGCTGGTACCCACAGCTTTCATATCGGCGAAGCTCCCGATGCGCGCGCCCAGGCGGCGGCGCGCAAGCGTGGTTACGAAATATCCGGCAGTACGGCCCGTTTGGTTACGGCCGACGACTTCCGCGAGTTCGACCTGATTTTGGCCATGGACTGGGAAAACCTGTCCGCCTTGCAACAGCAATGCCCCAAAATTTACCAGCACAAGCTCATGCTGCTCATGCGCTTTGCCAACGAATTCGAAGAAGCTACCGTACCCGATCCTTATTATGGCGGGCCCGAAGGGTTTGGCAAGGTGCTCGATTATCTCGAAGACGCCTGCCAGGGTGTGCTCGAACTGGTGCGCAAGCGCGCGACTCAATATCAGGCGGCTTAAAAGCCCCTCAGCCAACCGCGCGATTGCCGCGGTTTTTTTTATCTGAAGTGTCCGATTTTCTCCTCATGCCTGAATCTGTACCAAATTAGTCCGGAATTTGCTATACTTGACTCATTTAGTCGGGTATAAAGTCGCCGGCTATATCTGTTTACTTGTGTACATCAGGCTTTGGCAAGGAAATCACCATGCGTTTAACGACTAAAGGGCGTTTTGCGGTGACAGCCATGATTGATTTGGCGTTACGGCAACAAAGCGGCCCGGTTACTTTGGCTGCCATCAGCCAGCGTCAGAACATTTCGCTGTCGTACCTCGAGCAGCTGTTCGGCAAATTGCGCCGACACGAGCTGGTCGAAAGCGTGCGTGGTCCCGGCGGGGGGTATTCGCTGGCGCGGCTGGCCCGGAATATTACGGTGGCCGACGTTATTTTCGCTGTCGACGAGCCATTGGATGCGACCAGTTGTGGTGGCAAAGAAGACTGCACGGTGGGCCGAATCGGCAATACCGGCAAATGCATGACACACGAACTTTGGTCTACGCTTAATCGTAAAATGGTTGATTACCTGGATTCCGTTTCCCTGCAAGATCTGGTCGATCAGCAACGCATGCGTTTGCTTCACGAGGCCTCGCAGGCGCAGTCCGAAGTTCGTCTTAACCGTTCGCCCGATGTGAAAATCGCATCGTCAGTGGCGGCGTAAGGATTTTTGGGAGTTGGTTCAATGTTTTCACGTCCTGTATATCTAGACTATTCTGCCACCACGCCAGTAGATCCGCGTGTGGTCGACAAAATGGTGCCGTGGCTGTACGAGCAGTTTGGCAACCCCGCTTCGCGCAGCCATGCTTACGGCTGGGAAGCCGAAGAGGCCGTTGAGCAGGCGCGCGCCGATGTCGCAAAACTGGTCAATGCCGACCCGCGCGAAATCGTGTGGACCTCAGGGGCAACCGAGTCGAACAATCTGGCCATCAAGGGCGCGGCGGGCTTCTATTCCGGGCGTGGCAAGCATGTCATTACGGTGAAAACCGAACACAAGGCGGTGCTCGATACCTGCAGGGAGCTTGAGCGGCAAGGGTTCGAGCTTAGCTACCTCGATGTACGGGACGACGGCTTGCTCGATCTCGACGCGTTTAAAGCGGCATTGCGTCCCGACACGATTCTTGTGTCGGTCATGTTCGTCAACAATGAAATCGGTGTTATTCAGGACATTGCTGCAATCGGCGATATCTGCCGCGAAAAGGGCATTGTTTTTCATGTCGATGCGGCACAGGCAACCGGCAAGGTCGGGATCGACCTGCAAGAGCTCAAGGTCGACCTGATGTCGTTCTCGGCACATAAAACCTATGGCCCCAAAGGCATAGGCGCTTTGTATATTCGCCGCAAGCCTCGCATCCGCGTCGAAGCGCAGATGCACGGCGGCGGCCACGAGCGCGGTTTTCGTTCGGGCACGCTGGCCACCCATCAAATCGTCGGCATGGGCGAGGCGTTCCGTCTGGCCCGCGAAGAGATGGGTACTGAAAACGAGCGGATACGCATGTTGCGCGACCGCCTCTGGAACGGGCTTTCGAAAATAGAAGAAGTCTATCTGAATGGCGACATGGATAAGCGCGTACCCCATAACCTCAACGTCAGTTTCAATTATGTCGAGGGCGAGTCGCTCATCATGGCAATCAAGGAGCTGGCCGTATCGAGCGGGTCGGCCTGCACCTCGGCCAGCCTGGAACCCTCGTACGTATTGCGCGCCCTGGGCCGCAACGACGAGCTGGCCCACAGTTCCATACGTTTTACGCTCGGTCGCTTTACAACCCAGGAAGAGATCGACTTTGCGGTTCAACTGCTGGCCAGCCGCGTCGGCAAGCTGCGCGATATGTCGCCGCTGTGGGAAATGGCCCAGGACGGCATCGACTTGAATTCGGTCGAATGGGCCGCACATTAATCAGGAGCACACATGGCTTACAGCGAAAAAGTACTTGATCATTACGAAAATCCTCGTAATGTAGGCGCGTTCGATAAATCCGATGACAGTGTCGGAACCGGCATGGTGGGTGCTCCCGCCTGTGGCGACGTCATGAAATTGCAGATCAAGGTCAACGAATCCGGTATTATCGAAGATGCGCGCTTCAAAACCTACGGCTGCGGCTCGGCCATTGCATCCAGTTCCTTGGTGACTGAATGGGTCAAGGGCAAGACGCTCGACCAGGCCATGGACATTCGCAATACGCAGATCGCCGAAGAACTGGCTTTGCCGCCAGTCAAGATTCACTGTTCGATTCTGGCTGAAGACGCGATCAAGGCAGCCGTTCGCAACTACAAAGAGAAGCACCAGGAGTAATCATGGGAATCACGCTTACACAACAAGCGGCCGACCACATCGGTCGTTATCTCGAGAAACGCGGCAAAGGCGTTGGCTTGCGGCTGGGCGTTCGTACTACCGGCTGCTCCGGCATGGCGTACAAGCTTGAATATGTCGATGAGCCCGATTCGGAAGACATCCTGATCGAATCGCTTGGCGTCAAAGTCTATATCGATCCCAAGAGCCTGCCTTACCTCGAGGGCACGCAGCTTGACTACTCGCGCGAAGGCTTGAACGAAGGATTCAAATTTTCCAATCCCAACGAAAAGGCCACTTGCGGGTGCGGCGAGTCCTTTACGGTGTAATGTGGCGAGCGACAATTATTTTCAGTTGTTCGGCCTGCCTCCCCGCTACGCACTCGATAATTCGGTTTTAGAAAAGACATGGCGCGAGCTTGCCGCCAAAGTCCACCCTGATCGCTATGCGACGGCAAGCCCCGCCGAACGCAGGGTGGCGATGCAGTGGGCGTCGACGATCAACGAGGCTTATCGGGTGCTTAAAATGCCCTTGAACCGGGCTCGCTATCTGTGCGAGCTTTCGGGCTGCGACCTGCAGGCTGAAAGCAATACGCGCATGGATGATGGCTTTCTAATGCGCCAAATGGAATGGCGCGAGCGGCTCGATCATGCTCGCGAAAAGCATCGTGTCGATGTTTTTGATTCCCTGGAAGAAGACATACGCCGCTCCCGCGCCGAAATGCACGACGCCATGATCCGCCTGATCGATCAGAAGCACGATTATGAACAGGCGTCGGACAAAGTGCGCGAATGGATGTTCGTCGAGAAATTCTCCCAGGAAGTGCAGTCCGCACATCACGATCTAAACGACCGTAAGAATTAAACACTATGGCTTTATTGCAAATTTCGGAGCCAGGCGAATCGCCGGCTCCCCATCAACGTAAGCTGGCTGTCGGCATCGATCTGGGTACGACCCATTCTCTGGTGGCATCGGTACGCAATAGTGTTCCCGAAATATTGCGCGACGCCGATGGCCGGGCCCTGTTGCCTTCAGTCGTACGGTACAGGGATTCGGGGGCTGTGGACGTCGGTTATGCGGCGATTGAATATCAGGCCGACGATACCTTGAATACGCTGGCCTCGGTCAAACGCTTTATGGGGCGGTCGCTCGACGAGGCCCGCCGCGAGGGCGTGTCCTACGAATTCGTCGACGCGCCGGGAATGGTCAAGCTGCGCACGGTTCAGGGCGACTTCAGCCCTGTGGAGGTTTCCAGCCGCATACTGGAAACCTTGCGCAAGCGCGCCGAGGGCGTGCTGGGCGGCGAACTGGTGGGGGCGGTCGTCACGGTCCCCGCCTATTTCGACGATGCGCAGCGCCAGGCGACACGCGATGCAGCCCGTTTGGCGGGTCTCACGGTACTGCGTCTGCTCAACGAGCCGACCGCGGCGGCTATCGCCTATGGCCTGGATCATGGCGCCGAGGGTATTTATGCGGTCTACGACCTGGGGGGCGGCACCTTCGATATTTCCATACTGCGCTTGGCCCAGGGTGTATTTGAAGTCGTCGCCACGGGCGGCGACACCAGTCTGGGAGGCGACGACTTCGATGCCGAGATTGTGAATCGCGTCGTTGCGGCCCAGGGCCTGGGCAATCTGGGCAAGGGCGATCAGCGTGCCTTGCGTTTGGCCGCCCGTGCGGCTCGCGAGGCCTTGTCGACCGAATCCGCAGTCGAGTTCAACGCCGATTTGTCCGATGCCAGGCGGATTCGCTGCACCATTGGCCGCGAACAGTTTGAAGGCTGGACGCAGGGCCTCGTGCAGCGCACGCTGCATCGCGCCACACGCACACTGCGCGATGCGGGGCTCGACAAAGAGCAGATTAAAGGCGTGGTGATGGTGGGCGGCGCAACACGCATGCCGGTAATTCATCGCGAAGTAGGACGTCTGTTCGGCACTGTGCCGTTGATCGATCTGGATCCCGATCAGGTCGTGGCGCTGGGTGCGGCTTTGCAGGCCAATTTGCTGGTGGGAAACCGGGCCGCGGGCGAAGACTGGCTGTTGCTGGATGTGACTCCGCTGTCTCTGGGCCTGGAAACCATGGGCGGCATTGTTGAACGTGTCATACCGCGCAACAGCACGATTCCAGTTGCACGGGGGCAGGAATTCACAACGTTCAAGGATGGACAGTCGGCCATGAGCATACACGTCGTGCAGGGCGAGCGGGAGCTGGTGTCCGATTGCCGTTCTTTGGGCCGTTTTGAATTGCGCGGCATTCCACCCATGACGGCAGGCGCCGCCCGTATTCGCGTTACCTTCCAGGTCGATGCGGATGGCTTGCTCAACGTGGCGGCCCGCGAAGAAAGTACAGGAGTCGAAGCTACGATTTCCGTCAAGCCGTCCTACGGATTGTCCGATGACGAGGTGGCGCAAATGCTGGCCGATGGCATGGCCAATGCCGATGACGATGCCAAGGCTCGCGCATTGCGCGAGCAGCAGGTGGAAATCAAACAACTGATCGAGTCGGTGACGGTCGCATTGGCTGCCGATGCCGATTTATTAAGCCCTGCCGAGCACGAAAGAATTGTTCAGCGTCTGGCCCAAGCCGCCGAAGCTCAGGCTTCGGCCGATATCGAGGCGGTTCGTTCCGCGGCCAAGGCCTTGAGCCTTGCGACCGATGCCTTTGCCGCATTGCGCATGGATCGCAGCATACGTGCCGCCTTGTCGGGCCGCAGGCTCGACGAGCTGACGGAGTAAGAGAATTGTCATGACCAAGATTACAGTTTTACCGCACCCCGAGGTCTGTCCGGAAGGTTTCGTGATCGAAACCGCGCCGGCCGGGGAATCGATTTGCCGGGTTTTGCTGGACAACCAGATCGAGATTGAGCACGCGTGCGAATTGTCCTGCGCCTGCACTACTTGCCACATCATTGTGCGTGAAGGCTTCGGCTCGCTGGAAGATGCCACCGACAACGAAGAAGACTATCTGGATCGCGCCTGGGGGCTTACTCCCGTGTCACGCCTGTCGTGCCAGGCCAAGGTGGGCCATGCCGACCTTGTGGTGGAAATACCCAAATACTCCGTTAACCACGCCAAGGAAAGCCACTGATGCGCTGGACCGATACCTACGAGATCGTCGAGGCCTTGCAGGAAGCCCACCCCGATGTGGACCCCAGGCAAGTGCGTTTTACGGATTTGCGCGACTGGATACAAGCCTTGCCTGGCTTTGATGATGATCCTGCGCGTTGCGGCGAGCGGATACTCGAAGCCATCCAGATGACGTGGATCGACGAGTTGTAAACGCGGCAATGATCCGCAGGGCCGCCTGTGTTTCTTTTCAGGCCGTGATGGGCGATGGGATGTGCGTGGTTCTCCGGATGCCCATGGCTCTCGGGTATATTATTGCTTCGCCCAACTCTTCCCGTCCTGACAGCCATGGCTCTTCCTACGTTACGTTTTGGCTTGGCGGCCAACCGCTTGCATCACGAAACTCCCGATGCGGCGATATTCAATTGGCTTGAGCGATCCGGCCCGGCGATCAAAGAGCTGGGTATCGAGTTCTATACCGTCGGGCGCACCTATCATGCGATTGAGCAATCCGGCTTGTTGCGCGGTTATGCAGGGCTGGTCCGCTATCCCTACGGCCGTGACGGCGGCCTGATGAAGCTGGTGGCCCGGGTTACCGAGAGCCGCGACGGAGCGCCGCCGTTCGATGGCGCCATTTATCTCATCGATCCTGTGGATCCTTCATCCATCTTTCCAGAGGCCCTGGCCTTGAAGCGCCAGTGCATTACTCACGGCCGACCCTTTATTTCCACCGTTGCCGGTGCTGTCGAGTGGATCGAGGTGGAGCGCCTGCACGCGGGCCTGGCTCCTACGGCCGAAACCAGGCGGTTGTTTGATTTTTCGCAAAAAACGGTTGCCCTGATTGCGCACGACGCTCTCAAAGACCAGATGGTCGATTTTGCGAGCCGCCATTTCGACCTTTTGTCGAGGTTCGAGTCGCGCATAGGCACGGGCACCACCAGCGGACGCCTGAATGAGCTTGCCTGGTCGCGCGGATGGCCCGGCGGGCAACCGTGGGTGCAGGCTTATTTAAGCGGGCCCTTGGGCGGCGACGCGCAGATCGCCGAGCTGGTGCTGGAACAGCGTTGCCAGCGGGTTATTTTCTTTGAAGACCCTCACGTTGCACGCCAGCATGAAGCCGATATACAACTGCTTGAAAGAGCCGTTCGCGTGGTGACCGACATTGCCACCTGCGCCACATCGCCCGTTGTCGCCCATAAATGGGCACAAGCGGTGGAAGGCCTGGCCTAGGGTCGCAGCACCAGGGGAGGGGGCCCAAGGGGCAGGCCCTGTGCCTGCCCGGGTGGATCGGTGCGGTGGCGGGCGGCCGTCGGGGCCGCCCCTACTGTCGTCGGAAGGCTGATACCGTGGAATGCGTCAATCTTCGCGGCGCAGGTGCGGGAAGAGGATGACATCCCGTATGCTGGGGCTGTCCGTCAACAGCATGACCAGGCGGTCGATGCCTATGCCGCAACCGCCGGTGGGAGGCATGCCGTATTCCAGGGCACGGATGTAATCGGCATCGTAATACATGGCTTCTTCGTCGCCCGCATCCTTGGCCTGCACCTGGGCCTGGAAGCGCGCTGCCTGGTCCTCGGGGTCGTTCAGCTCTGAAAAGCCGTTGGCGATTTCCCGGCCGGTGGCAAAAAGTTCGAAGCGCTCGGTAATCCCAGCCTGTGTATCCGAGGCGCGTGCCAGCGGCGAAACTTCGACCGGATAGTCGATGATGAAGGTGGGTTGCCACAATTTGGATTCGGCGGTTTCCTCGAACAGGGCAAGCTGCAAGGCTCCGACGCCGGCTCTGGCCAGCACGGGGCCATGAATGTCGGCTCCCAGCTTTTTCAGCTCGGCGCGCAAAAAGGTTTCGTCCCGTAGTTGTTCCCGGGTGTAGCCAGGCGCATATTTCAGTATGGCTTCAACAATTGTCAGGCGGTCGAAGGGCTGGCCCAGATCCAGCGTTTTCTCCTGGTAGATCAGGGTCGTGCCGCCGCAGGCAGCCATGGCGGCTGCGCGAATCAGGGATTCGGTAAAGTCCATGAGCCAACGATAGTCGGTATAGGCCGCGTAGAACTCCATCATGGTGAATTCGGGGTTATGGCGCGGGCTGACTCCTTCGTTCCGGAAATTGCGGTTGACTTCGAAAACGCGGTCGAATCCGCCGACGATCAGCCGTTTCAGGTACAGTTCGGGCGCAATGCGCAGAAACATGTCCATGTCCAGGGCGTTGTGGTGCGTTTCGAAAGGCTTGGCGCTGGCTCCGCCGGGGATGGGGTGCAGCATGGGTGTTTCGACTTCCAGGAACCCATGGTCGAGCATGAACTGGCGGATACTGCCTATGGCCTTGCTGCGCGCCGTAAAGGTGCGGCGGGTTTCCTCGGTCATGATGAGGTCGACATAGCGCTGCCGGTAACGCAGTTCCTGGTCGGCCACGCCGTGGAATTTGTCGGGCAGGGGGCGCAGTGATTTGGTCAGCAGGCGCGCTGTGTCGGCATGCACCGAGAGCTCGCCCTTATTGGTTTTGAATACCTTGCCTTCGACCGCAATAATGTCGCCGATATCCCAGGTCTTGAAACCCGCATAGTGGTCTTCGCCGAGACTGCCTCGATCGAGATAAATCTGGATGCGGCCCGAACCGTCCTGCAAGGCGGCGAAACTGGCTTTGCCCATGACGCGCTTGAGCATCATGCGGCCGGCAATCTTGACGTTTTTGCCTATGGCGGCCAACGCTTCCTTGTCGAGCGCGTCGTAAGCCTGATGCAGCTCGGCGGCCGAGCTGTCGGGTGTGAAATCGTTGGGATAGGCAAGCCCTTCGGCGCGCAGCCTGGCCAGTTTGCCGCGACGCTCGGCGATCAGGTGATTTTCGTCGGATGCGGGCGTAGTGGGCGTAGGTTCAGTCATGATTATTGGTATCAGGCGTAATTTCGTATGTCATCGAGTACGGTAGCGCCGAAATCGTCGCGATCGATGTATTGGAGGATTTTTGCAGCCACTGCTGCGGGTGAGGCCAATTGGCCCTGCTCATGCATATCGACGAAGCGGGACAGGTTTGGAAAGTCTTTGGGATCGCTGGCGCGGATACGTTCTTGCATGCCGGTATCGATGACGCCCGGGGCCAGCGACACAATACGCGCGCTGTCGGCTTCCTCGACGGCAAGGACTTGCGAATATCGGTCCAGTGCGGCCTTGGTCGCGCAATAAACGCCCCAGCCCGGGGTGGCATTGCGCCCGGCTCCGGAAGAAATATTCAGAATCCGGCGCTCGGCCTTGGATGCCGCGGTGGCGCGCAGGAATGCCGCGGTCAGGAGCATGACACTGGTTACATTCAGGTTGAAGGCGGCCGTGATGCCAGCTGCGCTGTTCAGGCTCGACGCCGGGAGTATGGGTTCGACGGTGCCTGCGTTATTGATCAGCAGATAGCGTTGCGCACCGGCCGCAAGGCCATTCATTACCTGTTCGGCGCAGTGTTCCGCCGCACTGGGGCTGGCCAGGTCAACCTGAATCTGCTGCAGGGAGCAGCCGGTTTCGGATGCCCGCTGCGCAAGCGCCGCGTGATGGTTGCGCGCCAGTGTAATGATTTGCGTGTCCGGCTTCATGAGGCCCAGCGCCAATGCCTGGCCTAGGCCTTTGGAAGCTCCGCTGATAATGGCAACAGTTGATAGACTCATAAGAAGGTCTCCAAAGACATATATGGCGGCGCGGGACAGTGTGCCCCGCGCGGCGCCAGTGTCGCAGTGATAATGGCTGGGCTGGGCATTAGACGCCTTGCTTCAGGCTGGCCTGAATGAACGGGTCGAGATCGCCATCCAGCACTTTCTGCGTGTTCGAAATTTCGACATTGGTGCGCAAATCTTTGATGCGGCTTTGATCCAGCACATAGGAGCGTATCTGGTGGCCCCAGCCCACGTCGGTCTTGGCGTCTTCCATCTTTTGCTGCTCCGCCATGCGCTGGCGCAGCTCGAGCTCGTACAGGCGCGATTTCAGCATCTGCATGGCCTCGGCCCGGTTACGGTGTTGCGACCGGTCATTCTGGCATTGGACAACGATGCCGCTGGGTATGTGCGTGATGCGCACTGCCGAATCGGTTTTATTGATGTGCTGGCCGCCGGCCCCGCTGGCGCGGTATGTATCGACCCGCAGGTCGGCAGGGTTGATCTCGATTTCGATCGAGTCGTCGACTTCCGGATAAACGAAAACGCTGGCAAATGAAGTATGCCGGCCATTGGCCGAGTCGAAGGGGCTTTTGCGCACCAGCCGGTGCACGCCGGTTTCGGTGCGCAGGAAACCAAAGGCGTAATCGCCTTCGATCTTGATGGTGGCCGATTTGATGCCGGCGACTTCGCCATCGGACTCTTCCAGTACTTCGGCCTTGAAGCCCTTGCGTTCGCAGTAGCGCAGATACTGGCGCAGCAGCATCGAGGACCAGTCCTGCGCTTCGGTGCCGCCGGCCCCGGCCTGGATATCCAGAAAGCAGTTCAGGGGATCGGCCGGGTTCGAGAACATGCGCCGGAACTCGAGCGCTTCAAGCCGTTCACCGTAGGCATCGCAATCGTGTTCAATGGCCTCCAGTGTGCTGTCGTCGTGATCGCCGGCTGCCAGTTCGAAGAGTTCTTTTGAGTCGGCCAGACCCGTGCCCAATTCGAACAATGTATGCACTACATTTTCCAGGCTTTTCTTTTCGCGGCCTAGGTCCTGGGCGTGCTTGGGATCGTTCCAGACCTCCGCGCTTTCCAGCTCGGCATTGACGACTTGCAGGCGCTCTGACTTGGCATCGTAGTCAAAGATACCTCCGAAGTGCCAATTGCCGCTCTTCATAGTCGTCCAGACGGGCTGCGAGGTGGTTTTGGCGTTCAGCTTCCATGATATTCCTGAGTGTGTTTTTTCGAATCAACTTGGCATTTTACCCTGTAGGCGTGGCTGGCGCTGTGCGGCCGATGGGCGGGCCGCCATCATGCACTGCTTCAACTATAATTTGTATTGTCATAAATACATGTATACAATAAAATCGATTATCACAGATGCCAGGCATGCCCATGCAAGCTCAAACACTAGCCCAGAAGCTCATCGCGAAGGCGTGCAACCAGCCGTCGGTCGCCGTGAACGAGATTGTGACGTGCCGCGTTGATCTGGCCATGTTCCATGATTCCAGCGGCCCCCGGCGCCTGAAGCCCATGCTCGAGAAGCTGGGGGCGCGAATCTGGGATAAATCAAAAGTCGTGCTGGTCATGGACCACTATGTGCCGGAAGAGGACGACGACTCCAGGAGAATCCTGAAAATCGCCCGCGATTGGGCCGCCGAACAGCAATTGCCCAATGTCTACGATTCAATCGGCATATGCCATGTCGTCCTGCCTCAGAAAGGGCATGTCAAGCCGGGGATGCTGTGCGTGGGCGGCGATTCCCACTCGCCCACGGGCGGAGCCTTCGGCGCCTATATGTTCGGCGTGGGCAGTACGGAAATGCTGGGGGTGGTCGTGACAGGCCAGATTTGGGTGAAAGTGCCTAAAACCATCATGATGCAATGGTCGGGCCGCTTGCAGGCCGGAGTTACCGCCAAGGACATGATGCTGCACATGATAGGCCTGTACGGAACCAACGGAGCCGATTACAACGCCGTCGAGTTTACCGGCGCGGCGGTCAGCGCTTTGTCCATGCAGGAACGCATGACCCTGTCCAATATGAGTGCCGAGCTGGGTGCGCAGGCTGGCCTGATTGCACCGGATCAGACAACCGTGGATTTCCTGCGTGTGGCCGGAGTCGCGGAAGAGATCGACCTGGCCCATTGGAAAACGGATGCCCATGCCGACGTGGAGATACATCGGTTTGACGCATCGGTGCTGGCTCCGATGGTTGCCGCCCCTCATAGCCCGGGCAACTCGCATGCGGTAGATCAGTTCGACAAGGTGCCCGTCCAGATCGCGTATATCGGCGCGTGCACAGGTGCCAAGCTGGACGACTTACGGGCCGCTGCCCGTGTACTCGGAAACAGGAAAATCGATCCGGCTGTCAGGCTTCTGGTGGCTCCCGCGTCGCAGCTGGACCAGCAGGCGGCGCAAAAAGAAGGGATCATGGATACCTTGATCGATGCCGGGGCTGAAATCTTCGCTACGTCCTGCGGGGCGTGTTCGGGTTATGGCAATGCGCTGGCAGGGGCGGGCAATGTGATTTCCAGTACCGCCAGGAATTTCAAGGGTCGCATGGGTTCGGTCGAGACCAATGTTTATCTGGCGTCGCCCTATACCGTGGCAGCCTCGGCACTGACTGGGCATATTACAGACCCACGGACCATTTTAGCGGAGGCCCGATAAGCCATGCGACATAAAGTTTGGCGCGTAGGCGCGAACATCGATACGGATGCCCTGGCTCCCGGCGCCTATATGAAACTGGAGATCAAGGAGATCGCCCGTCATTGCCTGGAGAATCGGTATCCCGATCTGGCGGCTTGCGTGCAAAAGGGCGATGTCCTGGTGGCGGGGCCGAATTTCGGCATAGGTTCTTCCAGGGAACAGGCTGTGGGCGTTCTCGTGGAACTGGGCATAGGGGCGGTTATCGCACCATCGTTCAGCGGCCTG
Source organism: Paralcaligenes ginsengisoli (assembly GCF_054781135.1). NCBI lineage: Bacteria > Pseudomonadati > Pseudomonadota > Betaproteobacteria > Burkholderiales > Alcaligenaceae > Paralcaligenes > Paralcaligenes ginsengisoli. Next base: position 17,095 of record NZ_BAAGUZ010000031.1, read on the forward strand.
TATTTTCGCAACGCGTTCAATCTTGGGTTGCTGGCGATTGTGTGTCCGGATGCGGAACAGATCGCAGAGGGCAGTCTGATCGAAATCGATGCCCGGAATTCGTGTATCCGAATTGAATCCGGTATATCGCTCGAGTGCCAGAAAATTCCCGATTTCCTTATCGAGATGGCATCGGCGGGCGGCTTGTTGAACCAACTGGAACGGAAGTATTCCGTGCAAAACTCATGAATAATTTGAAAGCTCGGCTTCAATCACAAGATTGCCTGCTGGTACCGGGCGTGTACGACAGCTTATCGGCGTTGATCGCTGAACAGGCTGGCTTTGAAGCGGTTTATTTATCCGGGGCATCGATCGCTTATACGCGGATTGGCAGATCCGATGTAGGGCTGACGACCTATACCGAAGTCGAACAAACCCTGGCGCGCATTACCGACAGGATCGCGTTGCCGGTCGTCGTCGACGCGGATACCGGTTTCGGCAATGCGCTGAACGTGATCAGGACTGTGAAAGGGCTTGAAAAGGCCGGCGCGGCCATGATCCAGCTGGAAGATCAGACTTTCCCCAAAAGATGCGGGCATCTCGCCGGCAAATCGGTCGTTCCGGTGCCCGAGATGTGCGGCAAATTGAAAGCTGCCCTGGATGCACGCCGCAGCGACAGCACGCTCATCCTGGCGCGCACCGATGCCGTGGCCGTCGAGGGCATGGACGCCGCCCTGGAGCGCGCCGAGGCGTATCTGGAGTGCGGTGCCGACGTTCTGTTCATTGAGGCCCTCGGAACGCTGGGCGATATGAGCCGCGCCTGCGACCAGTTCATGGACCGCATACCGCTTCTGGCCAATATGGTCGAAGGGGGCATGACTCCTCTACGATCGGCGGCGGCCTTGGGCGAAATCGGCTTCAGGATTGTCATCTTCCCGGGCGGAGCCGCTCGCGCCGTGGCGCACAGCCTGCAAAGCTATTATGGGCTTTTGCGCGAAAACGGCTCGACCAAGGCTTCAGCGGGAGCGATGCTCAATTTCAACGAATTGAACAAGCTGATCGAAACGCCCGAGCTGCTGGAACTGGGCAAGCGCTACGAGTAAGCGAGGGGCTGGTACGCCATGCCTTACCGGCTTTCGTCCATGACCCATGAATCGTGCCCCTTCAGGTGTTTGTTGGACATAGTCATGCGGTATTCGAAACGGTTGGGGTTGTACGCGGCAATAAGATATTCGACAGGTGTATTGCTAGTGTCGCGTATGACGCGCCGGATGCATAGCAGCGGCGACCCGGTTTCAAGATCCAGCGCTTCGGCATGATGCACGTCGGCCAACTGGGCTGTTATCGACTGCTCGGCCGATGCCGGTTTTATCTTGAGTTTCTTGAAGATTGTTTGCATCGGCTGGCGGACCAGGTCGTCTTCCGAGAAGCGTCTGCCTATGTGCTCGGGCACATAGGTGAGCAGATAGGAAAACGGAGCTCCGTCATAGTCTCGAACCCTGATGGCTTTCTGCACTTTGGCATTGGCGGCAAGCTCCAGCCTGTTTTGCACATCGGGGTTGGGGGTTTCGTATGCGAACTCCAATAGCCGGGCCTGGCTGGTGGCGCCCATGCGATCCAGATGAGCGAGCAGCTTGTTGATATCCGCCGACAGGGGCTGCACCTTGACGCTATTGCCGACGGGGAACGTCCCCGACCCTTGACGACGTTCTATGAGCCCTTCGCGCTGCAGCAGTTCCAGGGACCGCCGGATCGTAAGCCTGGATACGCCATACCGCTCGGCCAGGGCGTTTTCGCCCGGCAGCGGCAGGTTATTGCGGAATTCGTAATTCTCGATGCCTTGTTTGAGCAGGCGGTAGATTCTGTAATAACGCGGCGTGGGATTCGAGATCATGAATGAGCATTCAGTCGACGCTTGCACCCGTAAACTTTACGACTTTTGCATAGCGCTTAATGTCCTGGGCAACAAATCGGGCCAGTTCGTCAGGCGTCATTGTAATGACGGAACCGCCTTCAGGGGTGATTAACTTTGTGAAGTCTTCATGCTTCGCACCGTCGACCACCGCCGCGTTCAGTTGTTTGATCCTGGCTTGGGGAATGCCTGCCGGGCCGAACATGCCGAACCATGCCTTGGATGAAAAGCCTTTTATGGTGTTCGAGATGGGAGGCGCCTTGGGGAACTGCGGCATGGCTTGCAGGCTGGTTACGCCCAGGTACTTTACCCTGCCCGAATTCAGGAACGGCAGAACATTCACGGCGCTGGCGAACATCAGGTCGACTTGTCCACCCAGCAAATCCTGGAGTGCGGGCGCTGTTCCTTTGTAGGGCACGTTCAGGCCCTTGATGCCGGCTTCCATTTCGAAGCTGGCCGTGGCCATATGCAAGGAGGAACCCACGCCGCCGATCGCAAAGGAATATTTTCCGGGCGATGCCTTGGCCAGCTTTATCACGCCGGCGACGTCGTCGGCGGGGAAATCTTTGCGGGCTACCAGCACGCTGGGCACCTGGGCCAGCATGCTGATGGGGCTGAAGTCTTTTTCGGGGTCGAACGGCAAATGCTTGTAGAGGCTTGCATTGACCGAAAAGCTGCTGTAGCTGACCAGCAGGGTATTGCCGTCCTTGGCGGCGCGGGCAACGAACTCGGCGGCTATATTTCCGCCGGCACCGGGCTTGTTGTCGACAATGACCGTCTGCTTGAGCGTTTTCGCCATTTCCTTGGCGATTCCGCGTGCCACACGATCGGTCGTTCCGCCTGGCGAGGCTCCGACAACCAGTACCAGCGGCTTGCCGTCGGCGCGGGCGGAAATTGAAAAGGGCAGCGCCAGCGCCAGTGTTAATCCGATTGCGCCAAGACGAAATATTCTGTTGTGCATTATTAGATTCTCCTTTCCCTGGATGAGTGGTGATGTTTTTCGGCTGGGTAAATCATATACTTGTATTGATATCAGTACAAATTTCTTTTGGATTCATTATTTTTTGGATTCATTTATGTGTACCAATGGCCAGGACAAATACCGGCTGTTTCCATCGATGCATGAACCTGAACGCGGCGGGCAAGGGCGTAGAATTATCCGTAGATTAATAATACGAACCTGGGTAAGCACTGTCGATGCCGATTCAAGCTGCCCAGGCACCGGACCATGACTACGCCTTTTCCTGATCACGATGCTGAGCCGACCCGCATGCAGGTTCGCATCCGCTACTCCCATCTGGGTGTGCTGGCCGCCTTGTCGCCGGCTTATTTCGGCATGGTCATGGCAACGGGGATTGTCTCCCTGGCGGCCAATCAACTGGCCATGACCACCCTGGCGCATGGCTTGTTCTGGCTGAATATCGTTCTTTACGGCGTGCTATGGGTACTTACCGTTGTGCGCGCGATCCGTTATCCGCGGCTGTTCTTTGGCGATATGTTCGATCATTTGCAGGGGTGGGGGTTTTTTACGTCCGTAGCGGCCTCGGGCATTCTTGGAACGCAGTTCGTAGTGCTGGCCCGCAATGACGCCGTGGCCTGGGTGCTGTGGGTGACAGCTGTCGTGCTTTGGATTGGCCTGACCTACATAATTTTTACCGCGCTCTTTATAAAAACGCACAAACCCGCCTTGAAGCGTGGGATCAACGGCGGCTGGCTACTGGCGGTGGTGGCCGCTCAATCGATAGCGGCATTAAGCGTCTTGCTGGCAGATCATCTTGGCCATCCCTACAAGCTTGAAATGAATTTCTTTGCGCTATCGATGTGGCTGTGGGGCGGCATGCTCTACATCTGGATGGTGTCGCTGATTTTCTATCGCGATACTTTTTTCCGGTTCGCCCCCGATGACCTGGTGCCTCCCTACTGGATCAATATGGGTGCCATGGCGATTTCGTCTCTGGTGGGTGCCTTGTTGATCATCAATGCCCCGGGCGCGCCTTATCTGGCGTCGCTTTTGCCGTTCATCAAGGGGTTCACCATTTTTTATTGGGCTACCGGCACCTGGTGGATACCGCTGCTGGTTGTGCTCGAGTTATGGCGCCATGTGTACAAGCATTTTCCGGTGCAATACGATGCGCTTTACTGGGGAGCTGTTTTTCCGCTGGGCATGTATGCGGCCAGCACCTATCAAATGGACGTCGCCATGGGATTCGGTTTTATGGCGATCGTGGGCAGGATTTTTCTGTATATGGCGCTGGCGGCGTGGGTAACAACGTTTCTGGCCTGGCTGGTCGAGTTATGGCGTTTGTTGTGGGCCGGGCCTGTTGAACAGCGGCAAAATAATTAAGTGGCGAGCATCGTCGGCAACGTAGCCATCCTGGGCGTTGCCGCGCGCTTCACTATGCCGTTTTCCTGCGTCGGCGCGCGCCGAACACGAAAAGGCCGGCAATCAAAAGGCCGGCAAGGATCAGGCCGGCACGCGCGTACCAGATCAAATGGGAGGGCTCGCCGCCAGCTCTCAGGGTTTTCACCTGATCGACGGTGACATGGGCGCCAGGGTTGCCGTAGCGTTGAGTCAGGTACGTTCCAAGCGTTGCGATTTGGATATCGGACAATTGCGCCCTGAAGCCGGGCATGAGTACATCCGCAGCGTCAGGGTTTCGTGCTATTCCGTCAAGCAGCACCATGACCAGATTGTTGGTGTTGGTCCTGCCTAGCGCAGTGTTGTGGAATAGCGCCGGCAGGCCGCCGTCCGGGCTACCCTGGCCGCGTGCCTGGTGGCAGCTCGCGCAATTGGCGTCATAGAGTTGCGGGCCGGTCATTGCGTCGAGGTCCTTGGGCAGGGGTACGCCGCGTATGCTGTTCAAGTCATCGCCCGCCGTGCCCCAGGCATAGGCCGGACGGGTGTCCGCGGCATCGTGCAATGGAGGAACTGTCTTCAGGTATGCGGCGATGGCGCTCAGATCGGCGTTGTTGAGGTGACGCAGGCTGTGGTCGATGGCCTCGGCCATGGGGCCGGCTGCTTGGCCCTTGCTGCCTGCATGGCCGGATTGAAGGTAGTCGATGACTTCTTGCGCGGTCCAGCCGCCGATTCCGCTGTTTTTATCTGAAGTGATATTGGGTGCGTGCCAGGTGCCGACGTCGCCGCCGCCCAGGGTGCGCGAAAAATCTTCCGCCATCAGCATATTGCGCGGCGTATGGCAGGTGCTGCAATGCGTTAACCCTTCAGCCAGATAGGCGCCGCGATTCCATAGCTCCCCTTTGTCCGCTTGGGGCTTGAACGGCTTGTCGTCGAGAAACAATAAATTCCATGCGGCCATCGACAAACGGATGCTGAAGGGAAATGGCAGGTTCGTTGCGGCAGGGGAGGCATCGACCGGTGCCACCCCGTGCATAAAGTAGGCGTACATCGCCTTGATGTCGTCGTCCGTGACTTTGGCGTAAGAGGTATAAGGCATCGCTGGATACAGATGTTGGCCGTCGGCGCGCACGCCCTGGCGCAAGGCAGCGGCGAACTGCTCAAGCGTATAGTTGCCGATACCGTTTGCTTTTGAAGGCGTGATATTGGTTGATATGATGTCGCCCACCGGTGTGGGCACCACCAGCCCTCCCGCGAACGGTTTGCCACCGGCCGCCGTGTGGCAGGCTATGCAGTCGCCCGCCGTTGCCAGATACTGGCCACGCTGAATCAATTCGGTGTTGGTGGTATCGGCCGTCGCCGCGGCGTATACGTTCAGACTCGCCAGTGCCATCACGGCAGCGGCCAGATCAAATTGCAGGCATGTCATTAATTTCATTGAGGCCTACCTTTGCGGGTCAGGATTTCGACGCGGACGTATTCGGCGAGGGCTTGTTTTCCGCAGCCCCGAGTATGTGTTTTGCAGTACGCAATGCCAGGGCCAAGCCGGTCATGGTCGAGTTGCAGGTCGCCGCGGTCGGCATGATGCCGGTACTGGCGATGAAAAGATTTTCGTGATCATGCGTGCGCCCGTAGCTGTCGACCACCGAGGTTTTGGGGTCCATGCCCATGCTCATGGTGCCGGTAATATGCTGGTTGTTGGCGAAGCTGCCTTCTTTGCTGTAGCGTAAATTAGTGCCTCCCATCAGCTCGGCAATGCGCGCGAAATCCTTCCCGGATACCTCGGCCCCTTTGCGCGTGTAGTTGTCGATCGAGTAGTGCGCCTCGGGTTTTGGAATGCCCATGGCGTCTTTTTCGGCGCTGATCGTGATGCGGTTTTCCGGATGAGGCAAAACTTCCAGTACGTTTTTCAGGCTCATCTCGAAGGCTGCGCTGTGACGCAGCCGTTTTTCCAGTTCAATGCCGTACACGCCTGCGTCGATCAGAGCCTGCGTGGCGCCCAGCACCCGCGAAATATTGGTGAAGTCCAGACGATAGGCCGAGTATTCGGAACGGAATGCGCCGTCGCGCATGGTATTGATGGAGTTCGGGCTTTGCGGGCCGCGCCCAAGCCATAGTTCTTCGTCGGCGTCGAAGGTTATCGACGTGCTGGGATGGTCCATCAGATGACGGCCCACCATGTCGGAACTATTGGCCAGGCCTTTGGGGTATTTGTCGCTGGTCGATATCAACAGGAGCTTTGGGCTTTCGATTCCATTTGCGGCCAGAATAAAGGTCTTGCCCGTGACGCGATGGGAAGTCTTGTTGGGATCGTAATAATGAACCGCCGCTATGCGGCCCTGCGGATCGGGTTCGATCTTGTAGACTACCGCATTCGGAATCAATTGCGCGCCTGCGGCGTGGGCATCGGCGGCCGCAATGCCGCCATGATACTGGGCGTCGATCGGGCAGATAGGCTGGCAGCTGTTGTTGCCGCAACAGGCCGGGCGGCCGTCGTAGGTCCGGCTGTTGCGTGCGGTGGTGTTGCCCACGACTTCGTAGCCGCCCGGTGCAAGCCGTTCGCGAATGCGACGCATGGCCCACGTTTCGGCAACGGGCTCCATCGGGAACGGTTTGCTGCGCGGCGAGCCGGTATTCGGCAAGCCCGAAACCCCCATGATGTCCTCGGCCTCCTGGTAAAAAGGGTCCAGCTCTTCGTAGCTGATTGGCCAGTCCACGCCAACCCCATACAGGCTGTGGATGCGCAGATCGTTCGGCACCACGCGCCATGCCTGTGCCGCCCAATGCCAGGTAGTGCCGCCGACCTGGCGTATGTACTCGGCCGGATAGGGATACGGGCCGGCCTGCACCAGATAGCCGTTGTCTTTGGGCTGGTAGATTGGGTGCGGCGCCCAGGGCGACGGCGGATAAGGGGACATCCAGTCACCCTTGCGCGGGGAATTGCGGAAACGGCCTACGATTTCGCCTCGGGTGACGGGCGGCCCCGCCTCGAGAATAATGACCGAGGCGCCTTGCTTCAGGAACTTGAGTGCCGCCAATGAACCTATGATTCCCGAACCGATTACGACAAAGTCAGCGGACAACTGTTCCGGCATCCTGGACTCCTCAGTTTGGTTTTCTTGCCCAGCTTCCGTATGCGCCATATGCATAGGTGGGCGGCTTCAGAACATCTTCGACGACCACGGCGTTCAACGCGGTTTCGTACGCAATGCAACGCGCGCCCTCGCCTTCACCGACTATGCCCAAAAACCAGGCGGAAACGATTTTGCGCGGCAGAGGCGCCAGCCTTGAGTGTTCCGTATCCAGTGTCTTCTGCAATTGCATGGGAGCGATCTTCTGTTCGTTGATCTGCTTGAGCAGTGCGCTGACCGCAGCGGGAAAGTTGGGATCGTCGGCGACAAGAGCGTCATAGAGGCGCCTGGCCAGAACAGTATCAAGCGATTGGCGGCCGGCCAGTATGGCCGAGACGGCTAGAAACGCGCCTTGATTGTCGTTGACGATTGCTTGGGCTGTTGCCCATGGGATAAGCGACGCGGTATAAGCCGAAAGCAGACTTGCCAACAAACGCCGCCGGCCGGGATTGGGGAAGGCCGGGTTTTCCACTGCCTGGTTCAGATCGTTCATGGTAATGAATGCCTGTTTTAAGGTGGGAAGTTTTACCTGTCTGGGTATCTTACGCCTGTTGCTTCCGTCCGCAAGCATTTTCACGGCGTCTTGTCGGCCGGACATTCGAAAAGGAACTATAGTGGGATTTGGCTTTATTTGATCGAAGGGGGAGCTTATTATGAACTGCACTTATCGCACCATGGCTATGGGCATTTTGCTTGCGGCGCTATTGCCCGTCGGAGCCGCGCATGCGCAGCTCGGTGATTTGCTGAAGAAAGGAATGACTGAGGGGCAGTCGGGCGGTCTGGGAAATCTGGGTGGTGCGGGCAGCATGCTGTCGGGCCAGTCTCTGGGCACGGGCAATATCAACAATATCGCCGGTGTGCTGGAATATTGCATCAAGAACAATTATCTCAGCGGCAATGGCGTGTCTTCGGTCAAGGACTCGCTGATGGGGAAGCTTGGCGGCGGGTCCGCCCCGTCCAGTAGCGGCTTTAGCGATGGGGCCAGGGGCATCCTGCACAGCGGCGATGGCAAGTCGCTTGATTTGAGCGGCAGCGGCCTGAAGGCGGCTGCCACCAAGCAAGTCTGCGATACGGTTCTATCCTCAGCAAAATCCATGTTGTGAGTTCATGGTGGAACATGGCCAAACCGCATTGCGTGTCATCGTGCGGCAAGAGGATGACGGCAATGCCTGGGCTGGGGAGCGATTACCAGCTGGTTTCGCGCTCTGTCGTTGACGTTATTTTGTGAATCGACAAATCGGCGCCTTCGAATTCCTGTTCGGGCTCAAGGCGGATGCCCACGAATTTTTTCAAGCCGCCATAGACCAAGGTTCCGCCAATCAATGCCACGGCGATACCGAGCAGGGTGCCGATCAGTTGCGATATAAAAGACACGCCGCCTATTCCGCCCATCGCCTTGTATCCGAAAATGCCCGCGGCGAGCCCGCCCCAGGCACCGCACAGGCCATGCAAAGGCCAGACCCCAAGCACATCGTCGATCTTCCATTTGTTTTGCGTCAAGGTAAACATCCAGACGAAAATGCCGCCGGCGATTGCGCCGGTCAGAAGCGCACCCAGCGGATGCATCAGATCGGATCCCGCGCAGATTGCAATCAGGCCAGCCAGCGGACCGTTGTGTATGAAGCCGGGATCGTTTTTGCCCAGCACCAGTGCTGCCAGCGTGCCGCCCGCCATGGCCATCAGTGAGTTCATGGCGACCAGGCCATTCATCTTGTCCAGGGTTTGCGCACTCATGACATTGAAGCCGAACCAGCCAACGGTAAGTATCCACGCTCCCAAGGCGAGAAAAGGGATATTCGACGGAGGGTGCGCCGCGATGGCGCCGCTTTTTGAATAACGGCCGCGCCGCGCGCCAAGCAGCAATACCGCCGGCAAAGCGATCCAGCCGCCCACGGCATGTACCACGACCGACCCCGCAAAATCATGGAACGGGGCGGAGAAGGCCGATTGCAGCCAAGCCTGGATGCCGAAATGATGGTTCCAGACTATGCCTTCAAAAAACGGGTAGATCAGGCCAACCAGTATTGCGGTTGCAAACAATTGCGGATAGAACTTTGCGCGTTCCGCCATGCCACCGGAAATAATGGCCGGAATGGCGGCCGCGAATGTTAGTAAAAAGAAAAACTTGACCAGTTCGAAACCGTTTCTTTCCGCCAGGACGGCCGCGCCGCTATAGAACGAGACACCGTAGGCAACATAATAGCCAACGAAGAAATAGGCGATTGTGGAAACGGCAAAATCGGACAGAATTTTCACCAGTGCATTGACCTGGTTTTTTTTGCGTACGGTTCCCAGTTCCAGAAAAGCAAAGCCCGCGTGCATGGCGAGGATCATTATCGCGCCGAGCAGTATGAACAAAGCATCGGCACCATTTTTGTGACTGTCCACGCTCATCGACTCCCTGTAGTTGTGCAAGTAGGACTTCAGTTTTTTATGCGGAAATGTATTTTTGAAAAATTATTTTACGGGCGCTTGATTTACGAATGGTTGAATTTACCGGCTGATTGCGGTCAGAATGAAATAAAAGCGGTTTTGCACCGATATTGTGCGAATAATGCTCCAGAATGGGGCGATTCCGTGCCGATTCGGGCGATTGACCGTGGTGGATTGGTTCTTCATGTAATAACCCGTTAATCGTCCGCTCGCGTCATAATAATGAACCTTAATGCCGAGCATAAAAATGAACGCGCTGTCATCACTTGTTCGTCCGGTCTTCTCGATGCGAGCCCGCTTTTTCCTTCGTAGTTTGCTTGGCAGCCTGGCATTTTTCGGATTGATGGCATTTTCGACCGCCCCCGCCTACGCTCAATCGGGCGATGCCAAGGGCAGTGGCGCAGCGGCTGTCGATGTCGGTGCCGTTCTGGATGGTGCGCGTGCGCAGATCGACAGAGTACAGAAAAGCCTGAAAGACCCGCTCGATGACGCGGAGCTGGTTCAATTGCGTGCGGCCGTGCTGGATGCGCAAACCAAGGCCAAGGCGGCGGCGGCCTCGATCGAGCCGCAACTCACCAGCGTGCAAGCCCGCCTGGCCGAGCTGGGTGAGCCGGCCGCCGGTGCGCCCGAGGCACCAGATGTGGCGGCGCAGCGTACCCAGTTAAGCAAAGGCAGCAGCAAGCTCGACTCACAGCTCAAATTGGCTCGCCTCCTTACTGTCGAGGCCGACCAGGCCACCGAGCAAATCCAGACGTTGCGGCGATCGCAGTTTCAGGCTCGCCTGGGTGAACGCACCACATCGGTTCTGGCACAGCCTTTCTGGACCGAACTGGTGGCGGAGTGGCCCAGAGATGCGCGCCGCCTGACACCGCTGGGCGCAGAACTGGCGGAGCTTGCCGGATCGGCTCCCACCGGGGTGTGGGTGGGTGTGTTGCTGGCTATCGTTGTTGTATTGGGATTGCGACTATGGGCGGGACGCCTGCTCATGCAACTGACCACTTCGCGTGTGCCGCCGGGGCGGCTGAGACGCTCGCTATACGCGGCCGTGCAGGTCCTGCTGGCGGTGGCCGTGCCAGGCTTGATTACCGGTCTGCTGCGCGTCGGCATTGACTGGACGGGTAGCCCGTCCGATTCATTGGCGGCCCTGTTCGGCTGGCTGATTGGCCTGGTGTGTTTCGGGGGGCTGGTGGCTGGCCTGGGGCAGGCGTTGCTGGCGGCCGACCGTCCGTCATGGCGGCTGCCGCCCATGCTGGATACGGTGGCGCTGGGTCTGCGCTGGATTCCCTTGGCGCTGGCTGTGGTGATTGTCGTGGGCTGGTCGGTGCAGCACCTGGCGGCCCTGGTCAATGCCAGTCTGATTACGACTGTGGCGTTCGATTGTGTCATTGGGCTTCTGATCAACGCAACAGTGGGCGCCGGACTGATCCGCGCCAGCCGTTTGCGCAAGCAGTTTTTGCAAAAGCCTGAAAAGAGCGAGGTGCTGGCCAATCCCCTGTGGCTCACGGCCCTGGTCAGCCTGACCTGGCTGGCGCTGGCGGTCAGCGTTGTCTGTTTGCTCGTGGGATACGTGGCATTTGGCAGCTTTGTTGCCAGGCAAGTAATCTGGATCGCCACGGTGCTGAGTTCGGCTTATTTGCTGACTGTGCTGATCGAAGACGGCTGCACAAGCCTTCTGGCCGCCGTGAAACGCAATGCCGGCGATGAGAACGCGGTGCGGCCGATGACCCGTGCACGCAGCCAGGCGGTGGTGTTGCTTTCTGGTCTGGGCCGCCTGGTGGTCGTGTTGTTTACCCTGATGTTGTTGCTGGTGCCGCTCGGCGAAGGGCCTTCCGAATGGCTTAGTCGCGCCGATCAGTTGTATACCGGCATTTCGATCGGCGAAGCCCAGATTCGTCCGACAGCCGTGTTGCTGGCGATACTGGTTCTGGTTTTTGGTTTCGGAAGCGTGAAGGTGCTGCAGCGCTGGCTGGTCGGCCGATATCTGCCCACGACCAGCCTCGATCCCGGCATGCGGGTGTCGGCGGCCACTTTGTCCGGCTACGCGGGCTATGTGCTGATTGTTGCGCTGGCCTTGTCGGCGGCGGGTATCGGATTGGAGCGTGTCGCCTGGATTGCCAGCGCATTATCGGTCGGTATAGGTTTCGGGCTACAGGCGGTAGTGCAGAATTTCGTTTCCGGTCTGATATTGCTGGCCGAGCGGCCCGTCAAAGTAGGCGATTGGGTGTCGCTGGGCGGAATCGAAGGCGATATTCGCCGCATCAATGTACGAGCCACTGAAATTCAGATGGGCGATCGTTCCACGGTAATTGTGCCCAACTCCGAATTCATTACCAAGATTGTGCGGAACGTCACTCATGCAAACCCGATCGGCCGGGTGCAGATAAAACTGCCCATGCCGGTGACTACCGATGCGGAGCTGGCGCGTGGCCTGATACTCGCCGCGTTTCACGACCATGCCGAGGTTCTGGAACAGCCGGCACCCAATGTGCTGCTGGAAGGCATAGAGGCGCAGGGCCTGATGTTCAGCGCTACAGGCTATGTGGGTTCGCCGCGCTCGGCCTCCGGAGTGCGCAGCGATTTGCTGTTCGATGTGTTGAAACGCTTGCGGGACGCGGGGCTGTCACTGTCGAACCCTCCCACGATGTTGCTGGCGGAAGCCGCGCGGCCCAGCCTGCCGGCCAGCAGCGCCGTTACGCTGCCCGCATCCGACCCCGCTGCGCCGGGCCTGTGAAAAAAAGCCGCGCCCGGGGCCGGCCTTCAATGGCTATACCGCTGGGATGCCGCGCCGCTCGCGCATGGCGCGGCCGATATGCGTCAGGTCGTCGTCGCTGAGCAGTCGCGCGGCCATGGGCAGGAGTTCGTCTTCTTCACGTTGCAAATGGCGCTCATACAGATCGGCGAATGCCTCGACCTCGCTGTGGGGCAGCGTGGCCGGCACGCCCGCCGCCACTTGTTCGAGTATTTTCCGCAAGCGCTGCCAACTGGCCTCCAGCGTACGGTGGTCGGCGCTTAATCCTTCGGTCAGGTTGCGCAGGCAGACCGCGTCGGAACCGGCCATCGATTCAATCAGCGCGGGAAAGAGATCTTTTTCCTCGTCGGCATGATGCTGCAGTGCCGACGTATCAAAATAGCGCATCACGGCCGCGGCCGCATGGCGGGCCTCTTCGTCGGTGCCGTGATCGGCGAGATGCACGGCCAGGCGCTTCAAGGTCGAACACTGGCGTTCAATGCGTATATGACAGGCCGCCAGCATTTCCAGAGGAGCCTCGGGGCCGGCAGCCGGGGACGAAAAACCGGGGAAAACCGTAGTCATGGTGTCAGGCTCGCAGTATGAAAGATGGGTATGACATAAGGGGTATTGCGTCCGATACTACATCAGCCGCCTGGCTATCCATGTCAGGGAAGGGTGTATCAAGCGTGTGACTGCTCCGGGCAGATGCAATGGCTTGAGCAGCATTTTGGCGGTCATGGCAACAGGATAGTGCTGTCGGGTTTGTTCGCGCAACCGGGCGCGCAAGGCTCGAAACGCTGCTTTGTCTGTGCTTTTCTGAGTTTGGCTGGCGATAAAGACATGCCATAAAGCGCAGTCCGCGTCGTCGTTGCGGGCTTCCAGCACCCGCCTCTTGAGGGCTCCCAGGATCTGCAGGCGCCGGGGCGATTCGCTGGCGCTATACATGCCGAAATATCCGTAGAAGTGTTTGTAATGGTTGATTTCGTCGGCCCGGATGTGTGCGGCAATGCCTGACAATATTGGTTCGGAGGCTTGTGTGGCCAGGGCCTGATAAAACGTCGCCGTCCCGGTTTCGACCACGCATCGGGCAACCATTTCAAGGCTGCGGGTCGACTCCAGCGCGTCAACGGTGCAGCGGCGCGAATAATCGGCGAAAAAATCGGCATATGCATGTTCCCAGTCGAACTCCGGCCATACGTGGCGCACGTATTCCCGCAGAACGCGGCCATGTCGCACTTCTTCGTTTTTCCAGGTGTTTTGCAGCCAGTCGACAACGTCGTCGCTGCCGCTGAAATACTGTATCAGGTTATCGGCGTAGAGATCCGTGGCAATCTCGACAAACGATGCGGCAGCGGTCAGATAAAACAGATCTTCCTGGGCCCTGGCTTGCGCCAGGTCTATGGTGGCGAAGGGAACCTGATCAAGATTCCAGAACGGCGGTGATATGGTGTGTTCTTGCATTGCTGAGCATCCCGTTGTTCATTATGGTTATGTGCGTACTACTCCTCCGATGTCTGTTCTGTTCATTGTATGCCTTATGGCGTTGCTGCCGGGCCCCGGCGCTCGGTAAAAAGTTGTATTCGGCCGTGGCCATTTATGTTTGCTGCATGAGGCGCGGAAATGTCCGGCATTTGAATAGCGCCGATTTCCCGGCGGCGCCGATCGCCGTACAATTTGTGCCTGACATCGGGCAGCCGCCACAGCGGGGCGTGTGCATTATTGGAAAACGACGAATTTGACGAATTACACCCCCGGCCGGATGGCGGCCTATGGCTGCCTTGCCCTGAGCATGTCTTTGGTTGGCTCTTACGTTGCCCTGTCCAAGCCCCTTGCGGCCGCCATTCCGGTCTTCTTGCTGGCGTGGCTGCGGTTCGGCATAGGAGGGCTTGCCATGCTGCGCTGGCTGCGCAAGCCGAGCGCCGAGCCGGCGATGACGTGGCAAACCCGGAAACTGGTGTTTCTGGAGTCTTTTCTTGGCAATTTTCTGTTCACGATCTGCATGATTTACGGAGTGACCATGACAAGCGCCGTGTCCGCCGGCGTCATCATGTCGGCCATACCGGCCATGGTCGCGCTGATGAGCTGGATGGTTCTCAAGGAGCATATTGGTGCGCGGGTGTGGGCGGCCGTGGCCTGCGGGGCATTGGGCATAGGGCTGCTGTCGCTGGCCAAGGGGAGTGGCGTTGCCGATCAGTTGCAGACGACCGGGCCGGCGTGGCTGGGCAATCTGCTGATATTCGGCGCTGTTCTCTGCGAGGCGTCCTATGCCGTGATCGGCAAAAAGCTGACTGCCGTGCTAAGCCCCAAGCGCATTAGCGCCGTCATCAATTTATGGGGATTCGCGCTGATGACTCCGATGGGCATCTATGTGGCGCTGGACTTCGATTTTGCCTCCGTAAGAATGGATATATGGCTGTTACTGATGTTCTATGCCTTGGCCGCAAGTGTCTGGACCGTCTGGTTATGGATGACGGGGCTTAAATCCGTTCCTGCGTCCCAGGCAGGAGTGTTTACCGTCATGCTGCCGATCAGCGCCGCCCTGGTGGGGGTATTGATTCTTGGCGAGACGTTGAGCGGCGTTCAGATCATGGCTTTTGCCCTGGCGTTGACGGGCTTGCTGCTGGCCACCACTGCGGCAAAGCGGCCCGCGGCGCCTTGAATGGCCGCCCGAGCGGCGGATTCCGGCAAGCGGCATAACCTCATAAGCAATTAGTAGTTTTCTAAAAAGGCCATTTATCTTAGAATTAAATAATTGATAGCCTTATTTGCGTAAAACGCATATTATAAAAATAATGGATCTGCGCCAACTGGAAGCTTTCGCCGCGGTAATGTCTGCTGGTAGCCTGACGGCTGCAGGGCAACTGCTGGGGCGTTCTCAATCGGCCATAAGCCGGCTGGTCCAGGATCTGGAAACGGAAATCGGGTACATACTGTTCACCCGCAGCCGGCCATGCGTGACGCCTTCGGAAAAAGGCTTGCTGTTTTACGAGGAAGTGCAACGCACGCTAAGCGGCTTGCAGCAGATCCGGATCCGTTCAGAAGAAATCGGCCGCGGCGAAAACCGCCCTGTGCGAATTGCCGCCACCGCCGCCCTGGCGTCGGGATTGCTGCCGCACGCGCTAAAACAGATGCACGACGCAAAAGAGGCAGACTTGCCCGGGCGCTTGTGGGTGCAAAGCCTGATGCCGGAGCATGTGGTTAAAAGCGTCGTCAATGGCCGGGTCGATGTCGGTATTACCAGCTTGCCCATTCAGAGCCACGGCACGCATATCCATTGGATCGCCGAAGTTTCCTGCGTCATTGCGCTGGCCAAGGGGCACCCCCTGGCCAGGCATAAAATCATTTCCCTGGCGTCGCTGGGCGACACACCCATTATTACCATGGCCGACCCGTTCCGCCTCAAGCATCGCCTGGATCAGGCCCTGGCTGAAAAGGAAATACACCCGTCGCGAACCATCGAAACGAATTCGACCCTGAACGCACTGACACTGGTGCGCAGCAATATGGGTATTTCCATCATCGAACCCGTTACCATTCTGGGCGGCTCCATGGATGACGTGGTGATCCGCCCGATTGATACCCATATTCCCTATTTGTTCGGCGCCATCACGGCTCGCGGCCAGGTATCCAGCGATTATGTGAAAGACCTGGTGGAGAGCCTGAAAAAACAGGCTCATTTGCGCTTGGCGAACTTGATCGAGCATGATCCTCAAGACCTGACGGCGGCGCTTGGTTCCTTGTACAGCTTGCCGGAGACACAAGGCGAAACATGATCATTCCGAGTTTGGATTTTCCTGACGGCCCAGTGAGCGTGCCAGCATGATATTTTGGCTATTGAAGCGCGTGGCGCAGGCTGTCGTCGTGGTTCTGGTGATGACGCTGATCGTATTCATAGGCCTGCACGCGATAGGCAATCCCATCGATACCCTGATCGGCCAGGATGTCGACCAGGTGGATCGTGCCCGCATCATTGCGCAGCTGGGGCTGGATCAGCCCCTGTGGCGGCAATATGTCTCGTTCCTGGCAAGTGCCATGCATGGCAACCTGGGCAACAGCTTTGTCTATAACGAACCCGCCATCAAACTCATCATGCAGCGCCTGCCCGCCACGCTGGAACTGGCCATTGCGGCGCTGCTGATCGCCGTTGTGGTGGGTTTGCCGGTGGGGCTGCTGGCGGGCCTGAAACCCAAGCATCCTTTGTCCAAAGCCGTCATGGCGGGAAGCATACTGGGTTTTTCCCTGCCCACATTCTGGGTGGGCCTGATGCTGATCATGGCATTCAGCGTGACCCTGGGCTGGCTGCCGGCCAGCGGGCGCGGGCAGACCGTGGAGTTTCTGGGGGCGCAATGGTCGTTCCTGACCTGGGATGGCTTGAAGCACATGCTTCTGCCCGCCCTCAATCTTTCCCTGTTCAAGATTTCTCTGGTAATACGCCTGACCAGCGCCGGCGTACGTGAAACGCTGCCGCTGGATTATATAAAATTCGCCCGCGCCAAAGGCTTGTCTCCGTTGCGAATTATCGGCGTTCATGTACTGCGCAATATTCTTATACCCCTGGTTACGGTATTGGGCCTGGAACTGGGCTCGACCATTGCCTTTGCCGTGGTGACGGAAAGCATTTTTTCTTGGCCTGGCGCAGGCAAGCTGATTCTGGACAGCATCAATGCGCTGGACAGGCCCGTGATTGTCGGCTACCTGATTGTCATAGTCTGTCTTTTCATTAGCTTGAATCTGATTGTCGATATTTTGTACCGCCTACTCGATCCGCGCGTTCGTCTGGAAAAACTGGCATGAGCACCGCATCGCACGCTTCCGCACCCGTCAAGCTGGAATCCCCCTGGGCCCGGTATCTGGCTGATTTCTTCTCGTCGAAAAGCGCGGTACTGGGCCTGGTCGTCGGCCTATTGCTCATTGCCGCCGCCATCTGCGCGCCCTGGATCACCCCGCAAAACCCGTACGACCTGACACAGATCAGCATTCTGGATGCCCGGCTTGCTCCCGGCACCGCCAGCGACATGGGCACGTTTTCCTATTGGCTGGGCTCGGACGGGCAGGGGCGCGATCTGTTTTCAGCCATTTTGTACGGCTTGCGCATCAGCCTGATGGTGGGTGTGGGCTCCGCCGTCATTGCCGGCATCATCGGCACAGTACTGGGATTGATGGCGGCTTACTTCGGCGGCAAAACCGATACCCTGATCATGCGCCTGGTTGATCTGCTGCTTTCATTTCCGTCTATTCTGGTGGCCATGATGATCCTGGCCTATTTGGGTAAAAGTGTCGGCAACGTCATTCTGACCCTGGTGATTCTGGAGTGGGCCTATTACGCCCGGGCGGCGCGCGGGCAGGCGCTGGTCGAGCGCCAGCGCGAATACGTGGAGGCAGCTCGGTGCCTGGCCATCCCCCAGTGGCGCATTGTCTTGAAGCATATATTGCCGAATTGCCTGCCGCCTCTGATTGTCATTGGAACTCTGCAAGTGGCGCGCGCCATTACGCTGGAGGCAACCCTCAGCTTTCTTGGGCTGGGAGTGCCGGTTACCGAACCTTCGCTGGGCCTGCTGATTGCCAATGGCTACCAATACATGCTGTCGGGCCAATACTGGATCAGCTTCTACCCCGGCATTGCTTTATTGGTGACTATTGTCTGCCTGAATCTGGTGGGGGACCGTTTGCGGGACGTATTCAATCCAAGGCTGCAGAAATGAGCGCGGAAATACTTCTGGATGTGCGTGGTTTGCGCACCCATTTTTTTACTCGTGCGGGCGCGGTGGCGGCGGTCGACGATGTGTCCTTCCAATTGGAGCGCGGCAGAATTCTCGGCCTGGTGGGCGAGTCCGGTTCCGGCAAATCGGTAACCGGATTCTCGATCATGGGGCTGGTCGACGAACCCGGGCGCATCGTGGCGGGGGAAATCCTGTTCAATGGGCAGGATTTGACCCGTCTTCCGGAAAAGCAGCTGCAGCATATACGCGGCAATCGCATCGCCATGATTTTCCAGGATCCGATGATGACATTGAATCCTGTATTGCGCGTGGATGTGCAGATGATTGAAACCGTGCAGGCGCACAGCAAGGTCGGCAAAGCGCAGGCGCGCGAGCTCGCCCGGGACACGCTGGGGATGATGGGGATTTCAAGTCCCGAAGAACGCCTGATGGCGTATCCGCATCAATTGTCCGGTGGCATGCGCCAGCGCGTGGCCATCGCCATTGCCTTGCTGCATAAGCCTGAACTGATTATTGCCGACGAGCCCACGACCGCACTGGATGTGACTATTCAAGGCCAGATTCTGTCGGAAGTCCAGAACCTGACTCGACGCAACGGAACCGCGCTGATCTGGATTACGCATGATCTGTCGGTGGTGGCGGGCCTGGCCGACGAGATAGCCGTGATGTATGCCGGACGCATTGTTGAACAGGGATCAGTCGCCGAAGTGCTGGATCATTCTTTGCATCCCTATACCTTGGGGCTGCTCAATAGCCTGCCCAGCAACAACCGGCACGGACAGCGTCTGAATCAAATTCCGGGCATGACACCGGATTTGCTGGCTTTGCCCGCCGGATGCGCCTTTTCCAATCGTTGCGCGCGCAGGACCGAGGCCTGTGGCCAGCCTCCGGCATTGACGACTTTTTCCAGGGGCCGCGCGGTTCGCTGTTTTCACCCCAGCTCGCATGAGGTGGGCGCATGACCTCGCCCGTTCCTCTGATCGAACTGCGCGGTGTCAGCCATCGCTTTGGCGAGCAGCCCGCGGGAGTTGTCAAACGCGCGCTGATGCGGGCCGGACTGGCCGACGAGCCCTCGGTCACCCATGCGGTCGATGGCGTTGACCTGGCCATCCGTCCTGGCGAAGTGGTCGGCCTGGTGGGCGAGTCCGGCTGCGGCAAGTCGACGCTTGGGCGCATTGCGGCCGGCCTGCTCAAGCCCAGCGAGGGAACGCTGAAAATCAACGGTGTGGCGCCGCAAGCCATGAATGCGCAGGACGCCAGGCAAGCCCGCCTGAAAATCCAGATGATTTTCCAGGATCCTTATGCCAGCCTTAACCCGCGCATGCGCGTGGCCGAAATTATCGGTGAAGCGGCGCGCATACACGGACTGGTTTCCGCTGGAGAACTGGATGCGTATGTATGCTCGCAGCTTGAACGGGCAGGCCTGGACCCAGCCCTGCGCGGGCGTTATCCCCATCAGTTCAGCGGAGGGCAGCGCCAGCGCATCGGTATTGCCCGTGCTTTGGCCGTTAATCCCGACATGCTGGTATGCGACGAGGCCGTGGCGGCGCTCGATGTATCGATCCAGGCGCAGATTCTGAATCTGTTCATGGATTTGCGTGAACAATTAAAGCTGACGTACCTGTTCATCAGCCATGATCTGGGCGTGGTGGAACATTTGTCCGATCGCGTGGTTGTCATGTACCTGGGCCGTATTGTAGAGACGGCATCGGTACAGGAGATCTTTCAGAAGCCCGCGCATCCCTATACCCAAGCCTTGCTCGACGAGGTGCCGCGCATAGACGTGCGGGGTAAAACCTATACGGCAATCAAGGGGGAGATTCCCAGCCCTCTGGCGCCTCCGTCGGGATGCCATTTCCACCCCCGCTGTCCTTACGCCATGGAGCGATGCAAGATCGAAGTGCCCATACTGAAAGGCATAGGGGCGAATCACCTGAGTGCCTGTCATCTCAACGACAACAACTGATCTGTTTTAACGTCTTATTTTTGGAGAAGCCATCATGAAACGACTTTTGCTTGGCGCATTGACCGCCGGAGTATTGGCTGCGGCCGGTGTGGCCCACGCCGAGACCTTGAATATCGGATTTGCCGATCCCGTATCGTCACTGGACCCGCAGTTGAATAATTTCGCGGGCGATCGTTCCGTCGATCTGCATTTTTTTGATCTGCTGACGCAAATCCGGGACAACCGGGTCAAGCCGGCGCTGGCGGAAAGCTGGAAGGCACTTGATGATAAAACCTGGGAATTCAAGCTGCGCCCCGATGTGAAATGGTCGGACGGTACGCCGTTCACCGCGGATGATATTGTGTTTTCCTATAAGCGCGCAAAAAACGTACCGGGCACGGTTGCCACGTTCGCGGGCTATCTGCGCACGGTCGCCTCCGCCGAAGCCAAAGACCCGCATACCCTGATAGTCAAAACTACGGTCCCCAATCCGGACCTGCCCTTGAATTTGGCGTCGGTTCATATTGTCAGCAAGCATATCGGCGAAACGGCAAACACCGAAGACTACAACAGCGGCAAGGCGGTTGTCGGCACGGGGCCTTATAAACTGGTTTCATATACACCGGGCGATCGCGTCATCATGACGCGCAACGACAATTACTGGGGCAGCAAACAGCCCTGGGACAAAGTGAACTATCGCTATATCAACAATGCGGCGTCGCGCACGGCGGCCTTGCTGTCGGGCGATGTCGATGTGATCGACAAGGTGTCGGTGTCGGATATTCCGCGCCTCAAGAAATCGCCCAAGGTAACGCTGTTTCCTTACGATGGCTTGCGTGTGATGCTGCTGCAGCCCAGTTTCCGGAAAGGCCCCAACCCATTCATTACCGACAACAATGGCAAGGAACTGGCGGAAAATCCCTTGCTGGACGTGCGTGTCCGGGAAGCCTTGTCGATGGCGATCAACCGCAAGGCGATTGTCGACCGGATTCTGCAGGATGCTGCAACGGTGGCCAATCAGTGGATGCCCAAGGACACCTTCGGCTATAACCCGGAACTCAAAGACATTCCCTTCGATCCGGCCAAGGCCAAGGCGCTTTTAAAAGAAGCGGGTTTTCCCGACGGCTTCAAGCTCACCATGCATGTGCCCTCGGACCGCTATCCTCTGGGGCCTGAAACAGCGCAGGCCGCGGCCCAGTTCTGGGCGCGCATCGGAGTCAAAACCAAGGTTGAGGTAGTGCCATGGGCCGTTTACGCCGGCAAGGCCAAAAAGAACGAGTACGCCATGAGCATGATAGCCTGGGGCAACGGCACGGGCGAAGCCAGCTATGCGCTGGTGAACATCCTGGCAACCGTCACACCCGGCAAGGGCCTGGGCGCATCGAACTGGGGACACTACAGCAGCGCTGCGGTGGATGCCGATTTACAAAAAGCCACTGTGGAGTTCGACCTGGACAAGCGCGAAGCGATCTTGCGCGAGTCGGCCAAGACAGTCATGGGTGATGTCGGTATTTTGCCTCTTTATCATTACAAGAACATATGGGCGGCCAAAAAGGGCTTGAAAGTGGTGCCGTGGACCAGCGATCGCACGGTTGCGATGATGGTCAGCAAGGCTGATGACAAAAAGTAGAGAAGGCGCGGACATGGCTCAAGCACGTTTGACAATCACCCCAGCCGACGATCTGATCGACGTGGCGCGTCGAATCCGGCTTGAGCATGTTGCTCCGAATGCGGCAGTCACAATCAGCACGCAGACGCGCCGGGCGCATGGGGTGGTCTGGCGCAGCAGTGCCTGTTTTCAGGCGGACGCACACGGCGTTGTCGATCTGACCGAGTCGGCGCCCTTATCGGGCGACTATTCCGGCGTGTCCGCCATGGGCCTCATATGGTCGCAATGCCCCCAGCAGGACGGAGCCCGCGAGGTGTTTCCGCTGGATGTCTCCGAGGCATTGCTTACTCGCATCAACGTCGAGGTCAATGGTGTCGAGTTGACAGGCATCCTGACACAGCATCTGATGGCGCCCGGCGTTACGCGCGAGGAAATTCGCAGTGAAGGGCTGGTGGGAACGTTGTTCAAGCCGGCTTCGCCAGGCCCACATCCGGCGGTCATGATCCTTAATGGCTCGGGCGGTGGGGCCAATGAGCCGCGCGCCGCTTTGTATGCATCGAGAGGCTATATCGCTTTTGCCCTGGCGTATTTCAAGGCGCCCGGTTTGTCCGACTATATTTCCAATACACCCCTGGAATATTTCAAGAAGGGCCTGGACTGGCTGAGAAAAACGCAGCGCCCGGAAAACGATTTCGTTGCACTTAATGGGCAGTCCCGTGGGGGAGAGCTTGTACTGCTATTGGCGTCGATTTACCCCAAAGATGTCTCGGCGGTGGTAGCCTACGTGCCCGGAGCCGTGGTGCACAGTGGACAAAATGCCGCGGACCCCAAAGTCGGGCGCGATGGCCCGGCCTGGTTATTGAACGGCAAACCTGTCGTGCATGTATGGGAAAATAACCGTACCGCAAGCTGGGCGCCGTTCGACCAGGGGCCCGCTCCGCACCGGCATGAGCGAGCAATCCTGACCGCGCTGCAGGATCCGCAGGCTGTCGAGCGAGCCCGTATCCCGGTTGAAAAAATTCAAGCTCCGATCATCCTGTTGTCGGCTACCGATGATGGCTCCTGGCCTTCAAGCCGCTATAGCAGAATGGTGGTGGAATCCCTGAAAGCGCATCAGTATCCCTACGATGTGCAGTGGGTTGATACCGAGGGTGGAGGGCATGCCATAGTGTTTCCGTATATTCCCACCACTCAGGTGGTGTATAGCCACCCCGTATCGGGCAAAGTCAGCACGGGCGGAGGGCAGCCCAGGCCGAACGCCGATTCCGACGAAGCGTCATGGAATCGGATTAAACTGTTTCTGGATGAGGCTGTGAGGAATCACGCCGCTGCAAACCAGCAACGATAAGGTATTGGCCATGACTACCCGGCTCAAGATAGATTTTGTTTCCGATGTGTCCTGCCCGTGGTGTGCGGTCGGGCTGAGTTCGCTTGAAAGAGCGCTGGGCCGCCTGGGCGATCAGGTAAGCGTCGACTTGCATTTCCAGCCCTTCGAACTTAACCCGCAGATGTCGCCCAAGGGCCAGGATATCGTCGAGCACCTGAGCCAGAAGTACGGTTCGACGCCCGAGCAGATTGCGCACAACGGCGAGGCGATCCGTGCCCGCGGGGCCGAGGTGGGATTCACTTTTGGCCTCGGCAAGCGCAGCCGTATCTACAATACCTTCGATGCCCACCGCCTGCTGCATTGGGCGGAACTTGAAGGCCGCCAGGCGGCTCTGAAGCATGCCTTGTTTCAGGCCTATTTTACCGACGGCGAGGATCCGAGCGCGCACGAAGTACTGGTGCGCCTGGCGGCCAGGGTTGGCCTGGATGCGGAGCGAGCCCAGGAAATCCTGTCGTCGGACACATATGCCGACGAGGTGCGTAGCCGCGAGCATTTTTACCTTGAGCAAGGCATCAATTCTGTGCCGGCAGTGATTATCAACGATCGCCATTTGATCCAGGGTGGGCAGCCTGTCGAGGTGTTCGAGCAGGCCTTGCGTCAGATCGCAGCCGGCCAGGGCTGAAACTTCGCCCTGCGGCAGCGGTCAGTTCACCTTTATATGGCTTTTTTCCTTGACGGCCTCGTACCTGCTTCGCTCCGCCTGCAGAAATTGGGTGAATTCGGCTGGGGTATTGCCTACGGGCTCCACGCCTTGATCGCGCAATTGCTGGTTGGTTCCGTTCTGATGAACGACTTCGCCGACAAGCTTCGCCAGTTTATCGACAATGGGTTGAGGTGTACCTTTGGGTACATACACACCCATCCAGTTGGTGAAGCGATATCCGGAAAACCCCGGCAATTCATCCACGGCGGGAACGTCGGGCAAGGCGCTGGAGCGATGATCGCTGGTCACAGCCAGGATTTTCAGTTTCCCGGTTTTATGCTGGGTAATGACTGGCGGCATGCCTACAATGGCTATGGGGATCTGGTTGCCCAATAAATCGGATATGCAGGGCGCTGCGCCTTTGTACGGTACATGCAGTATGGACGTATGAGCATTGAGGTTCAAGGATTCGCCCGCGAATTGCATCGAGCTGCCGGCGCCGGGTGAGCCATAAGACAGCCGTGTTGGATCTTTCTTGGCCAAGGCTATTAATTCACTTAGGGAATTGGCCGGTGTGGCGGGGTTGACGACAATGGCCAAGGGTGTTTCACCAGCAAGAGTCACAGGCACCAGATCGGTTTGCGGGTTATAGGGGGTATGTTGCCCGGCGATCTGGCCCACCAGCACTTCGGCGGGGGACGCGATTAGCACGGTGTATCCATCCGGCGCACTTTGGGCAACCGCTTGGGCGCCTATTGTGCCCGACGCCCCGGAGCGGTTTTCTATTATGAAGCTTTGGCCGGTTTTTTTTGATAACTCCAGCGAGATGAGCCTGGCCACGAAATCCACGCCTCCGCCAGCCGGGTAGGGAACAATGACGCGAACGGGATGTGTTGGCCAGGGTTCGGCCGCGATTGCCGGTGTAAGCAGGCCGGTGAGCAGAATCAGTTTAAGGGCATTGAATATTGTTTTTTTGAATTGCATGGCTTGTCTCCATTGTGATGATGCGTTGATATAGGTGCCGCTATTGAAAGTCGGCGGCACAGCCGGGTGCCGGTGTAAATCCCAGATCTCCGCGGCTTATAACGGCTTGCCTGCCGCCGTTTTCGTTCAACAGATCCGCCTGGCGCTGCTTGGCGCGCCTGTCGACTTCGTCGGGATTGCACACCGTCAAAAGCTTCTGATGGCATTGCCGCAATGTTTCCGCATAGGCGGGATCCGCGGACAAATCCTTGGTTTCATCGGGATCCTGCTCCAGATCGAATAGCTGCGGCGTATATTTTGGGTAATAAATATATTTATATCGTCCCATCCTGACGGCGAATGCTCCCGTTGTAGAGCCCATTCCGTGGTATTCCGAGAGGATCGTTCTTTCAGGCTCGGCGCCGTGTGCAATTTCGTACAGATTGACTCCGGGGTGCCCGTCGCGGACGGTGTCAAATGCCACCCCGGCGTTTTCCAGAATCGTGGGGAAGCAATCGACATGGCTAACCGGTGTGTCGATCCGAGTGTCGACGGGAACCCCGGGGCCGCTCATGATCAGCGGTACACCTGCGATTTCGTCATACATGGTCGATTTGCCCCATAGGCCTCGTGCGCCGAGGTTGTCGCCGTGATCGCTGGTATAAATTATTTGGGTATTGCTGCGCAGGCCTGTTTCATCCAGGACATTGACAATTTTTCCGATGTTTTCGTCAAGAAAGGACACCAGCCCGAAATAGCCGGCCAGAGCACGCTTCACATCTTTTTCCGATTCAAAATAGTCGTCGTAGCAGAAGCTGTTGCGGTAATCCTCGAGATAGGGATGGGTAGGGCGTTGTTCCCGCGCATAAAGTTTGGGCATGGGAAGGTCCTGGTTCCAGTACCGGTAATAGTGCTCGGGTGGGGCGGTAAGCGGAAAATGAGGGGCTACGAACGATACGAACAGTACCCAGGGTTTATCGTGTGCGCGAGTGCCTTGTTCTCGCAGCCAGACCTGGGCGCGGGCGGCAATTTCGCGGTCGTAAAAGGTATAGGAGCTTTCTCCGGGGCCTGCCATGGCGGCCATTTTCTTGGCTCCTCCGCGCCTGGGCAAGTCGTCTCTGATGAGCCCCATAAGATCGCCTTTGCCGTCGATTATGTGCATGGGGATCTGTTCTTCGGTAAAGCCGTGATCTTCGCCGGGAAGTTTGAAGTGCAGTTTGCCGATGGATACCACATCATGTTGGCGCTGGCGCAGCAAATGGTGCCAGCTTGGGATCGAGCCGTCGTAGGCGTCCGCGTTATCCCAGAATCCGATTTGATTAATATACTTTCCGCAAGCAAAAGCGGCGCGGGCCGGAATGCATACCGGGCTGGTTGTGTAGGCGCTGGAAAACCGCGTGCCGCTTTTTGCCAGAGCATCGAGATTCGGCGTATTGACGACCGGATGGCCCGCACAGCCCATTACCTTTGGATTGTGTTCATCGGACATGACGATGACGAGGTTTGAAGGTTTCATTGCCGTTCCACTTCTATTGATATATTGTTATATTACTATATAGTAATTATAGAGTGCAACTCTATTATTTGAATCAAGTAACATGCTTGGTAGTTCGGCTGATTGGCAGTTCACGGACATAGGAAATTTATTGGCAGAATGAATCAACCTTCAAGTTTTTTTCTAGACGACCTGAGTCGCCGCATATCGCATTACATTCGGCCCGGCATTCCCAAATACATGGCCTTGCGCGATGCCATCACGAATGGCGTGGCTACCGGAGCGTTGGTGCCGGGCACCCGGCTACCCACCGAGGTGCAGTGGGCGGCGGAGCTGCCATTGAGTCTGGGCACCATACAGCGGGCCTTGAGAATGCTGGCTGAAGATGGCGTCGTGGTGCGCCAGCAGGGCAACGGAACATTTATTGCCGGACGTGGTGAAAGCGCCATGCATGCCCCCATGCATTGCCGCTTCATCAATGATGACGGCACCGGGTATTTGCCGGTGCACCCCAAAGTGGTGGCCCGCTATGCGCTGGATACTCCAGGCGCATGGATGAATCATCTGGTTTGTACCAAGGTGCTTTGCATAGAGCGCGTCCTGGCCATTGGCAATGAGTTTTCCGTTTTTTCGCGTTTCTATATGGATCCGGACCGTATTCCCGCTTTCTTGAATTTATCGCTTAAACAGCTTTCGTCGGAAAATTTCAAAGAAATAATCATGCAGGAAACAAAGCAGGTAATGGGCCGCATCAATCAATTCATGGTACGGGTGAAGTTCGAGCCCGAGGTCTGCAAATTGCTGGGTGTTTCCTTGAAAACGATAGGCCAGTGCTTGAAAATATATGCGTTTGTCGGGAGCAATAGTCCAATTTACTATCAGGAACTGTTTATCCCGCCTAACGACCGTACTTTGCATTTTCCCAGTAATGGCCGTGACCAAGGCTTGCTTGAACAGTAGCGGAGAACACCGGTACCGTACAGGCACTGCCTGTAGGTAATCAAGGAGGTGGCAGCTGCAGGGCT
Organism: Paralcaligenes ginsengisoli; assembly: GCF_054781135.1. NCBI lineage: Bacteria > Pseudomonadati > Pseudomonadota > Betaproteobacteria > Burkholderiales > Alcaligenaceae > Paralcaligenes > Paralcaligenes ginsengisoli. The sequence continues at coordinate 44,424 of NZ_BAAGUZ010000031.1, forward strand.
TGTCGGGTGCTCAGGAGCTCGAGTCAGCGCCCACCCCGCAGGCATATTCCACGATCAGTTGCACCGACACCTTGCCATTCCAGACGTTCTGATCCAGGCGGTACGCGACATCGATGTGCTCGGGCAGCATGTCGGCGTGGCCGAACCAGATCGCATCGAAGTGTTGATGGCCGCGTTCCAGCGCCAGCTTCAGATGCTTGTCTTTCAGCAGGCGCTGCTGGCGCACGTAAAAAGTGTCGCGAAAGATGGGGGCCGGGAAGCCGGCTCCCCAAACCTGTTGCTGCAGCAGCCCGGCGACTTCGGCATTGGCATAACCGGTTTCCAGCGAGCCGTCGGTTTCGATCAACGGGTCGAAGGAAGCGCGGCCGCAAAGCTCTCTGACGGCTTCATCGAAGCCGTCGATAAAAACCGGGTAAGCGTCTTCGCGCAAGGTCAGCCCGGCGGCCATGGCGTGACCGCCGAATTTGATGATGATGCCGGGATGGCGTTTGGATACCAGGTCGAGGACATCGCGCAGATGCACATCGGGAATCGAACGGCCCGAGCCGCGCAGTTCGCCGGTGGCGGAACGGGCAAAAGCGAAAGTAGGGCGCCAATAGGCTTCTTTGAGCTTCGATGCCACGAGTCCGACCACACCCTGGTGCCATTGAGGGTCGTAAACGCATACGCCGGCGCGGATTTCCGTTTCAGGAAGCTCCATGGTGGCCAGGGCTTCTTCGCGCATGGTGGTCTCAATGGCGCGCCGCTCGTGATTGATGGCGTCGAGCTCGCGGGCGAGCCTCAGCGCTTCGCTTTCGTCGTCGCAAATCAGGCAGTTGATACCCAGACTCATATCGGCCAGACGTCCGGCCGCATTGATGCGCGGACCGATGGCGAATCCCAGGTCGAAGGCGCTGGCCTGGTTCGGTTCGCGAGCCGCCACGGCGAACAGGGCGCGCACGCCGGCGTGCATGCGGCCGGAGCGCATTTTTTGCAGGCCCTGCGTGACCAGCAGGCGATTATTGGCGTCGAGCTTGACGACGTCGGCTACGGTGCCCAGCGCGACCAGATCGGCCAGCGCATCGAGCCTGGGTCCGGCGTTGGCGGCATAGATGCCGCGGGTTCGCAATTCGGCGCGCAGGGCCAGCATCAGATAGAAAATGACGCCCACGCCAGCCAGGTTCTTGGACGGGAAGCCGCAGCCCGGCTGGTTGGGATTGACGATGGCCAGCGCGTCGGGCAGGGTGTCGCCCGGCAAATGATGGTCGGTGATGATGACGTCGATGCCTGATGCCCGGGCGGCGGCAACGCCATCCACGCTGGCGATGCCGTTGTCGACAGTAATCAGGATATCGGGCTTGCCGCTGGGATGGCGCACCGCCAGTTCGACGACCGCGGGTGAAAGCCCGTAGCCGGTTTCGAACCGGTTGGGGACCAGGAAGTCAACTTTGGCGCCCATGCTGCGCAAGGCCCGGATGCCCACCGCGCATGCCGTTGCTCCATCGCAATCATAGTCGGCAATAATGAGCAATCGCTTTTGGTCGCTGATGGCATCGGCCAGCAGCCTGGCGGCATGCTCGCCCTGGGTCAGTTGCCCGGGCGGCACCAAGGCAGACCAGGCCAGCAAGGTTTCGGTGGCGTTCCTGACCCCTCTGGAGGCCCAGAGCCGCGCGAGCAAAGGATGTATGCCCGCCGCTTCGAGTGTTCGGGCTGCCTGGTCCTGAGCCGGCCGGGTGCTTAATCTAGGGGTGACCACCATGTTCTCCACGAGTCGCGTGTGCCGGGCAGGCGTTTGAGGAATCCGAGCCATGAACTGGGGCGGATCTCGACGTATTTGTCGTTGCCGATCAGCACCAATTCGGGCTGCTTGCGCAACAGCGGCTTGAAGAGTGTTGCTTCAAGCCTTTCCAGGGCTTGCAGCCAGCGGCCCCAGTCATGCGCATGGAAGGAGGCAAGCAAGGCATCGTGAACCTGTGGCTGCTTTCCAGGGATTGGGTCGGCCAGTTGATCGGGCCTGGCGCCGCCAAATAGCCAGAGGCTGTTGATGGGGGCAAGCCCCCGCGTTTCGCGCGCTTGATTGACGGGATGCTCGAACCACTGCATTTGCAGTTCATTGACGAGCTTTCTCCAGGGGCGCGCCTCGCGGTCTTGCGGCCACCAATCGTTGACCGAAGACAAGGCCACCAGGCTGGGGCTGGCGCATACCGGCGCGAATTCGCCATGTATTTCGATGCGCCAGTGTTCTGTGTCGAGAGGGTGCGCGGTAAAGGTCGATCCCGCGAATAATTCTTGTGCTGAGTCGAACAAGGCTACACTGTCAGCCGTCGTAATCGACAAATCACGCGCGGCCAGCAAACGGGCTCCTTCACGCGATGGCGAAACATGAACCAGTTCCGCCAGCCAGACGGGTTGGTCACGTTTGGTGACCTTGTCGCCCCATAAAGGGCCTAAACCTGCGCTAAGATTTTGCCCGCGCCCAGGCTTGAACCCTCGCGCGGCAAGCTGCCAGCGCTCGTAGGGGGTACAGCCGGCCACAGCGGGGCTGGCCGCAGTGGCCGAGGCGAGTCCAAGCTGCAGCCAGCCTCCCAGCGTAGGTGCTGCCTTGAGCATGTGCGGGGTGAGTTCACGGGCTTCGCGAGGGTCGGGCAGGGAGCCAGGGAGTACGATTTGCATTCCTGGATTGTAGTGTTAATGTGAAAACGGTGACTGATTGAAGACCTCATATGAATTGTGGATAGGTGCGCGCTACGCGGGCCTGGCTCGTGCCAGGCGCGGCAGCGGGCGACGCGATCGATTTGTTTCATTCATCGCGGCAAGCTCGATGGCAGGCATTGCCCTGGGAGTCGCGGCCCTGATTGTCGTGCTGTCGGTCATGAACGGTTTCCAGACCCAGGTGCGGGATCGCATGTTGTCGGTCCTGCCGCATATAGAACTCTATGTGCCGCGCATGGCGCCGGAGCAGGTTCTGCAGCATTGGCAGGAAATTGCCCAGGACGCCAGGAAGAACAAGGAAGTCGTAGGGGCCGCGCCGTTTGTCGCCGCGCAAGCCATGGTGGTGCGCGGCGAGGCTTTGAGCGGGGTACAAATCCGCGGAATCGACCCCAAGCTCGAGGCGGCGGTCTCCGATGTGGGCGGACAGATGATCGACGGCAATATCGATACTCTGCAGCCCGGCAGCTTTTCAATTGTGCTGGGCAACCAGATCGCCGGTACCCTGGGGGTCAAGCGGGGCGATACTGTATTGGTGCTGGCTCCCCAGGGCTCGATTTCACCAGCCGGCTTTGCTCCCCGCATGCGGCAATTTACCGTGACCGGTATTTTTTCCTCGGGCTATTACGAATACGATGCATCCCTGGCGTTCATCAACTATGAAGATGCGTCCAAGGTATTCCGCGACAGCGGCACGAGCGGCGTACGCTTGCGCATTGCCGATATGCAAAAGGCGCCTCAGGTGGCGCATGAATTGATGCAGATATTGCCGCCGGCGGTGCAGGCCAGCGACTGGACCCAGAACAATCGCACCTGGTTTGCCGCCGTCCAGACCGAAAAGCGCATGATGTTTCTGATTCTGGCGCTGATCGTGGCTGTGGCGGCCTTCAATCTGCTGTCTTCCCTGGTCATGGCCGTGAAGGACAAGCAGTCCGACATTGCGATTTTGCGCACCCTGGGAGCCAGTCCGCGTGAAATTGCCAAAATCTTCCTGGTCCAGGGCTCACTGATCGGTATCGTAGGAACGGCGCTGGGCGTGGGCTTCGGCATGCTGATTGCCTATAACATCGGCGTGATCGTGCCTTTTATCGAGCGTTTGCTGGGAGTGCACTTTTTGCCGCAACAGATCTATTTCATCAGTGAGCTGCCGTCCAGCCCCCAGATGTCCGATATCGTGACGATCGCCGTCACTTCCCTGATACTTTCCTTGCTGGCTACCTTATACCCCAGCTGGCGTGCGGCCAGCCTGCAACCCGCACAGGTGCTGCGCCATGACTGATATTTCCCTTACCCACGTCCTGACAGCCAAGAATTTGGTGAAGACCTACGATGACGGCAGCTCCAAGGTTGAAGTGCTGCGCGATGTCAGCCTGCATGTGGCGCAAAACGAATTCGTGGCCATTGTGGGAGCATCGGGCTCGGGCAAAAGCACTCTGCTGCATACTCTGGGCCTGCTCGACGAACCGACCTCAGGCTCGGTATTTGTCAATGGCGCATCGGCCAAGGGCCTGACTGAAGCCCAGCGCAGCAAGTTGCGCAACCGCAGCCTGGGTTTCGTGTATCAGTTCCATCACCTGTTGTCTGAATTTTCGGCATTGGATAATGTTGCCATGCCCCTGATCGTAAGGCGCGATGCCCGCGGTGCCGCGCGGGAGCAGGCGGCCAGTGTGTTGGAGCAGGTAGGCCTGGCAGAACGCATTCATCATTTTCCGGGGCAGTTGTCGGGTGGAGAGCGGCAGCGCGTTGCCTTGGCGCGCGCGCTCGTGACGCGGCCAAGCTGCATATTGGCGGACGAGCCTACCGGCAACCTGGATCGTTATACCGCGGAGAGCATGTTCGAGCTGCTGGTGCGCGTCAACCAGGAGTTTGGCACGGCCCTGACCATCGTGACCCATGACCCGGCTTTGGCGGCTCTGGCGCACCGGCAGCTTTTCATGAATAAAGGCCGCTTGGCCGATGAGGATATACCCGATTAGCCGTACTCGGCCGGCAAGTGCGCGGCGGGCCGAGGTTTCAAGGAATGGGCTGTGCTGATAGATACTCATTGTCATCTCGATGCCTCCGAATTTGCCGCCGATCGCGCGGCCGTCATAGATCGAGCGGTCAGTGCAGGTGTGGGTGCGATTGTTATTCCGGCCGTGGAACGTGCGAATTTTGAAGCCGTGCGCCACCTGGCCCATTCTTTTGCCGGCGGAGCCTACGCCCTGGGTATCCATCCCATGTATGTGCCGCAAGCGCAGGATTCCGATTTGACGGAGCTCGAGTCGCGGATACAGGCGGCTTTGGACGATTCCCGATTTGTGGCCATAGGCGAGATTGGCCTGGATTTTTTCGTACCGGAACTCACAACCCCCCCGCTGCGCCTGAAACAGGAAGCGTTTTACGCTGCCCAGCTTGATCTGGCGCGGCGTTACGGTTTGCCGGTTTTGCTGCATGTGCGCCGCTCGCAGGACACCTTGCTGAAACATTTGCGTCGACGGCCTTGCACAGGCGGCATTGCGCATGCTTTCAACGGCAGTTTCCAACAAGCGAAACAGTTCGTCGACCTGGGCTTTGCGCTGGGGATGGGCGGTGCCATGACGTTTACCCGGGCGTTGCAGATACGGCGCCTGGCGCAGCAATTGCCGCTGGAAGCGCTGGTACTGGAGACCGATGCTCCCGATATTGCGCCGGCCTGGCTGGGCGGGCCCGGCCAGGCACGCTCGCGCAACGAACCGGCCGAAGTTGCCCGTATTGCCTTGGTGCTTGCCGACTTGCGTCGTCAAGAAGGCGATTCCATTGCCAATGCCACGGCGCTCAACGCTCGACGCGTGCTGCCGCGCCTGGCTGATCCCGGCGCGATCTGAGACGGATTTGCCGCATATTGCCGGGGCGGCTTTATTTCGTGTGCTGGTGATGCATCGTATCCATATTCATATGCATGGGCTGCATAGGCTCGCCGTGCGCCTGGCCGGGCTGATAGGTCAAGGGCTCCACCAGGAATTCGATCTGCACCTTGCCGGCTTTTTCGAAGGTCAGGGTGGCGGGAATTTTCTCGCCTTGTTTGAAAGGCGCCTTGATATTCATGAACATGACGTGATAGCCGTTGGGTGCGAGCTGCACGGTTTTTCCCTTGGGGATGGGCAGGCTGTCGACAGGGCCCATTTTCACCATATTGTTTTCGCTGGTGACCTGGTGAACCTCGGTCATGTTGGCGGCGTTGCTGGAAATCGACAACAGCCTGTCGTCGGCATTGCCGGTATTTTTTATCAGCATATAGCCCGCGCCCATGCTTTGTTGCGGAGCGCTGGCCCGGGCCCAGGGGTGTTCAATCTGGAGCCCGCCCGCCTTGTATTCCTGCGCGTGGACAGAGCCGCAGGCGAGCAGGGCGATGGCGCCAATTGTGAACAGCTTGCTTAAGGACATGACAGACTTCCCGAAAAAATCCTGCACGGCAGACTGATCGGCCTGGTGGCGTTGATCGATCTGAAGAACCATGGACAAGTGGTTTATCGTGCGTGACGAAATGATGGCTTGCGTGATAGATACCGCGTCAATCTGGTTGAGCATTTATTATAGGACGTCCGGGATAGGCCATGTGTTCAGGTGGGACGGTCCTTTTATGTGCCCAGTCGGGAACGGCCCTTTCATGCGCTCAGCCGGGAGACTCCTTGTGTTTGCCCGCACCCCCTTTGATCAGGGCAGGTTTTCGCGGAAGATGATCTGGCTTTGAACCGGGTCTACGCCGCTCATGACGCCGCGATGGTCGCGCAGGTTGGCAAAAATCCGCACACAACTCATAGTGGCCGATTGAGGGTTTTGGGTAATCACCGCGTCCATGGTGCCGTCGATAAGCAGGGCGCGCGTGTCGGGGGTCAGGCCGTGGCCGATAAACACGATTTTGTGCTCGAGGCCGGTTTCTTTCAGGGCCCGGGCAACGCCGTCCGAGGCGCCGCCTATATTGTAGATGCCGGCCAGATCGGGGGATTGCTTCAACAGCTGGCGAGTCAGGCGATAGTTTTCTTCTGCGTTGTCCTGGCCTTCGCGTAGTCCCGCTACTTCGATGCCTGGAAATAATTCCTTGAAGAGATACAAAAAGCCCATTTCGCGCTCCTCGTGGGCGCGGTAGCTCAGGCTTCCCGCGATCATGGCGACCTTTGCCGGGTGCGGCCCGATAAACCGGGCAATCAGATAGGCGGCCGTGCGGCCCGCCGACCGGTTTTCCAGCCCTATGTAGGCAGCGCGTCCCGAGTTGGAAATGTCGGAAATGAGCGTGATGACATGCACGCCTTTTTCCGTCAGAAAGTTCACGGCGTCGCGAATCAGCGGGTGTTCGATGGCCATGAAGGCCACGCCATCGGCGCGTTCGGCCTGGCGCATCAGGCTGGCGGCCAGCAGTTTGGGATTGAACCCCTCTATGTATTCGACACGGGCTTTTACGTTGTACGGCGCCCAGCTTTCCTGGGAATAGTGCACGGTGTCGCCCAACATGTTGATGAAGCGATTGGTTCCCTTGGGCAGCAGAAAGGAAATGCGCATGGGGCTTGGGGCCAGGGCTGCATAGAGTTCGTTTTCCGGCAGGTAATCGAGTTCGGCCGCGGCCCTGAGCACTTTTTGTGCGGTTGCATCCCGCACGCCGGGCCGGCGATTCAGTACGCGATCGACAGTCGCCGTTGATACTTTGGCCGCGGCGGCGATGTCAAGAACCGTGGCGCGGCCATGATGGAATGGTTCGGGAGGAAGCTTGCTCATACATCAAAAACGATCATTAAATTTGTTTGACTGGCTTATCTTAACACTATATCGTTTCACAAAATTAGATATTTTTATTAATCAAATAGCATCAAATTTAATCAGGAGACAACAATGCAAAAATATACTCGACGCAGTATGTTGAAAGCCGCGGCCGTGCTGCCTTTCGCGGGTGTGGTCAGCGCGTTGCCCATGGTCGCGCGGGCAGCCGAATTTTCCTATAAGTACGGTAATAACCTTCCGCTGGCTCATCCGCTGAATGTAAGGGCCCAGGAAGCGGCCAATGAAATCAAGGACAAGTCCAAGGGCCGTGTGGAAATCAAGATTTTCCCCAATAATCAACTGGGTGGCGATACCGATATGCTGGCTCAGGTTCGTTCCGGGGGCATACAGTTCTTTACACCTTCATCGCTGGTGATTGCCACCTTGGTGCCGGTGGCCGCGATCAATGCGGTGGGTTTTGCCTTTTCGGATTACGGGCAGGTCTGGAGTGCCATGGACGGCAAAGTGGGGTCCTATGTCCGTTCGTCCATCAGCAAAATTGGTTTGCATGCATTCGAGAAAATGTGGGATAACGGTTTCCGGCAGACCACCAGCAGCAAGGCTCCCATCAAGTCGGCAGCCGATATGGCCGACTTGAAAATCAGGGTGCCGGTCAGCCCCTTGTCCATATCGATGTTCAAAGGCCTGGGAGCCGCGCCAACCAGCTTGCAGTTCAGCGAAGTTTATTCTTCCCTGCAGACCAAGATCGTCGATGCCCAGGAAAACCCGCTGCCGATCATCCAGGTCGCCAAATTGTATGAAGTCCAGAAGTATTGTTCACTGACCAATCACATCTGGGATGGATTCTGGTTTATTGCCAATGGCCGTGCCTGGGACCGCCTGCCTACGGATTTGAAAGCCATCGTTGCCGGGGCAATTAACGGCGCCGGCCTGCGCCAGCGCGACGACATCAAGAAACTGAACGATTCCGTACAGGCCGACTTGCAGTCCAAGGGGCTGGAGTTCAACAAAGTGGCCTCCGATAGTTTCCGTGCCAAATTGCGCGGCGCCGGCTTCTACAAAGAGTGGAAGGGCCGCTTCGGTAATGAAGCATGGGGCGTGCTGGAGCAGGCCGTCGGTAAACTGGTGTAGCGGCGGCAAACTCATGTCTTATGCGTATACATCGACCGTCGTATTGCCCGATGCGGCTTCAGGCACGGGGAAAATCGCGCAACGGCTGGATGCCTGCATAGGCACTGTCGTCGAGTTGTTGTGCGCTTTGCTGCTCGTAAGCGAAATCGTGATCCTGTTCAGCGGCGTGGTGGCGCGTTATGTGCTGCACGTGCCGCTGGTGTGGACCGACGAGCTGGCTTCCATGCTTTTTCTGTGGCTGTCCATGCTTGGGTCGGTGGTTGCCTTGCGCAGGAGCGAACATATGCGCATGACGGCCTTTATCGACCGCGTTGGGCCGCGCACCAAGGCATTGCTGGAGATGTTCGCATTGACGGCCTCTCTGGCATTCCTGCTTTTGATCGTCTTTCCCGCCTACGACTATGCGTATGAAGAGTCGTTCATTGTGACGCCGGCGCTGGAAATCAATAATGCCTGGCGGGCGGCGGCTTTGCCTATAGGCATCGTCTTGATGGTGCTGGTGTCCTTGTTGCGGCTGATCGGAACTCGCGACGGGAAGTCTGCCGTGCTGAGTGTCTTGTGCACGGCAGTCCTGGCCTTGGCGTTTTGGCTTGCCCAGCCCTGGTTCAACGGTTTGGGCGATATCAATCTGGTCATTTTCTTTGTGGTGCTGGTGGCCGCGAATGTATTTTCAGGTGTACCGATTGCATTTTCTTTTGCTCTCGCCACATTCGGCTACCTTGCACTGACGACCCAGACGCCCATTGTGGTGATGGTTGGGCGTCTGAACGAAGGCATGTCGCACCTGATCCTGCTGGCCGTTCCTTTGTTCATATTTCTGGGCGCCCTGATCGAAATGACCGGCATGGCCAAGGCCATGATCCAGTTCCTGGCCAGCCTGTTGGGACACGTGCGCGGCGGGCTGTCGTATGTATTGATCGGAGCCATGTATCTGGTATCGGGCATATCGGGCTCGAAAATTGCCGATATGGCCGCTATTACTCCCGTGTTGTTTCCGGAGATGCAAAAGCGCGGCGCCAAGCCAGGGGAATTGATCGCCTTGCTGGCGGCGACCGGCGCGCAGACCGAAACCATTCCGCCGTCCATCGTGCTGATCACGATAGGTTCGGTGACGGGAGTTTCCATCGCGGCCTTGTTTACCGGCGGCATTCTTCCGGCCGTGGTGCTGGGCATTGCCTTGTGCAGCGTTGTCTGGTGGCGCTATCGCAGGGAGGACCTCAGCCAGGTCAGCCGTGTAGGCAAAAAGGAAATCGGCCGATTGATGCTGATAGCCTTGCCTGCCATATGCCTGCCTTTTGTCATTCGGGCATCGGTGGTCGAGGGGGTTGCCACGGCCACCGAGGTTTCGACCATAGGCATCGTGTACACGATTTTCGTCGGCCTGTTGATCTATCGGCAATTCGCCTGGAAGCGGATAGTGCCGATCCTGGTGGAGACTTCATCACTTGCCGGCGCCATCATGCTGATCATAGGCTGTGCCACAGCCATGGCATGGGCGCTGACGCAGTCGGGTTTTTCCAGCGATCTGGCGCACTTCATGTCGCGGGTGCCGGGCGGGGCCTATGGCTTCCTGGCCATATCGGTCGTCACATTCATTATCCTGGGCAGCGTCCTGGAAGGGATCCCGGCGATCGTCCTGTTCGGGCCTTTGCTGTTTCCTGTTGCCAAGCAGATGGGCATACACGAAGTTCATTACTCGATGGTCGTTATTTTTTCCATGGGCATAGGCCTGTTCTCTCCTCCTTTCGGGGTGGGGTACTACGGCGCCTGTGCAATCAGCCGCGTCGATCCCAGCGAAGGCATACGCCACATCTGGGGCTATATCGTTGCGCTTTTGCTGGGCTTGCTGGTGGTGGCCGCTGTTCCGTGGGTGTCGATCGGATTTCTTAAATAGCACGCCGGGTTTTCCGGCATGAACTGTAGTGTGTATCAGGAAAAATTATGAGCCGTTTTTTTGGAGAAATCCGTCAACTGGGCTATGTCGTTCGGGACATCGAACAAGCCATGGAGCATTGGAGCCGCACCCTGGGGGTCGGGCCCTGGTACTACAACCCCAAGGTGCCCATCGTCAACTATCGCTACGATGGCAAGCAGTACGAACCGCATAACTCGGTGGCACTGGCCAATTCCGGTTTTGTGCAGGTCGAGTTGATTCAGGTGCGCAACGACGTACCATCCATGTACCGGGATTTTCTGCAGGCGGGCAATACGGGTTTGCAGCATGTGGCTTACTGGACCGAAGATTACGATGCCGATCTGCAGGGTCTGATCGCGCAGGGCTTTACACCGAAAATGAGCGGCGAGGTCGGAGAGCGTGGCCGGTTCATTTATTTCGATACCGAGTTTCATCCGGGCACGGTCATCGAATTATCGGAAGTGGCCGGCCCCAAGGGCAAGCTGTTTGACCTGATCAGAAATTCATCGGTGGGCTGGAACGGGCAGGACCCGATCCGCGATTTCCCCGATCTGAACACACTGTGAGCAGGACCTTTCCCAGCTATATGAATGAGATGTCATGAACGCCGAGCGCATCCTGGCCAGTTATCTGATAGAAACACCGTTCCCTCCCGAAAAGGTTGCCGAGGTCATGGCGGGAGAACAATCGTGCGGCACATTTGCCCGGGTGGAGGGTGAAACCGATGAATTGCGCGAGCGCGCCAGGGCAACGGTAGAGTCAATCGAGGCGCTGTCGCCGGGCGATGAGCCAAGCCTGCCCAATGCCTATTTGCAAAAACGCGGCATAGGCGGGCCCTGGCACCGGGCCAAAGTGGACGTGTCGTTTCCGATTGAAAATATAGACGTCAATTTGCCGACACTGGCTGCCACTGTCTCGGGGAATTTGTACGATTTGGGCGAACTGACGGGCCTGCGGCTGGAGTCTTTGTCGATTCCATCCCGGTATCGGATGCTCTATGATTTGCCCGCACTTGGCATTCAAGGGACACGCGCCAGAATCGGCGTCGCGTCGGGCTGCCTCGTCGGCACCATCATCAAACCCAATGTGGGCTTGTCCGCCAAGCAGACTGCCGAATTGGTCAAGGTTCTGTGCGAAGCCGGTGTGGACTTTGTCAAGGACGACGAAGTTTGCGCCAATCCGCGGCACGCGCCTTTGGCGGAGCGTGTGCCGGCTGTCATGTCCGTTATCCGGGAACATGCCGAGCGCAGCGGCAAGCATGTCATGATGGCTTTCAATATCAGCGACGAAACCGACGCCATGAGGCGCCATGCCGAGCTGGTGGAACGAGAGGGCGGCAGTTGCGTGATGGCCAGCCTGAACTGGTGCGGCTATTCGGCGGTGCAAAGCCTCAGGAGAAGCACCGGGCTGGCCTTGCACGGGCACAGGAATGGCTTTGGCGCCTTGTCGCGCCATCCCATGCTGGGCATGTCGTTTCAGGCATACCAGGCTCTGTGGCGCCTGAGCGGTATCGACCACATGCACGTACACGGCCTGCAGGGCAAGTTTTCACAGAGCGATGAAGAGGTGGTGAGCGCGGCCGCGGACTGCTATACCGCCATGTCCGCAGACAGGGACGACCGTGTCTTGCCCGTGTTTTCCTCGGGCCAATGGGCAGGCACCGTTCCGGCGACCTGGTCGGCCATCAAAAGCGAGGACTTGCTGTTCATGTCCGGTGGGGGCATTCTCGCCCACCCGGGCGGGCCGGCCGCGGGTGTCGTCAGCATACGGCAGGCCTGGGAGTCCCGACGCGAGGGCGCAACGCTCGAGCACTATAGCCAGACCAGGCCGGAGCTGAAGGCGGCGCTTGAGTTCTTTGGACATTCCAGATAATGAGACTGGGCTGGTACGGCGATGATTTTACCGGCGCCACGGATACGCTGGCGGTTGCGGCGCAAGCCGGGCTGCGTTGCGCGCTGTTCCTGGATATTCCCGAACCGCGGCAGATGATCCGGATGGGCGGGCTGGACGCGCTGGGCATAGCCGGGTCGGCGCGCACCATGAGTCCGCAGGCAATGCGGCAAGAGCTGCCTCGCATCGGAGCGTTTTTCAAAACGCTGCAAGTTTCGGTATTGCATTACAAATGCTGTTCCACTTTTGACAGCTCGCCAAAGATCGGCAGCATTGGCGCGGCGCTGTCCATTCTTGATGCTTACGTCGATCGTGACACCGCCTATGTCGTGGGAGGGCAGCCTGACATAGGCCGTTATTGCTGTTTCAGCAATTTGTTTGCCGCGGCCGGCGCAGGCGGCAAGGTCTGCCGGCTGGATCGCCATCCCACCATGACGCAGCACCCTGTTACGCCCATGGGTGAGGCCGATTTGCGCCTCCACCTGGGACAGCAATGGGCGGCGCCGATCGAGGCCGTGCATTACCCCAGTTATGGCTTGCCTGAGGATGAGTTCGATGGCCAGGTCGACGCAACGCTGCAGGATTTGAAAGGAGCCGGTCCAGCCGCAGTGCTGTTCGACATAGCCGACAGATCGCACCTGGGACCCTTGGGCCGGCAGATTTGGCGGCAGGCACGGCAAGGGTCATTGCTGGTCGCCGGCCCAAGCAGCGTCGTGCAGGCGCTGGCCGTTCACTGGGGGCCTGGCATTGAGCCCGCCGCGCCGCCCGCCGGGCGTAAAGACCCTGGCGCTGTATTTGTTTTTGCAGGCAGCATGTCGCCGGTTACGGCCAGGCAGGTGGAACAGGCGGGCTCTTATCGGCGTCTGCCGCTAGGCAGCCGGCAGTTGATCTCCGACCCGTCCTATCTTGCCAGGCAGATTGAGTCGATCGCCGGGCTGCTCGACGCGGGCAGCCATGTACTGGCCTACGTGGAAGCCGGTGGGCCGCGCACTCCAGACGTGTGCTCCGACGATCTGGCGCTGGTAACCGCCGAACTGGTCAAGCGGGTTGTAGAGCGGCAGGCCGCCGGGCCGCGGCCCTTGCTGCGGTTGGGTGTTGCCGGAGGCGACACCTCCAGCCGCGCGGCCAAGGCACTGGACATATGGGCATTGTCTTTTGTTCGCGTACTGAGCCCGGGGGTTGCCTTGTGCCGAGCGCATAGCGATGATCCGGTGCTGAACGGCATGGAGCTGATGCTCAAGGGCGGACAAATGGGGTCCGCCGATATTTTCGAGCAATTGCTGCAAGCCTGAGCCTCACGGACTGCCGGAACCTGCAGTCCAGGTAGTATCCACTATCTCGAATATGTCGCCGTGCGGCGGTTTTATCGAACCGCCGCCGCTACGCTTTCCCGTTTTGGGAGTGCGAAACGTGACTGGGCGTTTATGCCTGCTGGCTGTAGTGCTGGCAACCGCTGCGGTACAGTGCCTTGCCGCCATGCCGGGTTACGCCATCTGGGCGGGCGTGGTGTTGGCTGCCGTGCTTGTGTCCTTGCCGATACTGAAAACCAGCCGTCCGTGGCAGGTTTTGTGGCCGCTGTGGGCGGCAGTATTGGGCCTGGTGCTGGCCGCCGCCAGGATTGAATATCGGCTGGCAGACGAATTGAGCCAGGGAAACGAAAATCGCGTATCGCGGGTGGTGCTGCGCGTGGCCAGCCTGGTCAAGCTGAATCCGGATAGTCGCCATTTTGAGGCCGAGGTCATTTCATCGCAGCCGGCGGGTGTGCCGTCGAGGATTTTTGTTTCCTGGGTGGCTCCGGGGAAAACCGGACCGTATGGGCGCTTTGGCCAAGAGCCGGCCGATTTTCCGGACCTGATCCCCGGCCAGATCTGGCGCATGGCGCTCACGCTGAAAAAGCCCCACGGCGCCCGCAACCCCCATGCCTTCGATTTTGAAGCCTATATGTTTGCGCAGGGGCTGCGGGCAACGGGCAGCGTGCGTGGCACGCCGCAGTATCTGGGCGACCAGGCCTGGGCGAGTTTGTCCATTGTTGCGCAAAGAGCCCGCCACTACGTGCGTGAAGCTATGCGGCCCCATCTCGAGGGCATGCGCTATGGCGCCGTGCTGCTGGCCCTGGCCATAGGCGACCAGGCCAGTGTCGGCGCTGGGGATTGGCAGGTTTTCAATCGCACCGGAATTACTCATCTGGTATCGATCAGTGGTTCGCATATCACCATGATTGCGGCCCTGGGCGGGATGGCAATGCTGTGGATCTGGCGCCGATTGCGGTTTCGCGGCCGGGCACTGGCGGAACGCATGCCGGCCCAGATTGCCGCGGCTATTGCGGCTTTGTGGGTAGCGTGGCTTTATTGCCTGCTGGCCGGCTGGGGGGTTCCTGCGCGGCGCACATTCCTGATGCTGGCGGTGGTGGCAGTGGCGCATGTGGTGCGCTTGCCCCTGAACAGTTCGAGGCTGTTATGCATGGTGGTCTTTGCGGTAGTTATGCTGGATCCGTGGGCTTTGTTCGCCAGCGGGTTCTGGCTGTCGTTCGGCGCCGTTTATGTGCTGATGGCCAGTTCGTCCTGGGCGGGACAGCGCCTGCGCGCGGCCGCAATGACCCGTACGCGCCGCATGCTCAGTTTCCTGCATTCCGCCAGCCGTCTGCAACTGGCGATTACCGTAGCCCTGATGCCGTTTCTGGCCCTGATTTTCCATCAGATTTCCATAGTTTCTCCATTGGCGAATACCTATGCGATTCCTGTCATCAGCATGGTGGTGACTCCCTTGTCCCTGTTACTGGCGGCCGCTGCTTTCGTGCCTGGCCTTGAGTGGCTGGCCGCAAGCCTGGCGTGGCTCGGTCATGCCAGCCTTGACCTGATGATGGGGCCGACGGTCTGGCTCGCCGAGCTCGGGCCGGCCAGTTTCGATGTGGCCGAAGCGCCATGGTGGCTTATGGCTTTGGCATTGTGTGGCTTGCTCCTGGCTGTCATGCCTTATGGCTTTCCTGCCCGCCGTTGCGCCTGGCTGCTTACGTTGCCTGCTTTGTGCTGGCGTCCGGAGCGGCCGCCGCAAGGGAGTTGGGACTTGTTCGCGCTGGATGTCGGGCAGTCCAGCGCCATCGTGGTCCAGACTGCGCGTCACGCACTGTTATTCGATACCGGTTTGCGCACGAGCGCCGCTTCGGATGAAGGCGCCCGCACGGTGTGGCCATTTATGCAGTCCGCGGGAATCAAGAAGCTTGACGTGATGGTGATATCGCACGCCGATATCGATCACGCCGGAGGCGTTCGCAGCGTGCTTGAGTCGGTTCCTGTGGGGCAGTCTTACAGTTCTTTCGATTTGTCTGCCTATCTGCGGCGCGAGGCGGGCCTGCTTGGCAAACCGCAAGAGATGCCGCGGCTGCCGCTGGCCATGTCGTCCTGCGAGCGGGGCGTGGCGTGGTCGACCGATGAGGTCGAATTTCAATTTTTGTGGCCGCTCAAATCAAGCCGGCCGGATCCGTCCGCCAGGCGCAACGACCAGGCCTGTGTCCTGCTGATTCGCGGCCGTCACCATTCGCTGCTGCTCACCAGCGATATCGGGCATGCGCAAGAAGCGTCCCTGCTGGACCGCGGCCTGGGGCGGGTCGATGTCGTGATGGCGGCGCACCATGGATCCCGGTATTCATCGAGTCCAGGTTTCGTAAGCCGTGTGCAGGCCGGGCATGTGCTGGCCCAGGCCGGTTTGTGGAATCGCTACGGGCATCCCAGTCCTGAGGTTCAGCGGCGCTGGCAGGACGCGGGAGCCCGGTTTTGGCGCACCGATCTGCAAGGCGCCATTTTGGCCCGGTCGCGCAGTTCAGGCCTGCAGGTCGACAGCACGCGCCAACGATATCGGCGCTATTGGCAGGGCCGCTGATGAGGCTCGACACAGCCTTGCGCAAATGGGCAGGCATGGCCCGCATTTGCCGGTTTTTGTAGGCTGCCCATTTTTCCTCCCGAGCAGGCAGCCTTGCGGATTTTTCCAGGATGCGCGATGATTGCTTAACTATCCATAAGATATTTTCGACAGCGAAGCGTTCACAAGATTCTTCGAAAGCGAGCAAAAAGCAATGAGACACACATCACCCCTGCGGCTACATGTGCCGGAGCCCACTGGGCGTCCGGGGCACAAAACCGACTTTTCGTATCTACACCTGTCCGCCGCCGGCGAGGTGCGCCGCCCCCCCATCGATGTGGCGCCTGTCGAAACCGGCGATCTGGCCTATGCGCTGGTGCGGGTGCTCGACGACGATGGCAATGCCGTCGGCCCCTGGGCGCCTGATCTCGATCCGCAACAGCTGCGCGCCGGGATGCGGGCCATGATGAAAACGCGCATTTTCGATGCCCGCATGCTGATTGCGCAGCGGCAGAAAAAATTATCCTTCTACATGCAGTGCCTGGGTGAAGAGGCGATAGGCACCGCTCATGGCATGGCGCTCTCCGAAGGCGATATGTGCTTCCCATCGTATCGCCAGCAAAGCCTGTTGATGGTGCGCGATGTTCCCCTGGTCGACCTGATCTGCCAGTTGTTGTCGAACGAACGCGATCCGCTCAAGGGCAGGCAACTTCCGGTGCTGTACTCCGTGCGCAAGGCGGGTTTCTTTTCCGTTTCCGGAAATCTGGCCACGCAGTTCATCCAGGCGGTAGGGTGGGGCATGGCCTCGGCCATCAAGGGCGACACCAAAATCGCTTCCGGCTGGATAGGCGACGGCGCTACGGCCGAGGCCGATTTTCATACCGCCCTGACGTTCGCGCATGTTTATCGCGCGCCGGTCATCCTCAACGTTGTCAATAACCAGTGGGCTATTTCCACCTTCCAGGCCTTGGCCGGTGGTGAAAGCACTACGTTCGCTGCGCGGGGCGTCGGTTGCGGCATTGCTTCCCTGCGTGTTGACGGCAATGATTTTCTGGCGGTGTATGCCGCGTCGCAATGGGCTATCGAGCGCGCCCGCAGCAATCTCGGACCTACCCTGATCGAATGGGTAAGCTACCGGGGCGGCCCGCACTCAACATCGGACGACCCGTCCAAGTATCGTCCGGCTGACGATTGGGCCCAGTTTCCGCTGGGCGACCCAATCCCCAGGCTCAAGCGGCATCTCATCAACATCAATGCCTGGTCCGACAAAGAACACGAAGCGACGCAAAAAGAATTGGAAGCGCTGGTGATTGCCGCTCAGAAAGAAGCGGAGCGCTACGGTTCCTTGGCCACCGGCCACACCTTCAGTGCCGCGACGATGTTCGAGGATGTCTATAAAGACATGCCGGAGCATTTGCGTTTGCAGCGCCAGCAGCTTCAGGGGTGATCATGGCAGAGAACAGCAATCTACCCACACGGCCCATGACCATGATCCAGGCCTTGCGTTCCGCCATGGATGTCATGCTCGAGCGCGACAGCAACGTGGTTGTCTTCGGCCAGGATGTCGGCTATTTCGGCGGCGTGTTTCGCTGTACTGAAGGCTTGCAGGCCAAGTATGGCAAGTCGCGCGTATTCGATGCCCCGATCTCCGAAGGCGGGATAGTCGGAGCCGCCGTGGGCATGGGAGCCTATGGGCTGCGTCCGGTCGTGGAGATTCAATTTGCCGATTACTTTTATCCCGCCTCCGATCAAATCGTCTCCGAGGCGGCGCGGCTGCGCTACCGCTCGGCCGGCGAGTTCACCGCGCCGCTGACGATACGCATGCCCTGCGGTGGAGGCATATATGGCGGCCAGACCCATAGCCAGAGCCCGGAGGCCTTGTTTACGCATGTCAGCGGTCTGCGCACGGTGATGCCGTCCAATCCCTACGATGCCAAAGGTCTGCTCATCGCTTCGATCGAAAACGATGATCCAGTCATTTTTCTGGAACCCAAGCGCTTGTACAACGGTCCGTTCGACGGCCATCACGACCAGCCTGTGGTGCCATGGTCCAAGCATCCCTTGGGCGAAGTGCCGGAAGGCTACTACACGGTTCCGCTGGAGTCCGCGTCGGTTTTTCGTCCCGGTTCCGATCTCACCGTACTGACGTACGGCACCATGGTTTTTGTATCTGAAGCGGCGGCGCAGGAAACCGGCATCAATGCCGAGATCATCGACTTGCGCAGCATCTGGCCGCTGGATCTGAATGCAATCGTCAGTTCGGTCAAAAAAACCGGCCGTTGCGTAGTGGTGCACGAGGCCACGCGTACCAGCGGCTTTGGCGCCGAATTGGTTGCGCTGATCCAGGAGCATTGTTTCTATTATCTTGAAGCCCCGATCGAGCGTGTCGCTGGGTGGGATACACCTTATCCGCATGCGCAAGAGTGGGAATATTTTCCCGGGCCGGCGCGAGTCGGCGCAGCCTTCAAGCGCGCAATGGAGAATTGACATGATTTTCGCATCCCTGTCTATTCCGGCTTGTTGCCCGGGGGCATGATGGCTATTCACATCATAAAAATGCCGGACATAGGCGAAGGCATTGCAGAGGTCGAGCTGGCCGAGTGGCATGTGCAGCCGGGCGATAGCGTTAGCGAGGACCAGGTGCTGGCCGAAGTCATGACCGACAAGGCGACGGTCGAGGTGCCGTCGCCTGTGGTGGGTACGGTGGTGGCTCTTGGCGGTGCGGTCGGCGATGTGCTGGCCGTGGGTGCCGAATTGATACGTATCGAGCTTGAAGGCGAGGGCGGCTCCAGCCCGGATGCGCCCGAGAAAAAAGAGCAACGCCAGGTTCGGCCCGCCGATTCTGCGCCGGCGCCCTCGATGCCGCAGGCGGGAAGGGAGCCTGGGGTCTTGGCCGAACAGGTATCGACCCAGGGTGAAAAGCCGCTGGCTTCTCCATCGGTGCGCCGGCATGCCAGGGAGCTTGGGCTTGAACTGAGCGAGGTGCGGGGCAGCGGTCCGGCCGGCCGCATCCGGCATGAAGATCTGGATGCCCATGCGGCCACCCCGGCCGCTTCAACCGCCACTGCGTCACGCTATGGCCAGCGGCACGATGAAACCGCTGTTCCCGTCATAGGTCTGCGCCGCAAGATTGCGCAAAAAATGCAGGAATCCAAGCGTCATATTCCACACTTCACCTATGTGGAAGAAGTCGATGTGACCGAGTCCGAGGCATTGCGGGCGCGGCTTAATGCCAAGTGGGGCGGCCAGCGTGGCCGCCTTACCATGCTGCCTTTGCTGATCCGGGCCATGGTGCTGGCCTTGCGGGATTTTCCGCAGATCAATGCGCGTTTCGACGACGAAAAAGGCGTCGTAACCCGCTACGGCGCCGTACATATGGGGGTTGCGACTCAAACCGAACATGGCTTGATGGTGCCGGTGTTGCGTCATGCCGAAGCATGCGATTTGTGGGCCTGCGCCGCGCAAGTCGCGCGCCTTGCCGAAGCGGCGCGCGCCGGCAAGGCCACGCGCGAAGAGCTTTCCGGCTCAACCATCACCATCACCAGCCTGGGTGCCTTGGGCGGCATTGTGTCCACCCCGGTGATCAATCATCCGGAAGTGGCTATAGTGGGCATTAACCGCATCGTCGAACGGCCGGTCATTCTTGGCGGAGCGGTGGTCGCAAGAAAAATGATGAATCTGTCTTCCTCATTCGATCATCGCGTGGTCGACGGCCTGCATGCCGCGGAGTTCGTGCAAGTGGTGCGCGGCTATCTTGAATGCCCGGCCACCATGTTTGTAGAGTAAGCCAAACCGGTTCGAAACTGGAAGCCTGTTCCGAATCGGTTTACCATCCTGTAATACATCCACATCCACTCTCCGGTTGTGCCGCATGGTGCATTCCTGCATTGAAGCGCGGCTATGGTATTTTTTAAGCGAGCTCCTTGTCATGACAGAACCCCGTCTCGATTATGTAACCTGCGCGAGCCCTGCCGGCTTGCATCGCATGGCTTATTGGGAATGGGGCGATCCGCAGAACGATAAAGTGTTGTTGTGCCTGCACGGCCTGACGCGTACCGGGCGGGATTTCGATAATCTGGCCGCTCGCCTGAGCGCCCACTATCGGGTGGTGTGCCCCGACGTGGCGGGCCGCGGCAAGTCCGACTGGCTGCTTGATCCGTCCGGCTATGTGGTGCCGCAGTATGCCGCCGACGTGCTGACCCTGATCAATCGCCTGCAGGCTTCGCAACTGGATTGCCTGGGTACTTCCATGGGAGGGCTGATTTTGCTGGCGTTGGCCGGCTCGATCGCGATGTCGGCCGCGGCTCGTCCGGATCGGGGCGAATTCGGACTGCCGGCCAGCCAGGCCTTGCGCCTGGGTAAAATCGTGTTGAACGATATCGGACCCAGCCTGAACTTCGAGGGACTCAAGCGTATCGGTGAATATGTGGCGGAAGCAAAGCAGTTCGATACTTTTGCCCAGGCCGTCGATTATGTGCACACTGTTTCCGAAACTTTCGGGCCCCACACCCAGGCCCAATGGGAGCAGCTCACCAAGTACGTGTTCAATCATCAGGGCGGGCATTGGGTCAAGCATTACGATCTGGCCATGTCACAACCGTTTTCTTCGCAAACGCCCGAAGCCGTTCAGGCTTCCGAGGTTCTGTTATGGGGAGCCTATCAAAGTATCGCGACGCCTGTCCTGCTGGTCAGGGGAGCCTTGTCGGATCTGCTGCCCGCCGAGGTTGCCCAGCAGATGCTGGCCCGTAATCCGCATGCGCGCCTGTTCGAAGTTCCGGGAGTCGGCCATGCGCCCACTTTTTTGAACGACGATCAAATTGACCCGGTCGAACGATTTTTGTTGGACGACTGACAGCGGAGTATGTTGTTTTTCGATACGTATTTGAAAATGCCCAGGATATATCCCGATACATGCCGTCAGCCCCAAACTTGAATGTCGATTTGCATTGCCACTCCACCGTTTCAGATGGCGTGCTCGAGCCGCATGCGCTTGCTCGGCGCGCACATGCGAACGGTGTACAGATGTGGGCTCTTACCGATCACGACGAGGTGTCCGGCCTGCCGCAAGCCGGGCAGGTGGCGCGTGAACTGGGCATGCAATTCGTCCCCGGAATCGAAATTTCCGTAACGTGGTCGGGGAAAACCGTGCATATCGTGGGCTTGGGCATCGATGCCGGCCATGCGGCCCTCAATCAAGGGCTGGTCGAGATACGCACAGGCCGCGTCGAGCGCGCCCGTAAAATTGCCGATCGTCTGCGGGACCTGGGTGTCCCCGACAGCTACGAAGGCGCGCTGGCTTATGCCGGCAACCCTTTGCTGATCAGCCGCACGCATTTCGCTCGTTTTATGGTTGAGCGCGGGTACTGTAAAACCATGCAGGCGGTTTTCGATAAATACCTGGGCGATCACAAGCCTGCCAATGTGTCGGGAAGCTGGGCAAAATTGGCAAACGCGCTGGCCTGGATCCACGATTCGGGCGGGCGGGCGGTCATTGCGCATCCGGGGCGCTACAACTACACGTCGGTTCAGTTTGGTGCTTTGTTCGACGAGTTCAAGCAGTTGGGCGGCGAGGCCATTGAGGTCATTACCGGCAGCCACAGCGTCGATCAATACAGGCAGTACGCCGACGTTGCGCGTCGATACGGCTTTATGGCCTCCTGCGGCTCCGATTTTCATAGCCCGGGCGAAAGTAGAAAGGATCTGGGATCCCTGCCGTTGCTGCCCGCCGACTTAAGGGCGGTCTGGCACGATTGGGTCTGATCCATGACCAATCGAATGGCCTGAACAAAATGGCTCGATACGGGTCATAGCTTATATAAGCTTAATAGGCCTTTTTAACAAGCTCGTCCAACTTGAAGTTCAAGCCCTTGTGCAGGTTTACGTTTTTCACTCCATGAATAAAGCTTTTGTAAAAGAATCCGATCACGATGACGAAGAGGACCCGGGCACCGAGGCCCCGCCTTTGCCGGCGGGCACCAAGAATTACATTACGGTGCAGGGCTATCAGAGGCTGCGTGCCGAATTGGCGCATTTAATGACCGAAGAGCGTCCCTCGGTCGTACAGGTGGTGTCGTGGGCGGCATCCAATGGCGATCGTTCCGAGAACGGCGATTACCTGTATGGCAAGAAACGCTTGCGCGAAATCGACCGGCGCATGCGCTTTTTGACCAAACGCCTTGAAATTGCCGAGGTGGTCGATCCCGCTTTCCAGCCCAATAAAGATCAGGTTTTTTTCGGGGCGACCGTGTTGTATGCCGACAAGGCGGGGGAAGAGCACAGGGTAACGATCGTGGGTGTGGACGAAGCCGAGCCCTTGCAGGGGAAAATCAGCTGGATTTCGCCTGTTGCGCGGGCCCTGATCAAGTCCCGCGAGGGCGACACCGTCAATTTGCGTACGCCGGCCGGCATCGACGAGCTGGATATTATCGAAATCAGCTACCCTTCCTTGTAACGGCAAGCCGTTTTTTCCCGGGATGGCAGGGCTGGGGCCGCGCTTGTCCGGAAGAGTGGGAAATATACTTCCGGCATGCGTCAGCCGAGTTGTGCTTAAGCCGTTAAAATGCGGTTTTACATCATTCAGCCTGCGCCTTCATCGTGAATTCTATCCAGCATTTTCTTGGTTCTTCGGTTTTGTCGTCGTTTCGCCGCGAGCGCCTGCTAAAGCGTTTTGCCCAGCTTGACTTGCCGGTGTCCGATATCCAGGGCCAGTTTGAACACTATGTGTGGAGCGAGTCCGAATTATCCGGGCAAGACCGGGAAAGGCTGGCCGCGCTGCTCGATTATGGCGAACCGGCCCAGGCCTTGAAAGGCGACAAGCAGGCTCTGGTGTTGCGTGTCGTGCCCCGGTTGGGAACGGTATCGCCCTGGGCCAGCAAAGCTACCGACATTGCGCATAACTGCGGCTTGCCGGCCGTGCGCCGCATTGAACGGGGTATTCGCTACCTTGTGCATCCTGGCCGGGGGATATTGGGGCCCAGGCATATCGATGAAGGGCAGTTGGCACAAATAGCCTCGTGCCTGCATGATCGCATGACTGAAACGGTGGTTGATGCCGCTTTCGACGGTGCGGCGCTGTTTGCTTCGTTGGCCGGCAAACCCATACAGACCATAGACGTGCTGAAGCGAGGGCAGGCCGCGTTGCTGGAAGCCAACCGGAATCTGGGCCTTGCCTTGTCTGAAGACGAGGTCGAGTACCTGGACCAGTCCTTCAGGCAGTTGGGGCGCAATCCCACCGACGTTGAGCTGATGATGTTCGCCCAAGCCAATAGCGAGCATTGCCGCCACAAGATTTTCAATGCGCAGTGGGTCATCGATGGCGTGGCGCAGACCCATACCCTGTTTGGCATGATACGTGCCACGCATGCGGCCCAGCCCCAAGGCACCGTGGTGGCTTATTCCGACAACGCGGCTGTCATGGAGGGTGGCCGGGCCCGGCAATTTTATGCCGCGCTGCCCGGTGAAACGGCCGCGGCCCGCTATGGCCACACAGACGCGGTCGTGCACACCTTGATGAAGGTTGAAACGCATAACCATCCCACCGCCATTGCCCCGTTCCCCGGCGCCGCCACCGGTGCCGGAGGCGAGATTCGCGATGAAGGAGCAACTGGCAGGGGTTCCAAGCCCAAGGCGGGGCTGACGGGTTTTACTGTGTCGAACCTGCGTTTCGATGATGGCCTGGAGCCTTGGGAAGAAGACTCGCATGGGTCTCCCGAGCGGATCGCCAGCGCCCTCGATATCATGATCGACGGCCCCATCGGAGGGGCGGCGTTCAATAACGAGTTCGGGCGCCCCAATCTGCTGGGCTATTTCCGTACCTATGAACAGACGGCGGGCGACGTTCGCTGGGGCTATCACAAACCCATTATGATTGCCGGCGGCCTGGGTTCCATCGATGATAGGCTTACTCACAAGGATCCTATTCCGCCGGGTGCCTTGCTGGTCCAGTTGGGTGGGCCCGGAATGCGCATCGGCATGGGTGGCGGGGCGGCTTCCAGCATGAGCGCCGGAGCCAATAGCGCCGAGCTCGATTTCGATTCGGTGCAGCGCGGCAATCCCGAAATCGAGCGGCGCGCCCAGGAAGTGATCGATCGATGCTGGCAGCAGGGAAGCGGCAACCCGGTGCTGGCGATTCACGATGTGGGCGCCGGGGGCCTGTCCAATGCCTTTCCCGAACTGGTGAACGATGCGGGCCGTGGCGCCGTGTTCGAACTGCAGCAGGTGCACCTTGAGGAATCGGGCTTGTCGGCCGCCGAAATCTGGAGCAATGAGGCCCAGGAGCGATATGTGCTGGCGATACAGCCCAAAGACCTGGCTCGCTTCGACGCCATCGCGCGGCGCGAGCGCTGTCCGTACGCGGTGGTCGGGGTGGCGACCGAAGAGCGGCAATTGCGCGTGACGCATGGCGAAGGTTTGCCCGGGGTTAGCGAGCAGCTTGTTCCCAAGGCCGATTCCGCCATTCGTCCGGTCGATGTGCCCATCGATGTGATTCTGGGCAAGCCGCCGCGCATGACGCGCGACGTACAGCGTTTGCCCGGCGTTGTTGCGCCGGTCGATCTGACCGTCATGACACTCGACGATGCGATACAGCGGGTTTTGCGGCACCCAACGGTGGCGAACAAGAATTTCCTGATCACTATAGGCGACCGTTCTGTAGGGGGCCTGAGCAGCCGCGACCAGATGGTGGGACCCTGGCAGGTGCCGGTGGCCGATTGTGCCGTGACTCTCGCGGATTTCGAAGGAGTGCGCGGCGAGGCAATGGCCATGGGTGAGCGCACGCCGCTGGCCGTTATCGACGCCGCGGCCTCGGGCCGCATGGCGGTCACCGAGGCCCTGACCAATCTGGTTGCCAGCGATGTGAAACGCCTTGAAGACATCAAGCTTTCCGCCAACTGGATGGCGGCCTGCGGTGTGGACGGACAGGATGCGGCGCTGTACGACACCGTTTTTGCGGTGAGCACCTGGTGCCAGCAATTGGGCCTGTCGATTCCCGTTGGCAAGGACTCCCTGTCCATGCGCACTTCCTGGGACGAGCGCGGCGACAAGCGCGAGGTGATCGCTCCCGTTTCGCTCATTGTTACGGCTTTTGCGCCAGTGGCCGATGTGCGCGCCACCCTGACTCCGCAATTGCGCACCGACGCGGGCGAGACGGTCTTGATCCTGGTCGATCTGGGCCGAGGGCGCAATCGCCTGGGCGGGTCGATATTGGCCCAGGTGTTCAACCAGGTCGGCAAGGCCGTACCGGACATGGATGAGCCCGAGTCCCTGCAGGCTTTTTTCAGCACCGTGCGCCAATTGGCGGCCGATGGCCATATCCTGGCCTACCACGACCGCTCCGACGGCGGCCTGCTGGCTACCCTATGTGAAATGGCGTTTGCCGGGCATGTCGGGGTTTCGATCAATCTCGATATGCTGACGATCGATCCTCGCGCATCGGACTGGGGCGACTACAAAATACGTACTGAGCAGGTTGCGGTGCAGCGTGACGAGCTGACACTGAAAGCCTTGTTTGCCGAAGAGGCCGGGGCGGTCGTACAGGTGCCGTTGGCGCAGCGCGATAGGGTTATGCAGCAGTTGCGCGAAGCGGGCCTGTCGGCTTATTCGCACGTGCTGGGTGGCTTGAATACCCAGGACGAAATCCAGATTTATCGCGACGGAAAATGCATTTACAAGCACACCCGCTTCGATCTGGGCCAACAATGGAGCGAGGTCAGCCGCCAGATCATGGCCCGGCGGGACAATCCCCAATGCGCGCAGGCCGAATTCGATACTTGGCAAAATACAGGCGACCCGGGTTTTACACCGGCCGTTGCGTTCGATCCGCAGGAAGACATTGCCGCGCCGTTCATCTCCACAGGCAAGCGGCCCCGCGTGGCTATCTTGCGCGAGCAGGGCTGCAATAGCCAGGTGGAAATGGCCTGGGCTTTCGACAAGGCCGGCTTCGAGGCCTGGGATGTGCACATGACCGACCTGTTGTCGGGCCGCGTGCGTCTGGACGATGTGCAGGGCCTGGTGGCTGTGGGTGGATTCAGCTATGGCGATGTACTGGGCGCCGGCGAGGGCTGGGCCCGCACGATCCGCTTCAATCAGCAGCTGTCGGACCAATTTGCCGGGTACTTCGCCCGCCCCGATACTTTTGCGCTTGGGGTGTGCAACGGCTGCCAGATGATGGCGGCTCTGGCCGGCATGATTCCGGGTGCCGAGCATTGGCCGCGTTTTACACGCAATGTGTCGGAAAAATACGAGGCTCGCCTTTCCCTGGTCGAAATTCCCGATTCCCCGTCGCTGTTCATGCGAGGCATGGCGGGAACCCGGCTTCCGGTTGCGGTGGCCCATGGTGAAGGTTTTGCCAATTTTGCGCAGCAGGGCGACATCGGCAAAGTGCGCAGCGCGCTCAACTTTGTCGATAATCATGGTCAGCGCACCGAGGTGTATCCGTACAATCCCAATGGCAGCCCGCAAGGCCTGACTGGGGTTACCACGGCCGATGGCCGTTTTACCGTGCTGATGCCGCATGCTGAACGGGTCACGCGCAATGTAATGCTGTCGTGGTCGCCGCCGCGCTGGGGCGCCCGCGACAGCGGCGGCGATGCCAGCCCCTGGATGCGCATGTTCCGCAATGCCAGGGTCTGGCTGGGCTGATCCCCGTCAAATCGCAGGTGGCGCCTCTTCATGCGGGTACCTGTTGTTCGCGTTCTTAAGGCGCGGGGGTGGCGGCCCGGGCAGGGGCGGCACCCTCTAGTGTTTGCTTAACAGTGCCGCAGGTGTTTGGAGCGTTCCTATCCCATCCCGAATCTCCGTGATGGTAGGCTCTTTATCTGCAGGATATCACTTTTTATACCAGTATAAAATCTCTTCTTGTACTAGGTTCTGGCGGTGGCATAATAAATAAAAATCGTCCCGGAAACACTTGGGTTTATACAGCGCTGCACCGATCGGTGGTGTTCGGGCTGTAATCCCGGGGGTACCGCAGCCATGGCGAAAATCGCATGGCTGATACCTTTAATTTGTCCTTTCTAAGAGCATTGCCATGGCCCAAACTTTATACGACAAACTCTGGGATGCACATGTCGTGCATCAAGAGTCCGACGGTACCTGTCTGCTGTACATCGATCGCCATCTGGTGCACGAAGTTACCAGCCCCCAGGCGTTCGAAGGCCTGACCCTGGCGGGCCGCAAGCCGTGGCGGGTTGGAGCCAATCTGGCGGTTGCCGATCACAACGTGCCCACCACCGCGCGCAGCCAAGGCATTCAGGACCCGGTTTCCCGCTTGCAGGTCGATACGCTGGACGACAACTGCGAGAAATTCGGCATTACCGAATTTCGCATGAATGATTTGCGTCAAGGCATTGTGCACATCATTGGGCCGGAGCAGGGTGCGACCTTGCCTGGCATGACGGTCGTATGCGGCGATTCGCACACCAGCACTCACGGCGCTCTGGGGACCCTGGCGTTCGGCATCGGCACCTCCGAGGTGGAGCACGTGCTGGCAACTCAGACCTTGCTCATGAAAAAGAACAAGAACATGCTGGTTCGCGTCGAAGGTGAATTGCCTTTCGGCTGCACCGCCAAAGACTTGGTGCTTTATGTCATCGGCAAGATCGGCACGGCCGGCGGCACCGGCTCTGCCATCGAATTTGCGGGCAGCACGGTTCGCGCCCTGTCGGTTGAAGGCCGCATGACTGTCTGCAATATGGCCATCGAGGCGGGGGCTCGCTCGGGCATGGTGGCGGTCGACGAAAAAACCATCGAGTATTTCCGCGGACGTCCTTACGCGCCCACTGGCATAGTGTGGGACCAGGCGGTGCAATACTGGAGCACGCTGCATTCCGATGAAGGCGCCAAGTTCGACCGCATCGTTGAGATCGACGCGCGCCAGATTACTCCGCAAGTGACCTGGGGCACTTCGCCTGAAATGGTTCTGTCGGTCGATAGCCGTGTTCCGGATCCCGACAAGGAAAAAGACGAGCTGCGCCGCAGTGGCATGGAGCGCGCCTTGCAATATATGGGTTTGAAGCCCAATACGCCTCTGGTCGATATTCGCATCGACAAGGTATTCATCGGCTCCTGTACCAATGCCCGCATCGAAGACTTGCGTGCCGCGGCGCTGGTCGCGCGCGGCAAGCGCGTTGCCGCGAATGTCAGGCAAGCCATGGTGGTGCCTGGCTCGGGGCTGGTTAAAAAACAGGCCGAGCAGGAAGGCCTGGACAAAATCTTTATTGCGGCCGGCTTCGAGTGGCGCGAACCGGGTTGCTCCATGTGCCTGGCCATGAATGCCGATCGCCTGGAACCGGGCGAGCGTTGCGCCTCGACCTCGAATCGCAATTTTGAAGGGCGCCAGGGCCAGGGCGGGCGCACGCACCTGGTCAGTCCGGCCATGGCGGCAGCAGCGGCGGTTGCCGGGCATTTTGTCGACGTCAGAAATTTTCGCTAAGGAATTACCGTGCAAGCATTTACCACCCATAAAGGCATAGTGGCCCCGCTCGATCGTGAGAATGTCGATACCGACCTGATCATTCCCAAGCAATTCCTGAAGTCCATCAAACGCTCGGGATTCGGCCCCAATCTGTTCGATGAGCTGCGCTACCTGGATCACGGCGAACCCGGCATGGATAACAGCAAGCGTCCGCTCAACCCCGATTTCGTCCTGAATCAGCCCCGCTACAAGGGGGCCTCGATTCTGCTGGCGCGCAAGAACTTCGGTTGCGGCTCAAGTCGCGAGCATGCGCCGTGGGCGCTGTCGCAATACGGTTTTCGCGCCATTATCGCGCCGTCGTATGCCGACATTTTCTTCAATAACAGTTTCAAGAATGGCCTGCTGCCGATTGTACTTTCCGAACTTGAGGTAGCGCGCCTGCTGGACGAGGTAAAAGCCTTTGTCGGCTATCAGTTGCGCATCGATCTGGAGCGTCAGGTGGTCATTGCCCAGGATGGGCGCGAACTGAGTTTCGACATTGAGCCGTTTCGCAAACATTGCCTGTTCAATGGCCTGGACGACATCGCCCTGACGCTGCAGAAATCGGATCAGATTCGTGCGTTCGAGGCCGAGCGCCTGACGCGGTTTCCTTGGCTTGAAGCGCATCCGGTCAGCCAGGCACGATAGGGTCGGATTCCGGTTTGGGCCTTTGCGCCCGGACAAGGCCGCGTTACCGCGGCCTTTGCCATATTCAGCGGCCCCAGTTGCATGAATCGCACAACTTCGGCTTTTTTCGCCCTGACGGGCGCGGCGAAGCTTGGCTTTGCCATTCATTCACTTTATAAAGGACTGTTGGGCAAGGCGGCGGTATGTCTACCGCCGCCTTGCCTTGGCAGCTATCAGGATAAATCATGAGTCACAAAATAGCAGTATTACCGGGCGACGGCATCGGCCCTGAAATTACCGAACAGGCCGTGCGCGTACTGCATGCCCTGGGCCTGGGTATTGAAACGCAGATCGCCCCGGTGGGCGGGGCGGCATTCGATGCGCTGGAGCATCCCTTGCCGCCGTCGACACTCGATTTGGCGAAAGGCTCCGCGGCGGTGCTGTTTGGCGCGGTAGGCGACTGGAAATACGATAGCCTGCCGCGTGAATTCCGGCCTGAGCAGGCCATTCTGGGTTTGCGCAAAGCCATGGGGCTGTTTGCCAATTTACGTCCGGCCATTCTGTACCCGCAATTGGCCAATGCCTCGTCGCTGAAGCCCGAGGTGGTGTCCGGGCTGAATATACTGATTGTCCGTGAGCTGACCGGCGATATCTATTTTGGCCAGCCGCGCGGCGTGCGCGATGTTCAGGATGGGCCGTTCAAGGGCGAGCGTCAGGGCTTCGACACCATGCACTACGCCGAATCCGAGATACGGCGCATCGGGCGGGTCGGCTTCGAGGCTGCTCGAAAGCGCAATAAAAAGCTGTGCAGCGTCGATAAATCGAATGTGCTCGAGACCTCGCAGTTCTGGCGCGACATCATGATCGAAGTGGCTCGCGACTATCCGGATGTGCAGCTCTCGCACATGTATGTCGATAATGCCGCCATGCAACTGGTGCGGGCGCCCAAAGAGTTCGATGTCATCGTAACCGGCAATTTGTTCGGCGATATCCTGTCCGACGAAGCCGCCATGCTGACAGGTTCGATCGGCATGCTGCCCTCGGCTTCGCTCAATGCCTCGAATCAGGGCCTGTATGAGCCCAGCCATGGTTCGGCGCCGGACATCGCCGGGCAAAACATCGCCAATCCCCTGGCCACCATACTGTCGGCGGCCATGCTGCTGCGGTATTCGCTGAACGCTGCCGCGCAAGCCGATCGGGTCGAGGCCGCGGTGCAAGCCGTGCTGGAGCAGGGCCTGCGCACGGCCGATATTTTCGAGCCAGGCACCCGCAAGGTGTCGACCTCCGAAATGGGCGATGCCGTATTGAAAGCATTAAAATGATGCTTTAGGCTTGATTTATAATGCTTTACGCGTGATTTTTATTTTTTTAAGTGATTTGAAATGAACCAGGCAGTAGGTTTGGTCGGTTGGCGAGGCATGGTGGGTTCGGTCCTCATGCAGCGCATGCGCGACGAAAATGATTTTTCTTTATTCCAACCGGTGTTTTTTTCCACCAGCAATGCGGGCGGCCCTGCTCCGAAGTGGGCCGACGGTGCACCGGCGCTGCAAGACGCCCACGATATCGATGCCCTGAAAAAATTGCCGATCATCGTAACGGCCCAGGGCGGCGACTACACCTCGGCGGTATACCCCAAGCTGCGCGCGGCGGGCTGGGACGGCATATGGATAGACGCGGCCAGTACCTTGCGCATGAAAGATGACGCAATCATTGTGCTCGACCCGGTCAACCGCCCGGTGATCGACGCCGCGCTGCAACGCGGCATCAAGAACTACATAGGTGGCAATTGCACCGTAAGCTGCATGCTCATGGGCCTGGCCGGCCTGTTCAACAGCAATCTGATCGACTGGATGAGCAGCATGACCTACCAGGCAGCGTCGGGCGGTGGCGCCCAGCATATGCGCGAACTGCTGACACAGTTCGGATTGCTCAATGAAGCCGTCAGGCCTTTGCTTGACGATCCCGCCTCGGCAATTCTGGAAATCGATCGCGGCGTCTTGCTGAAGCAGCAGGACAGCAGCCTGCCGCAAGACAATTTCGGCGTTCCGCTGGGCGGCAGCCTTATCCCCTGGATCGACAAAGACCTGGGCAATGGCATGTCGAAGGAAGAATGGAAGGCCGAGGCTGAAACCAATAAAATTCTGGGTCGCGGCCCGGCTTTTGGTTCCGGGCTTACGCCTATCGATGGTTTGTGCGTGCGCATTGGCGCCATGCGCTGCCATAGCCAGGCTCTTACTATCAAGCTCAAGAGCGATGTGCCGCTGGACGAAATCTCCGATATTCTGCGCCAGGGCTCCAAGTGGGCCAAGGTCATCCCCAACACGCGCGAAGCTACCATGCGCGAATTAACGCCGGTAGCTGTTACCGGAACGCTCGATATTCCTGTTGGCCGCTTGCGAAAAATGTCCATGGGGCCCGAATATCTCAGCGCGTTTACGGTGGGCGATCAACTGTTATGGGGTGCGGCCGAGCCCTTGCGGCGCATGCTGCGCATCACTTTGGGTGAACTCTGAACATGACTATGTCCCGCAGTGTGGCCATATCGGCATTGTTGTCGCGCACCAAACCGCTGGTCACGGCCCTGTCGGTCGCCATGCTGATGTGTTCAAGCGTGTATGCGGCAACGCTTGGCCATTCCCGCATCGTGTCCGGGCCTGGCCAGCCATTGCGCATCGACGTGCCTGTCAACCAGCTTGGAACCGACGACTATCAGTCTTTGCGGGTCAATCCCGCTCCGGCCGCGGCCTGGGCGCAGGCCGGCCTGACGCCCCCGGTCGACTTGTCCAGCCTGCGGGTTCGCCTGGTCAATGGGCCGAGCCCGCAGTCCAGAATCGCACAGATCAGCTCAAGCCAGCCTTTCGACCAGGCTGTCGCCGATTTATTGCTGGAGGTGCACACGTCCAGCGGCCAGCAGCAGTATCAGGTCAGCATATTGGCGCCGGTGCGTCGTGACATGAACACCGCGCAGGGACGGTCGGCGGGTGCGGGCGTGCATCAGGGAGCCCGGCGCATTTCGCGGCAGTCGATCCATGTACGGCGCGGCGATACGCTGTTTGCCATTGCCCGGCATCATGCGGTGCCCGGCGTAACCGTTTATCAGATGATGGTGGCCTTGCAACGGGCCAATCCCCAGGCGTTCATCCATGGCAATATGAATCTCGTCAAGGCGGGCGCCACGCTTGGCGTTCCCGACGCCCGGGCGCTTACGGCGGTCAGCGATCGCGAAGCCCGCCGCATCTTCCAGGAGCAGGCGCTGGATTTTGCCAGCTACCGGCAGGGCCTGGCGGCCGGCAAGGCGCCGGCTGTCCAGCCTCGCGCGGCAAACAAGGGCACCGTATCGCAAGCTTCCGAGACTGTGCCGCCAGCCAATAAAGCAGCACCGCGCGACCAGCTCAAGCTGTCCAGCGGCGGTTCGTCGGCCGCCGACGCGAAAGCGGATAATCGACTGGCCGCAAGCAAGGGTATTGCCGAGTCGCAAAGTCGTGTGTCGCAACTTGAAGAAAACGTCAAGCACCTCAACCAGGCGTTGCAGGGGCAGGGCGAGGCGGCTAAAGATGCTGTGGTGGATGGTGCCAAAGGCTTGGGGCAAACAATTGCCGGTGCGGCCGGAGCGATAGCGGGTGCGGGCGATTCGGCAGGCCGGGGAGCCGACGGCTCGTCGAATGGCGCGCAAGCGCCAGCCGGGCAAGAGGGCTCTGCGAAGTCCGCGGCCGATTCCGCCCAATCGCCTGGTTCGCCGTCTGCCGCGGTTCAGGCGGAAGCATCGGGCGCGGCATCGCATTCTTCCCCGGCCGCCCCCGGCGGTCAATCTCCATCTTCTTCGGACAAGGCTTCGGATACACACGCTGGGCAGGCGGCCGCCGCCGGTGCCGATGCCGGCAATCGTGGCCTGTCAGGCAATTCGACGAATAAACCGGGGCTTGCCGGCGAGGCCGGCAATACCGCCGATCACGCCGCAAACCCGGCAAAACAAGCTTCAAATAAGGCAGAACAATCCGTGTCGTGGTTCCAGGAACATTTATTGGGCGTGATTACCGCCTTGCTGGCATTTGTCGTGCTGATCATCGCCTGGCTGCTGCGCCGGGCCAACGTGGCGCGCGACGACGATAGCGACGATCACCCGTCGGCGATCACCGAAGCCATGGTCAAGGAAAAACTCGACAAGATCAATCTCGATCTTAGCCAGCCTCCCAGCGACGAGCCTAACAAGAGCTGACATGTCGCGCACGGCCTTAGGCGTGGCTTACGACGGCGCCCGCTGGCAAGGCTGGCAAACGCAGCCTCACGGGTGCACTGTCCAGGACACGCTCGAGCTTGCCTTGTCCCGCTTTCTTGCGCAGCCGACGAAAACAGTTTGCGCCGGGCGTACCGATACGGGTGTGCATGGCCTGGGCCAGGTGGTGCATCTGGATGCGGTCGCGCAGCGCCGCCATGAATCGTGGGTGCGCGGGCTCAATGCCCTGCTGCCTGCGAGCATTTCGGTTCAGTGGGCCTGCACAGTGCCTGACAGTTTTCACGCCCGTTTCTCGGCCGTGTCCCGCACTTACGTCTATGTGGTTCGCAATGCCCGTGTTCGCTCGCCGATTGCTCACGCCCGGGTCGGCTGGGTGCATCAAGCGCTGGATCTGCAGCGCATGCAACAGGCGGCCCAGCATGTGCTTGGCCAGCACGACTTCAGCTGCTTCCGATCATCGCAGTGCCAGGCGGCCAGTCCAGTGCGGACATTGCATGAATTGAATATCGAGCGGCGCGGCGAAATCTTTGTTTTTACTCTCCGGGCCAACGCATTTCTGCATCACATGGTGCGCAACTTGATTGGTGCACTGTTATATATAGGGCAAGGCAGGCAGCCTCCCGAATGGATGGCGGCTTTGCTGGCTCAGCGGGA
This sequence comes from Paralcaligenes ginsengisoli, assembly GCF_054781135.1. Lineage (NCBI taxonomy): Bacteria > Pseudomonadati > Pseudomonadota > Betaproteobacteria > Burkholderiales > Alcaligenaceae > Paralcaligenes > Paralcaligenes ginsengisoli. Next base: position 78,603 of record NZ_BAAGUZ010000031.1, read on the forward strand.
TCGCCGTCTTGCGGCGCCCACTTTTTCTCCCGATGGGCTGTATCTGGCTCAGGTCGAATACCCGGCCGAGTTCGACCTGCCGTCTTCGACGCTTCAAACTCTGTTTGCATCGCACCTGGGATCTTGCGGTTTTTAAGGTGATACCGGGGTATATACTAGCGGCCGTCCGCAGGCGGATCGTATAGAATTCACCGCCGGCTTGTGCGTTCAACTGATTTTTTGTCATATCAGGCTGCCGCTCGCAGGTCGTGCAGAAAAGGCAATCCCTTCGTATCGTTTTGCTCACCAGGCTCCCACGGGGCGCACCGGGCTCGATATGTCATAAGCCTCTTTTTTGAGTCGGCTGATCAAAAATCGGCTGGCGCGAGGGCGATTGACGCCATACAGAGTGTGATCCATGAAATTTTTCTTAGCAATATCAAGAACGATAGACTACATAAATACCAAAGTAGGGCAGGCCGTCACGTGGCTGACCCTGATCGTGGTTGTGGTTAGCGCCTCCAATGCCGTTGTGCGCAAACTGTTCAATATCAGTTCGAATGCGTGGCTGGAACTCCAGTGGTATCTGTTTGGAGCCATATTCCTGCTGGCGGCGGGTTATACCTTCTTGCGCAACGAGCATGTACGTGTCGACGTGCTGGCGCAGCGCTTCTCCAAGCGCACCCAGATCAAGATCGAGATTTTCGGCGTCCTGTTTTTCCTGCTGCCCGCCGCGGTGATTATCTTCTGGCTGTCTATTCCTTTTTTCTACGAAGCGTTTGCGTTGAACGAGCAGTCGTCCAACTCCGGCGGGCTGGTACGCTGGCCGGCCAAACTTCTGATCCCTGTGGGGTTTGGCCTGTTGATCCTGGCGGGCCTGTCGCACCTGATCAAGTGTGTGGGGTATCTGCGTGGCGCCTGTCCCGATCCGACCGCACGTGAAAAGGCGCAAAGCGCCGAAGAAGAATTGGCCCAGGAAATCCTGCGCCAGGCCGAACTCGATCGGGCGCGGGCGCCTGTCAACCACATCGCAAGCAAGGGCCATTGATCATGGAGTTTTTTGTCGATAACCTGGCTCCGATCATGTTCATCAACCTGATCGTGTTTTTGCTCTTGGGGTTCCCGGTGGCTTTTTCGCTGGCGGCCAACGGCATTCTGTACGGCCTGGTGGCGGTTGATCTGGGAATGATTCAGCCCGCATTGTTTCAAGCTCTCCCGCAACGTGTGTTTGGCATCGTGTCCAACGATACCCTGTTGGCGGTGCCTTTCTTTACGCTGATGGGCTTGGTGCTCGAGCGGTCCGGCATGGCCGAAGACTTGCTCGAAACCATAGGGCAGTTGTTTGGCCCCGTGCGCGGCGGGTTGGCGATTGCCGTGGTGCTGGTGGGAGCCATGCTGGCCGCTACCACAGGGGTGGTCTCGGCATCGGTCATTTCCATGGGCCTGATTTCCCTGCCCATCATGCTGCGCTACGGCTACGACCGGAGGTTGGCCAGCGGGGTTATCGCGGCGTCTGGAACCTTGTCGCAGATCATCCCGCCGTCCCTGGTGCTGATTGTCCTGGCAGACCAGCTGGGCCGGTCGGTTGGCGATATGTATCGGGGTGCCCTGATCCCCGGCTTTGTGCTGGCGGGCACCTATATTGTCTATGTAATGATCCTGTCGCTGATCAAGCCCGATTCAGCCCCGGCCTTGCCCGAAGAGGCCCGAATTTATGGCCAGGCCAATGGCCGGCGCGGTTTGCGTTCGCTGGCCGTATTGACCTTGATTGCCTGCTTTGTGGCGTATTTTGGGTCTGAACAGTATTTCAGGAACCATGTCGATATTCCCATCGACGAACGGGTAGTGGTCATGCTGATGGTTTGGGGCCTGACGGCCCTGATCATCGCTTTGGTCAACAAGGTGTTTCGTATCGGCGTACTGTCGCAAATCGCCGAGCGCGTTGTTTTTGTCATGATACCGCCGCTATTCCTGATCTTCCTGGTTCTGGGCACTATCTTTATAGGCATGGCCACGCCCACCGAAGGGGGGGCCATGGGCGCTGTCGGAGCCATTCTGATGGCCGTCTCGCGCGGCCGTTTTTCGCTTTCCCTGCTCAAGCAGGCCATGGATACCACCACCAAGCTGACCTGCTTCGTGGTGTTCATCCTGGTGGGCTCGACGGTGTTCAGCCTGAGCTTCCGGGGCGTCAATGGCGACTTATGGGTCGAGCACCTGCTCATCGGCTTGCCTGGCGGACAATGGGGCTTCCTGATCGTGGTAAGCGTGCTGACCTTCTTTTTGGCATTCTTCCTGGATTTCTTCGAGCTGGCGTTCATTATCGTGCCCTTGCTGGGGCCGGTGGCCGAGAAAATGGGGATCGACCTGATCTGGTTCGGTGTATTGCTGGCCGTCAATATGCAGACCTCGTTCATGCATCCGCCTTTTGGCTTTGCCCTGTTCTATCTGCGTTCCGTGGCACCCAAGGAAGACTATCACGACCGGGTTACCGGCAAGCTGATCCCCCGGGTTACCACCGGCCAGATCTATTGGGGGTCCATCCCTTTCATTTGTATTCAGATCGCCATGGTGGCGGCTGTCCTGGTTTTCCCCCGGATGGTCACGCATTACAAAGACGGCGCGGTCACCGTCGATGCCTCCAAGGTGCAGTTCGGCAACACCAGCGCTTATGGTTCGGATTCGTACGGCTATGGCGATGCGGGGAGCAGTGCGGTGACCGATCCGGGGGCCGCTTTCAAATAAGCCAGGAATCGGCAATTTGGTGTTTAATACATTTGTGCCTGCGCATTGCCCAGCCTATTTAGTCAAGAGCGTATACAACGATGGTTCCCCTGCGTACCCGGGTCAAAATTTGCGGTCTGACCCGCCCTGAAGATGTCGACGCCGCCGTACAGGCCGGCGCGGATGCCATTGGCCTGGTGTTTTATCCCAAAAGCTCGCGCCTGGTCTCGCTAAAGCAGGCACGGCGCCTGCGCGAGGCGGCCCCGGCTTTTGTCGATGTGGTGGCCTTGTTCGTCAATGCCATGCCCGATGAAGTTCAGGCGGTCATCGATCATGTGCAGCCCGATTTTCTGCAGTTTCATGGCGATGAGCCCCCGGAATACTGCGCCGGCTTCAATCACCGCTATATACGAGCTTTCCGTCTGGGAGCTCCCGACCTGAATTGCTCCGATGCTGTGTTGCGTGCGTGTCAGACTTATGCGCAGGCGGCCGCGTGGTTGTTCGACAGCTACAGCCCCGGCTACGGGGGCAGCGGCCGAGTGCTGGATACGGACCTGTTGCACGCCGTTCGGCAATCGCCCAATAGCCGCCCGGTAGTTCTGGCCGGCGGCCTGGTTGCCGAATCGGTGGCGGCGTCGATCCGGTCAGTGCATCCCTATGCCGTCGATGTCAGCAGCGGCGTGGAGGTCTCTCCCGGCATCAAGTCCGCCGAGAAAATCCAGGCCTTCATGCGCGGAGTGCGCGAGGGGGATGCAGTGCGCGCCCAGGCGCTGGACCTGGCATAAAAAAACCCGCAGAGCCGGGCTCGATGCGGGTTGTGTGGCTTTTATGGTGGCTTGTGCAAGCGCACTGAAAGCAAGGTAATGGTAGGCAGTACTGGGTTCGAACCAGCGACCTCTACGATGTCAACGTAGCGCTCTAACCAACTGAGCTAACCGCCTAGAAAGAACGTGATTCTAGCGTATTTAATCTGGCCTTGTCAAAGACGCGGCCTTGCAAAGGCAGGTGCTATTTCCGGGCACAGGAAGTACAGCCTTCGTTCCGCTTGAACGGGTGTTCATACGGCGGCTTCAGGGTCAATCAGGCTTGAATCTCGGCTTTTTCACAACAAACTTGCAAGAAAAATGCCGTCCAGGCTTGCTTTGCCGGTCTTTGGGCTCAGCGGGAAGCTGACAGGTGTTACACTTGAAGCAACTTAATAAGCAATTTTTGATTTGTATGAGCCTGAACGCGACGCGAACTACCATCCGGACCAGATAACAGTTGCCGCGTATTGTTCATCAGCTAACCAGCAAATTCAAAAAACCAAAATTACGCGGCTAGTGCCGCGTTTTTTGTTTTTCAGGATATTTTATGGTTCACATTACCTTGCCAGACGGCTCGCAGCGCGAGTTTGCCGGCCCAGTGTCGGTCGGCGATGTCGCCAACTCTATCGGGACCGGCCTGGGGCGCGCCGCGCTGGGCGGGCGCGTGACGGTAGCAGGGGCGGAGCCCAAGCTGGTCGATACCAGTTTTCTTATTGAACACGATGCGCATCTGGCCATCATTACCGCCAAAGATGCCGATGGTCTCGATCTGATTCGCCATTCGACCGCGCATTTGCTGGCCTATGCCGTCAAGTCGCTGTTCCCCGAGGCGCAGGTCACCATCGGTCCGGTCATTGAAAATGGCTTTTATTACGATTTTTCGTATAAGCGTCCGTTTACACCGGAAGACCTCGAGGCCATTGAAAAGAAAATGGCCGAACTCGCGAAAAAAGACGAACCCGTAACGCGTGAGGAGTGGCTGCGCGATGATGCCGTCGCCTTCTTCAAAGGCATAGGCGAAAATTACAAGGCCGAAATCATCGCCTCGATACCGTCGAACGAGCCCATCAGCCTGTACCGTGAGGGCGATTTCATCGATCTGTGCCGCGGCCCGCACGTGCCTTCCACCGGCAAGCTGAAGGTTTTCAAGCTCATGAAAGTGGCTGGCGCCTATTGGCGCGGCGACAGCAAGAACGAGATGCTGCAGCGCATTTACGGGACGGCCTGGGCAAGCAAAGAAGAGCAGGCCGCTTATTTGATGATGCTCGAAGAGGCCGAAAAGCGCGACCACCGCAAATTGGGCCGCGAACTCGATCTCTTCCATTTTCAGGACGAAGCGCCCGGCCTGATTTTCTGGCATCCCAAGGGTTGGTCCTTGTGGCAGCAAGTCGAGCAGTACATGCGCAAGGTGTACGAGGACAACGGCTATCAGGAGGTCAAGGCGCCGCAGATACTCGATTTATCCCTCTGGAAAAAAACCGGACACTGGGATAATTACGCCGAAAACATGTTCACCACCGAGTCCGAGAACCGGACGTACGGCCTGAAACCCATGAATTGCCCGGGCCATGTGCAAATTTTCAATGCCGGCCTGCATTCCTATCGTGAATTGCCGATACGCTACGGGGAGTTTGGGCAGTGCCATCGCAACGAGCCCTCGGGGTCGCTGCACGGCATGATGCGAGTGCGCGGCTTTACCCAGGACGATGGTCATATTTTTTGCACCGAGGACCAGTTGCAGGACGAGTGTGCGGCATTTACAGCTTTGCTGCAGAAGGTCTACGCCGATTTCGGCTTTACCGAAATTTTGTACAAGGTGGCGACCCGCCCTGACAAGCGCATAGGCTCGGACGAAGTCTGGGACAAGGCCGAGCATGCCTTGATGGAAAGCCTGAAACGGACGAACTGCGAATTCGATGTGTCGCCGGGGGAAGGGGCGTTTTACGGCCCCAAGGTCGAATACACGCTTAAAGACGCCATAGGCCGTCAATGGCAATGCGGCACGATCCAGGTCGACTTTTCCATGCCGCAGCGCCTGGGCGCCGAATATGTCGACGCGAGCGACCTGCGCCGTCCGCCCGTCATGCTGCATCGTGCCATCCTGGGTTCGCTGGAGCGCTTCATCGGCATGCTGATCGAACATCACACCGGGGCCATGCCGCCTTGGCTGGCCCCGGAACAGCTTGTGGTATGTTGTATTTCGGAACCGTCAGCCAAATATGCGGCTGAAATCGCCCTAAGCCTGAAAAAACAAGGCTTTAGAGCAAATTCCGATTTGCGTGGGGAAAAAATCACCCGTAAAATCAGAGAGCATAGCCTGCAGAAGGTGCCGTACATTCTGGTGGTGGGCGATAAAGAGCGCGAAACCGCCACCGTGGCAGTCCGTGGCCGTGGCGGCGTCGATCTCGGAGTCATGTCCCTGAACGACTTTACCGACCGGCTGCAGCAAGATATCAACCAACGGCGTAATGCCGGGCAAGCCTGATTGGCTTGATTTTTATTAATTCTAGGAGTCTTAGACATCGCTACCGAAAAAGCTCAACGCATCAATGGTGAAATTCGCGTACCAGAAGTGCGACTTATTGGAGTAGACGGCGAGCAGCTGGGCATTGTCAAAACCTTTGATGCTATCCGTTTGTCAGAAGAAAGCGAAGTCGACCTTGTCGAAATCGCGCCAAATGCAGAACCCCCTGTCTGTCGACTGATGGATTACGGCAAGTTCAAGTACCAAGAGCAAAAGCGCCAGCAAGAGGCGCGTGCCAAACAAAAAGTCATACAGGTCAAAGAAATAAAGTTCCGTCCGGGTACCGACGAAGGCGATTACCAGGTCAAGCTGCGCAACCTGCGCCGCTTTATCGACGAAGGCGACAAGGCCAAGGTCACTTTGCGTTTCCGTGGCCGGGAAATGGCTCACCAGGAATTGGGCATGCGCGTGCTTGAGCGCGTGCGCGACGATCTGGCCGAGATCTGCCTGGTCGAAGCCATGCCCAAGCTTGAAGGGCGTCAAATGGTGATGGTCCTGGCCCCGCGTAAAAAAGCGGCGGGCAAGCAGGACGCCGCAACGTAATAAAACCCCAGGCTTCAACTTCGGCCTGCTGCTGACCAGCGGGCGCTCGCAGGTGTCTTTATGCATGTGTTGTTTGTGATTGATCCTTTACTTTCGTTAAAGGCCTACAAAGACTCTTCCGTTGCCATGATGCGGGCGCTGCAGGCTCGGGGCCATGCCTTGAGCGTGGCCTTGCTGGGCGATATGTACATCGACGAGGGCACGGTCAAGGCGGCTACCGTCGCCATCGATCTGCCGGCGGGGGCCGATTTGCATGGCCATGCCTGGTGGAACGAGCGAGGCTCCAGAACCGAGAGCCCTCTGGCCGGCTTCGACGCTATTGTGATGCGCAAAGATCCTCCCTTCGATATGGAGTATGTATACGCCACGCATTTGCTCGAATATGCCGAGGCACAAGGGGCCCGGGTCTTCAATTCCGGCGCGGCCATACGCAATCATCCTGAAAAACTCGCGATTACCGAATTCTCGTCCTTTACGTCGCCCACCCTGGTGTCGCGCGATATGGCGCGCCTAAGGGCCTTTCATGCCGCCCACCAGGATGTCATTGTCAAACCTCTGGACGGCATGGGCGGGACGGGTATTTTTCGCTTGCAGAAAGTGGAACCCAATTTGGGGTCGATACTTGAAACGCTCACCGATAATGGCGCACGCACTATTATGGCGCAACGTTATATTCCGGAAATCGTCAATGGCGACAAGCGTATTTTACTGATAGGCGGCAAGCCGGTTCCGTATGCGCTGGCCCGTATTCCTCTGGCAGGTGAAACCCGTGGCAACCTGGCTGCGGGCGGGCGCGGCGTTGCCAGGCCCTTGTCGGCCCGCGATCGCGAGATTGCCGAAACAATCGGGCCGAAACTGCTTGCGCGCGGCTTGCTGCTGGTCGGGCTCGATGTCATCGGCGATTACCTGACTGAAGTCAACGTCACCAGCCCCACCTGTTTTGTGGAAATCACCGAGCAGACCGATTTTAATGTGGCAGACTTCTTTGCCACGGCGCTGGAACAAGCTACAGGACTCTAAATGGCCCGCATCGTGCTGGTGATGCATGCACCGCTCGCAACCGCTTTTTCAGAATGTGCACAGCACGTCCTGGGAAGTGAATCGGATCTTCAGGTCTTCGATGTTCACCCCGACGATTCTCCTGACGAGCTGGTTCCGCGTCTGGTCGAGCTGCTGGCGGCCGGCCGGCAAGAAGGAGTGTTGATACTTTGCGATATATTTGGGGCTACGCCGTTTAATATTGCCAGCCGCGCACTTAAACTTGCCGTTCAGCAGGGTATTTCGGGGCATCTGATTACAGGCACCAATTTATGCATGGTTTTGAAGGCGCTGACCGACCAGGAAAAAAATCCGGATGAACTCAGCGAGGCTGTGCGCAAGGGGGCTCTGAAAGGGATCGTGAATGCCGATCAGGTTCCCTGATCCACCGTGTGTTAGTCTCGCGTTTTGAATAGTTAATAATCCTATGCCAACTATCGATATCGTTATACGCAATAAATTGGGCTTGCATGCGCGGGCCGCTGCCAAATTGACGCAATTGGCGGGCAAATTCAGTTCCGATATTTTTATCGCGCGCGGGGCTCAGCGCGTCAATGCCAAGAGTATCATGGGAGTCATGATGCTGGCTGCCGGTCTTGGCGTGACGGTCAAGGTCGATGCGGCAGGCCCGGACGCCGACCAGGCATTGGGTGATATTCAACTTTTATTCGACAATAAATTCGGCGAACAAGAATAGGCTTGTTGTAGCCAAGTGGGGCCTCCGATGATTGCACCGACCCATATCCCTTCCTGTTCTTATGGCTCCATGTTGTGCATGCAGGGGCAGGGAGTCGTCAAGGGGTTCGCCATCGGCAGGGCCGTGGTCATGGGGGCCGCCGCGCTCGAAGTGGCGCATTATCGCATTCAGCCAGACGATATCGAAGCCGAATGCGACCGTCTGAAACAAGCCCTGGCGTTTGCCTGCGATGAATTGCAGAGCATGGCCAATAGCCTGCCCGCCGATGCGCCGCGCGAGTTGGCCGCCTTGCTGACCGTGCACAGCATGCTGCTCGACGACCCCATGTTGTCGCAGCAAACCTGCGAACTTATTATCGAGCGGCATTACAACGCCGAATGGGCTCTGACGACCCAGGGCCAGATACTTGGCGAGCAGTTCGCCGCCATGGAAGATGAATATTTGCGGGAACGCGGCACCGATGTGCGCCAGGTCATCGAGCGTGTGCTGCGTGTGTTGTCGGGTTCCACTGTATTGCTGCCTCACCTGGATACCCATAATGCCGACGAATCACTGATCGTGGTCGCCCGGGATATTTCTCCCGCCGATATGCTGCGCTTGCGTGGAGCACGTTTCGGCGCATTTTTAACCGATCTGGGCGGCCCGACCTCGCACACGGCGATCGTGGCACGCAGCATGAACGTGCCTGCGGTAGTCGGCCTGGGTCATGTGCGCACACTGGTGCGCGACGGCGATATCCTCATCGCCGATGGCTCGACCGGCGCGGTGCTGGTCAATCCCTCGGAGTCCGTGCTGAACGAATACCGCCAGCGGCAAACGGCGTATGCCGACGAACGGGCAACATTGAGCCTGCTGCGCGATGCGCCCGCTATCACGCTGGACGGAATCGCCATTCGGCTCGAAGCCAATATCGAATTGCCCGAAGAGGCCGCTGCGGCCCTGGCGGCCGGCGCCGATGGTATCGGCCTGTTCCGCAGCGAGTTTCTTTTCATGGGCCGGCCTGATTTGCCGGGGGAGGAAGAGCAATATCAGGCCTATGCTTCGGTCGTGCAGACGATGGGAGGGCGGCCCGTCACGATACGCACACTTGACCTGGGTTCCGACAAAACCCTCGATGGCGAAGTGACGGTTGCCACCAACCCCGCACTGGGCCTGCGTGCCATTCGTTATTGCCTGGCCAATCCGGAATTGTTTGCAACCCAGTTGCGGGCGTTGCTGCGCGCCTCGTCGCATGGCCCGATTCGTATCCTGATCCCCATGATTTCGCACATGCATGAAGTCCATGCGACGCGCCAGGCGATTGCCGCGGCAAGTGCCGAGCTGGAAGCCAGAGGCCAGGAGTTTTCCCGCAACATAGCCTTGGGCGCCATGGTGGAAATTCCCGCCATCGCGATTGCCATCGATCCGTTCGTGGAAAATCTGGATTTCCTGTCGATAGGCACCAACGACCTGATCCAATATACCCTGGCCATCGATCGGGGCGACAACGATGTGGCCGCCTTGTACGATCCCATGCATCCAGCCGTATTGCGTCTGATTGCCCACACCATCAATGCCGGCGAACGTGCGGGCAAACCGGTCTCGGTGTGCGGCGAGATGGCGGGCGATGCGCGGGTTACGCGCATGTTGCTGGGGTTGGGCCTGAAAGAATTCTCCATGCATCCTCAGCAACTGCTCGATGTAAAAAAAGAGGTCCGCCTGGCGCATACCAATGCCTTGCGGGTCAAAGTGGCGTCGGCGCTGAATCGTGCGGAACGCATCGATTTGGCCGATCTCGCCACTTGAGCCGAATCTTAGCGATGGTACGCCGATTCACCGTGCGACTGGATATCCAGCCCTTCGCGTTCGATATCGCTGCCAACCCTCAGCCCGCATAGTTTGTCCGCAATAAAGTAGGCGAGCAGGGCGCAGAGTCCAGACCAAACGAGGGTGGTTACGATACCTTCGAATTGCAGCCATACTTGCTGGGGTATGTCCGACAGGGTCTTCAAGCCAGGCCCGCCCAGGGGCTGGGCGTTGAATACACCGGTCAGGAGGGCTCCTACCATCCCGCCCACGCCATGAATGCCGAATACGTCCAGGGTGTCGTCGGCGCCCAGCATGCGCTTCAGGCCATTGACGCCCCAGACGCAAATGGCGCCGCTGAGCAGGCCGATAATCAATGCTCCGGTGAGCCCGACCAGGCCTGCGGCGGGGGTAATGCCGACCAACCCCGCGACCATGCCCGAGATCCCTCCCAGAAGCGAAGGCTTGCCCTTGTACATCCATTCCACTGCCGTCCAGGCAATGACTCCGCCCGCTGTTGCCAATAAGGTATTGAAGAAGGCGAGAGCGGCGGTTTCGTTGGCGCCCAACGCAGAGCCGGCATTGAAACCGAACCAGCCAACCCATAGAAGGCAAGCCCCTATCATGGCCATGGGCAGGCTATGGGGTTGCATCGATTCGCGCTTGTAGCCGATGCGAGGTCCGATGTAGTAGGCGCCAACCAGGCCGGCAATACCGGCATTGATATGAACCACGGTGCCGCCGGCAAAATCCAGGGCGCCTTGTTTGAACAGCCAGCCATCGGGAGCCCAGACCATGTGGGCGATAGGCAGATAGGCAAGCGTCATCCATATAACGGTAAATACGATTACCGCCGAATACTTGATGCGCTCGGCAAAACCGCCCACGATCAAGGCGCAGGTGATAGCGGCAAAAGTTGCCTGAAAAGAGGCAAAAGTCACTTCCGGAATGGTTCCGGCAAGCGAAAATTTCTGGGTTGCCAAATTGACCATGCCGCTAAAGAACAGGCGGGAGAATCCGCCGATAACCGGACTGCCTTCAGTAAACGCCAGGGTATATCCGTAGGCGAACCAGATGACGACCGCAATGCAGCAGGTCGAGAGCACCTGAATCAGGATCGACAGTACATTCTTGCTGCGGACCAGGCCGCCGTAAAACAATGCAAGCCCGGGCACGATCATCAGTAAAACCAATATCGTTGAAAGGCTTACCCATACTAAATCTGCTTTATCCATGATGACTCCTGTGTGATGCGTATTCGCTGTGTGGCAGGTTGGAGCGCTGCGTTTCGGCTATAGGGCCAGATCGCCCGACTCACCGGTACGGATTCGTATGGCCTGTTCTATCGGGGTGATGAAAATTTTTCCGTCACCGATTTTCCCGGTATGAGCGGCGGCGCACAGATTTTCTATGGCCCGCTCCACCATATCGTCGGGTATTGCCATTTCCAGACGCAGCTTGGGCAGGAAGTCAACGGTATATTCGGCGCCCCGGTAGAGCTCGGTGTGGCCTTTCTGGCGTCCAAATCCCTTGACCTCGGTGACGGTCATGCCTTGAATGCCGAGTTCGGAAAGGGCTTCCCGTACCTCGTCCAATTTGAAAGGCTTGATGATGGCGGTAATCAGTTTCATGATCGGCTTCCTAAAAGATGGCTGTCAGATTGACTGAAGCAAATTCCATGCCAAGCTTGATGCGCCAGCGGCGGGCTGTCGCAAAGGTTGGCCGGTACGCCCGGCCTCTTGATTTCCAGGACGGTACCGGCGCCATCGATACGATTGCTTTTTGTTCGAGGCGGGGCTGTCTGATCTGCTTCGGCACGGTTTCGGAGCAAAGCAGGTGTTTATGCACCAAATTGGGGCGTTCCGGCTCAAGAGCCGTGCCAATTTAGCGTCGGTCTACCTTAGAGAGTTGTTACAAAACCTTGATGTCAGGCTGGTTTTGTTTCCTTGTGTACACATGCAGGAAGCCTTGGTCGGGGCGAGAGTGGGGCTGTGCAAGGCTCGTGGCGGAAAAAGCTGCCAGAAATTTCTTTTTATTGAAATCAGGATTTACACTAAGCCCGTTTGTCTCCAGCATTCTATGGCTAGAATTGTAACCAAGCCAGTTGTAACAAGCTCGCTGCTGAACCGTTAGTCGCATCGGGGTCAGTATTGTGTTTTCGCGACTTTGGACAAGTGAGGGATCTATCATGCAAAAAACTCGTACACATCTTGCTGTTATCGCTATCGCCGCTTCGCTGGGCTTGCTTGCCGCATGCTCGAAAAGCGAAGATGCCAAGCCGGCAGATACGACTTCGGGGACTGTAGCGCCTGCACCTGCGCCGTCGTCTTCCGCGCCGTCATCCTCGCCATCGTCTTCGGCACCGGCCCCATCGAGCAGTTCGGCCGGCGATGCCGCGAAAGAGGCCGCCGGCAAGGTTGCCGACAAAGCTGGTGAGCTCAAGGACAGCGCTGTCGAAAAGGCTGGCCAGATGGGTGATGCCATCAAGAAGGGCGCGGCAGAGGCCGACAAGGCCATCCAGGATAAAGTCGGCAATGGTACGGCCACCCCCAATCCCGCCTCTCCTCCGCCTCCCTCCAAATAAGGAGCCTGGGTACAGGCATGAAAAACGGGCCGCAGCTCATCACTGCGGCCCGTTTTTCATTACACTAGCGGAATGCCGATTACTATCCGGAGCTTGCCATGACCAACCGTCCAGACTGGTTCGAAGATTTTCAAAAAAACATGTCCGACCTGATCGCCAAAAGTCCGGCCGCCGATATCGAGCGCAACGTCAAGGCCATGATGGCGCAAACTTTTTCCAGGCTCGACCTGATTACCCGTGAAGAGTTCGATGTGCAGACCGATTTGCTCGAGCGGGCCCTGAGCCGCGTTGATGCACTCGAAGCCCGGGTCAAGGCGCTGGAGTCCGGCACCAAGCCGGGTTCATAGCACGGTACGCAGGCGCCATAGCTCCGGAAACAATACAACGTCGAGCATTTTGCGCAAATAGCCTACGCCCTCAGTGCCGCCGGTGCCGCGTTTGAAGCCTATGATGCGCTCTACCGTGGTCACGTGACGAAAACGCCATTGGCGAAACGAGTCTTCAATATCGACGAGCTTTTCGCCCAGTTCGTACAGCTCCCAGTAGCGCGAAGGGTCGCGGTACACCTGCAGCCACGCGTTTTCCACCGATTCGTCGTAGACAGTGGGTTCGGTGGGGCTGCGGCCCAGGCGGTCGGGGTGGATGCTCAGACCCTGATGTGCCAGAAGGCGTATGGCCTCGTCATACAGCGAGGGGGTTTCCAGGGCTTTTTGCACATGAGCGAGGCGCTCGGGATGATGGGCATGGGGGCTCAGCATGGCCGCGTTCTTGTTGCCCAGGATGAATTCGATCTCTCGATACTGGAATGATTGAAAGCCCGAAGACATGCCAAGATAAGGCCGCATCGCCGTGTATTCGGGCGGGGTCATGGTGGCCAGCACCGTCCAGGCCTGCACCAGCTGGTCCATGATGCGCGACACGCGCGTAAGCATTTTGAATGAAGGGCCAAGCAGATTCTGGCTTAGCTTGTTTCGCGCGGCCCGCAATTCATGCAGCATGAGCTTCATCCACAACTCTGTCGTCTGATGCTGGATGATGAACAGCATTTCATTATGTTCGGGCGAGAGCGGATGCTGCGCATCAAGCAGTTGATCGAGCGCCAGGTAGTCGCTGTAGCTCATGTTCTTGGAAAAATCCATAGTGGCATCATGCCATTTGGAGGCGGGGTCTTTGGAATCGGGGCACACGGTGAATCTCCTTGGCCAAATCGGCTGTTTCGATGCTCATGGTATAGAAAATGTCGCGAAATGAGCATGCAAAATTAATGCAAGGCCTGGCCTGCTTTCCAATAAAATGCGAACTTGACTGATGAGCGCACAATAAAATATCAACATGGAACTTGACGCAATTAATTTACGCATTCTGGTATGCCTGCAGGAGGATGGCCGGATCAGCAATCAGGACTTGGCCGATAAAGTGGCGCTGTCGCCATCCGCCTGCTTGCGCCGCCTGCGGGCGCTGGAAGAAAGCGGCGTGATACAGGGCTACCACGTGGCGCTCGATAACGAGCGGCTCGGCGTCGAGATCGAGGCGTTCGTGCAGGTGTCCATGCGCGAAGACGAAGAGGGCTGGCACGACCGGTTCATCGACGAGGTGAGGCAATGGCCCGAGGTAAGCGCCATTTATATCGTAACGGGCGAAAGCAATTACCTTTTGCGCGTGCAGGCCCGCAGCTTGAAGCAATATACCGACTTCATTGTCAATAAACTGCATCGTACCCATGGCGTCATGGATATCCGCTCGAACATGGTCTTGCAGAAAGTCAAGGAAACTCCCGGCGGCCTGGCCCTGATTCGTTCCTAAAAAGAGCTACTCTACGGTAATCAAAAGTCAGAATATCACTCCCAAAAACCATGCCTGGTGAAAGGTAGGCAATCCCGCCCAGGCGACCAGATGAGGAAACAATGTCCAAAGTACGGATTTTGCAAGTCGGCAGCATCAATCAGTATGTCGACGATCAGTTGAATCAAAATTATGAAGTCCTGCGCTTGTGGGAGCAGGCCGACAAGCCGGCCTATATCAAGAGCCGCGGGGCAGATATCCGTGGTGTTGTGACGACGGCCAGATTCGGCTTCGACGCGGCCTGGCTCGATGCCATGCCGAAGCTGGAAGCGGTCAGCAGCTTCGGGGTAGGGTACGACACCATCGATGTCAATGCGCTGCATCAAAAGAATATCCAGTTCGGCAATACTCCCGACGTCCTGAACGATTGCGTGGCCGACATGGCCATGACTCTGCTGCTGGGCAGCGCCAGGAAGCTGGTCGCCGCGGATCGTTTTGTCCGCGAAGGGTCCTGGGCGAGCGGCAAAGCGTTTCCTTTGGCCGCCAGCGTGGCGGGCAAGAAGCTGGGTATTGTCGGCTTGGGAAAAATTGGCGTGGCGGTAGCCACGCGCGCCGCGGGCTTCGGCATGGATATTCGCTACCATAATCCCAGGAAGAAGGACGCGAGCCCCTATGCCTACGAGGCATCTCTGCCGGCGCTGGCCCAATGGAGCGATTTCCTGGTATTGACATGCCCGGGCGGAGCGGCCACCCATCATCTGATCTCCCGCGAAATTCTCGAGGCTCTGGGGAAAAAGGGCACTTTGATCAATGTGGCGCGGGGTTCGGTGGTTGACGAGCGGGCGTTGGTCGACGCCTTGTCCAATGGCATGCTGGGGGCCGCGGCGCTGGATGTGTTCGAAGACGAACCTCGGGCGCCCGCCGAACTGTTTTCCCTCGACAACGTCGTCCTGGCTCCGCATATTGCCAGTGGGACAGCCGAAACGCGCCTGAAAATGGCGCAGCTGACCCTGGATAATCTGGATAATTATTTCAAGCATGGAAGCGTTCTGACCCCGGTGCTGAAAAAATAGGGAGAAATGGTGGACGCGACGCCGCGGCAATTGAAGTATTTCGTGGAGGTAGTCGAGTCGGGAAGCCTGTCTGGCGCCTCACACAGCCTTTGCATTGCGCAGCCCGCACTGAGCCAGCATATCGCGGCGATGGAAGAGGTTTTGGGGGTCAAGCTATTCGAGCGGCATGCCCGAGGCATGAAGCCCACCGCGGAAGGTGTCAGGCTCTACGAACGTGCCCGATCGATTCTGCGCCAGATCAGCCTTCTTAAGGACGATATACGCGATAGCGGCGACTTGCCACGGGGAGAGGTACGCCTGGGGATAGCGGGTGCGCTGGCCGGTGTCATGGTGGCGCCGGTATTGCGCGGCATCGAGTTGGAGTATCCTGCTATACGCTTGAGCCTGACAGATGGCCTGTCTACCGAGATGGCGGCCCTCATCGAGTCGCGCATGGTCGATCTGGCCTTGTTTCCCAGCGCCTCCGAAATAGAAGGAATGGAATCGCTGCCGGTGCTGACTGAACATTTGTACCTGTTTGGCTCTGTCGATTTATTAGGTGGCGACACAGGGCCGATTCCTTTCGCGGAGATCGGCGCTCAGCCTCTTGCCGCCCCGGACCGTACGCACGACCTGCGCAAAATGATAGAGCGTGAAGCTGCCGCGCAAAATCTTCGTCTTGATGTCCGCTATGAATTGAATAGCCCGGCCATGATTCTGTCGGTAGTCAGGGAAGGCCTGGCCTGCGCCGTTTTGCCACGCAGCACGTATCCGGATTTCCCTCAGGCGAGGCCGATACGCGCCCGATTGATTACTCATCCGGGCCTGACTCGCGTGCAGTCCATAGTCTGGCCCAGTGACCGATCCCTGAGCTCCGCCGCCCTGGCCGTGAAAAAAATATTGATCAAGGCCGCCAGAACTGTGGAAGAAAAAGGCCAGTCATGAAATCCAGTTTATTGCTTGATCTATAAGATTTTTCTTATATTTTCTAGAACAATATTATATTTATTGAATATTCCAGCGCTTTAGATAATGGAGCTTGGTCAAACCCCAGCCAGGCTTAGGGAAAGCGCATGCGTCCTCAGAATATTGTCGTCATCATGTCCGATGAGCATGATCCCCGGATGATGGGGTGTGCGCGCCATCCTTTTATACATACGCCCAATCTGGATGCGCTTGCCGCGCGAGGTGTGCGTTTCCCCAATGCCTATACCCCAAGCCCGATTTGCGTGCCCGCGCGCGCCGCCTTCGCTACGGGAAAGCGGGTACACCAAATCAGACACTGGGACAACGCGATGCCTTATACCGGAGAGCATCGCGGATGGGGCCATGTTCTTCAAGAACGTGGAATCCGGGTTGAGAGCATCGGCAAGCTGCATTACCGCGCGACAGAAGATCCCGCCGGCTTCGATGTCGAGCATCTCCCCATGCATGTGGTGGGAGGGCATGGCATGGTGTGGGCTTCGATCCGGGACCCTTATCGGCCGCGTCAGGATGGCAGCCGTATGCTGGGGAAGACCATAGGCCCGGGAACATCTTCCTATACGGCCTACGATCAGTCGGTGACTGAGCTTGCCGCGGAATGGCTGCGTACCGCAGCTCGGGACGATTGCGGCCCCTTTGTGCTGTATGTGGGCCTGGTGGCTCCGCATTTCCCTTTGGTGGCGCCCGAAGAGTTTTACCGGCTTTACCCGCTCGACCGTATTCCGGAACCGAAACTGCATCCCCGTACCGGATATCGGCGCCATCCGTGGGTTCAGGAGTATGTCGATTTCATGGATTCGGAAAGTCAATTCAAGAATGCCGAAGAACGTCTCATGGCTTTTGCCGCTTATTACGGCCTGTGCAGCTGGCTGGATTACAACGTAGGGCGGATTACGGCCGCATTGCATGGCTCGAGCCTGCAGGAGAACACGTGCGTCATCTATACCTCGGACCATGGCGATAATCTGGGCGCACGGGGGGTTTGGGGCAAGTCCACCTTGTATCAGGAGAGCGTTTCCGTGCCCATGATTGTTGCCGGCCCGGGGCTCGCTCCATCGGTTTGCGAAACGCCGGTCGATCTTCTCGACCTGTATCCGACGATTCTTCAGGCAGTGGGGCTGGATCCCGCCGCCGAAATGGCCGGCCGGCCCGGCCGTTCTTTGTTTGAGCTGGCGCGTTCGGCGCCTGAGCCCGAGCGGCCGATTTTCAGCGAGTACCATGCGGCAGGCAGCAACAGCGCCGGGTTCATGCTGCGCAAGGGGCGCTGGAAGTATCACTATTATGTCCGCCACGCTCCAGAACTGTTCGATCTGGAAAATGACCCCGAAGAGCTCAACGACCTGGGCCACGATCCCGCGTATGCGGCCGTGCGCCAAGCCATGCACGGTGAGCTGCTGAACATATGTGATCCGGGCGCGATCGATGCGCTGGCCAGGCGGGATCAAGAGAATATGATCGCAGGCCTGGGGGGGATTGAACGGGCGGCCGCGATGGGTGCGTCGGGTGCGACACCGGCGCCGGTGTTGGGCGATGCGGCATGATTTGCAAGGGGTAGGGCCCGCCCGGTCTGTGCCTGATCGACGTATCGACAGTGGCACGTTCGATAATTCAAAAGAGAGACAAACATGAGACGCAAGCTATATTTAGGAATGTTGCTGGCATTGTTCAGCACCTGCGCGCAGCCCGTATACGCAGGTGTCTATCCGGCCAAACCGATACGGATGATTGTTCCGTATTCTGCCGGCGGCGGCATCGATACCGCGGCGCGTTTGTTTGCCAACGGAATGTCGAAAGTTCTGGGACAGGCAATCATCGTTGAGAACAAGCCTGGGGCAGGGGGGATGATAGGCGCGGAAACGGTTGCCAGGTCCGATCCCGACGGTTATACACTTTTGTTTGCCGGCAACTCGGAATTGACCATTGGCCCGCAGCTGTACCCAAAGGCCACCTACGACCCCATCAAGAGCTTTACGCCCATCATGCTGGTGGCAGAGTCGCCTACGGTTATAGTTGGCAATCCTTCACTCAAGGCAGCTACATTGCGGGATGCCCTGGAGCTCGGGCGACGCGACCCGGCTCTTTTATCGGTGGGAACGGCGGGCATCGGTACGCCGCATCATTGCGCACTCGAGGCGCTCAAGCATCTTAGCGGGGTCAGCATGATGCACGTGCCCTACAAGGGGGCCGCGCCGGCAACGATCGATGTATTGAGCGGCCAGGTCAATATGGCGATTGTCGGGGCTCCGCCCGTATTGCCATATATTCGATCGGGTAAGTTGAAAGCCTTTGCCGTGCTGCAGCCCAGGCGTTCGGCGCTTTTGCCCGATGTGCCGACCGCAAAGGAAGCCACTGGGCTTGACGGTCTGGATATTTTCGCGACCTGGTACGGTTTGCTGTCGCCGTCTCGTACGCCTTCCGCTGTGACGGATGCTTTGCAGCAGGCGGCCAAGACGGTTTTAGGCCAAGCCGAGGTGCGTGAAAAAATGGCCAAACTGGGCACCGAGGTGCAGGCCATACCCGGTGCGCAGTTTGCCGCCCGGATCAGGACTGAAGCGGCTAGTTATAAAGAACTGATTCAGCGCTATGGGATCAAGCCGAATTAGCGTATTTTCGGTTGAGGTATTTGCGGTGCTGGACGTGTTTCAGTGACTTTTGTTTTGAACTGCTTTTAGGCTTGAGCTGTGAATTTGAGCTGCTTGTACTGGCTTGAATGATGGCTTTGGACTGTATTGTTGTGTGGGCGGAAGTAGTTCTATTAAGACGCCGCAGGGTGGGCGGTGCTGTGTAGTCCGGCACGTCCAGCGGTCGGCTAGCTGCGCTAGCCGACTACCCGGGTCTGCCTCGTCCAGGCGGGCGTCGGGCGAACTCGCCCGGCCTCGCGAGGCCGGGCTCAGACAGCGCCCGCCGAAAGCCCCCGCCTTCCCTTCGTCAGCACCCGGCGCTGGACTACCGCCGGACTACACAGCACCGCCCACCCTGCGGCTTGCGTTGAGGTAATGCAGCGAGAGAAGCGTTGGGGTCATGCACCGAGGTATACGTTGGGGCTGTGGGCATTTAGTCAATCGAGTCATCAATCTCGGTAGATGTGGCCAGGTGATAAAGGTACGGGAGCACGCACGTTACCGGTTTTATTGATGCAGGCCCATTAACGGTAGGGGCAAGCACGTTAATTCCGGGCATCCCGTGATGCAATTCCAGGCATGCCCTGACCCCAAGCCCCGATAGACGGCGGCTTTAAATACCAAACCGTAAATACCAAAGCTACCAAAACATCGAATCCCGCAAACACTCGAACCAAAAATGCATCAGGCTTCGAGTCCTGTTCCGGTTGCTTCCCGCCGAGCCTGCGCAGGATGCGGTTTGGCATCCCGCTCCCCAATCAATTGACGTGAATTCCCAATTTCTTGATAGCCACGGACCATTCGCTGAGCTGGCTATCGATAAAAGCCTTCAGTTCCTGGGGAGTGCTGCTTTGCGGCGTAGCGCCTTCGGACTTGAAGCTGGTTTGCAGCTTTTTTGATCCCATGACCTTGACCACCGCCGCGTTGAGCTGCTTGATAATCGAGTCTGGAGTGCCCGCGGGGGCCAGCAATGCATTCCAGGTGTTGATATCGTAGCCTGGGAAATTCTTGTTTTCCGCGAGTGTAGGGACATCGGGCAATTCAGAAGAGCGCGTTTTAGTGGTTACGGCAAGGGCAGTCAGCTTGCCGCCCTTGACTTGCGGCAGGGCGGCCGGCAGTGTGGCGAAACTGTATTGCACATCGCCGCTCATCACGGCCGTATTGGCCAGTGCGCCGCCCCGATAGGGAACGTGCACCACATCGAGATGGGCTTGATTGGCGAACATCGCGCCGGCGACATGGACCGGCGAGCCATTCCCGCTCGATGAGTAATTGAATGTGCCCGGCTTCGCTCTGGCCGCGGCGACCAGATCGTCGACGGATTTGTATTTTAATTTCGGATTGCTGACCAGCACCAGAGGGATGGACGCCAGCATGGAGATCGGAGCGAATCCCTTGACGGGATCGTAGCCCAGTTTTTTGTACAAAGCCGGGTTGATGCCGTGGCTGGAAACGGTAGCGATGAATACGGTGTAGCCGTCGGGCTTTGAGTTTTCAACATAAGCCGCCGCGATGCTGCCGGCGGCTCCCGGCTTGTTTTCAACCACCACCGAGGTCTTCAATTCGTTGGATAATTGCTCGCCCAGCGCTCTGGCCAGAATGTCGGTGGTGCCGCCGGCCGCGTATCCGACGATGATCCGTATGGGTTGGTCCGGATAGGCGGCCCAGGCGCCTGAAGCGCTGAACGCCAATGCTGCTGCGGACAATATATATTTGCCTACCTTCATTTATTTCTCCTTTGCTGGGGGTATTAACGGCCTTTGAATTGAGGCTGTCTTTTTTGTGCGAACGCGTTCTTGCCTTCTTTGTAGTCCTCGCTTTCGAAACACTTGAGGACCAGCTCTTTCATTTCATCGGGATCGATATGAGCGGAGCGGTCTGCCAATAACCGGATCATTTTCTTGCCTACCTCCACCGTCAGGGGCGCGTTGGAATTGATTTTCTGCAAGTAGCTGTCGACCAGGGCATGCAGCTCCCCTTTGGCGCAAACCGCGTGCACCAGACCTCTTGCCCTGGCTTCTTCAGCGTTGTATTTGGCCGCGGTAATGAATATGTCCAGCGCGTTGGCGATACCGGTGGCGCGCACCAGGTTCTGGATGGCCGTAAAGCGATACCCCAGGCCCAGGCGTGCGGCAGGAATGGAAAAGACCGATGTATCGCTCGCCAGCCTGATATCGCAGCACAGCGCAATGTTCAGTCCGCCGCCTATGCAGTAGCCGTCGATCCGGGCAATGATGGGTTTGCTGAAATTCTGGATGGCCAACTGCGCTGCTTCGGCCACGATTTCATATTCTTCAACGGCTGAAACGCCGGTTCGCAGTGCTTCGAACTGGGAAATATTGGCTCCGCTTACGAAAGCCTTTTCGCCGGCGCCAGTGAGGACCACCACCCGTATATCGGCATCGTCCTCGAAGGCTTTCAGGGCCTTGGGCAGTGCCGCCCACATATCGAATGAAACAGCATTGTGTTTGGCGGGGTCGTTGAAGGTGATCCACCCGGTTCGGCCCTCACGCTCGACGATCAATTGATTGGTGATCTGGCCTTCAAACAAACGTACTCTACTCATGTTTATCCTTCGATTTCAAATAACTGTATCCGGTCATGCCATTGCTTAAATGCGTGCGCATCGCCCGCCGGGCCTGTTCGGCGTCCTGGCGCTTGATGGCCTCGAAAATTGCGTGATGTTCGTTTTCGATGTGACCGATACGCTCCGTGCCAGTGGAGCTGTGGCGGAGTGTGCGGACAGCGTTATGGATCACGTAGCTCAAGTGCTCCATCAGCCGGATGAAGTAGGGGTTGTTGGAACATTTGGTGACCGCGAGATGGAAATTCACCGCCGCATCGGTGCCTCGTTCCCAGTCTCCGCCCGACTGGTCCGTTCTGATCAGGGATGCTTCAAGCGTGGCCAGTTGCTCGTCGGTACGATGCTCGGCCGCCAGGGCCGCCGCACCGGATTCGATTTCTATGCGCAACTGGTACATCTGCATTAACTGATCGATATTGAGCAGGTCTTCTGTAAATACTTCGAATTTTTTTGCGCCCGCGTTGTCGGCGACAAACGATCCCATGCCGCGGCGGGTTTCAATCAGGCCATTGAGCTTAAGTCGTGCAATGGCCTCCCTGACTACATTGCGGCTGACCTTGAAGCTTTCGGACAGCTCGTATTCGGTGGGCAGCTTCTCTCCCTCCTTGAAATCGCCGGCAATAATTCTCAGCCTGATTTGCCGTGCGATGGCGTCGGGCAGGTTCTTGGGTCGATCGAATGCAGCAAACATGATTCAGCTCGTAAAAGTTGCGGATACCGGATTAAATCACTCCGTCGACTTTCAGCGTCTTGATTTGTTCGGGTGACAGGCCAAGCGAGGCGAAAATCTGGTCATTGTGCTCGCCCTGTTCCGGAGCCGGTGTCAATTCTCCTGTTGTTGAGCGGCTGAATTTCACGGCTTGTCCCATGATTTGTATATCGCCCAGCTTGGGGTGTTTCACATGCTGGGCCATCTCCAGATGCCGTACCTGCTCGTTCTGGAATGTTTGATCCATCGTCAGGATGGGGCCGCAGGGGACGCCTTCGCTGTTCATCAAGGCGATCCATTCCTCGGTTGGCCTCGATTGGGTCCGCTGTGCGATGGCCTCGGCCAGCGCCTTGCGGTTTGCCGCGCGCAAGGGAACGGTTACGAACCGCGCATCGCTCGTCAATTCTTCCGCCCCTATCACTTTGCATAAGCGAGCGAACATATCGTTGCCCATGGCGGCAATGTTCATATGGCCGTTTTGAGTAGGAAATACGCCTGTCGGGCTGCTGGTAGGGTGATCGTTGCCGCTTTGAGCCGGAATTTCCTTCTTCATCAACCAACGCATAGCCTGAAAATCCATCATCCAGACTTGCGATTGCAGGAGTGAGGTCTGTACCCACTGGCCTTCGCCCGACTGCTCGCGCTCCAACAGGGCGATAAAAATCCCTATCGCGCAGAACAGGCCGGCAGTCAGATCGGCGACAGGGATTCCGGCGCGCATGGGGCCGCGGCCGGGTTCTCCGGTGACGGACATCATGCCGCCTATGCCTTGCGCGATCTGATCCAGGCCGGGCCGTTTGCTATAGGGGCCATCCTGGCCGAAACCCGAAACACTGGCGTAGACGATGCGGGGGTTGATCTTCTTCAGGGATTCATAATCGATCCCCAATTGATGCTTGACGCTGGGTCGATAATTTTCCACGACTACATCGGCTTTTTTCACAAGCTCCAGAAACAAGGCCTTGCCTTGAGGGTGTTTCAGGTTCAGGGTGATGCTTTTTTTATTTCGGTGCGTGTTTTGATAGTCGGCAACCTGGGCAGAGCCGCCGGGTTTGTCGTCTTCTTTAAGGCTGGGGTCTTCGATTTTGATGACATTGGCGCCCCAGTCCGCAAATTGCCGCACCGCGGCGGGCCCCGACCGGACGCGAGTCAGGTCCAGGACAGTAAAACGTTCTAGTGGCTTCACGGAGACATTCCTTGGGAGGCAGTTGTAGGTTGTTGGACATTCTACATATTCGCCAGGCCAGTCGTCAATATGCCTTGATTTCGTTTTCGATTGCCTTGGTTTCAATTCTGTATATAGAATTATTTATTGCAAATATCTTATATAATGAAATTGTTGTATGTGTGATTTTTAGTTTTGACAATACACAACTTTGTATACGTTTCCGTGCATGAACATAATTTAGTGGCTTTCAATTGATGAGACCGAATTGAAATCAATGCCTGCAGGCTCATTCCGGCCACTAAGTCCATGCCGTTACCGCGTCATAACGTTTGGAAGCTGGTGTAAATCCAGCGCGGTCGCGCCACTGTTACCGGTTGCACATCAACCGGAAGTCAGACCCGGACGTTGTATTCTTTATTTCATTTTTTGGGGCGCGAAACCCCTGGGGGTGGCAGCATGGACGCTGTTCGCATTACGATTCCTTTCATCAGAACTATTTCCTGTCTCTCCATTCGCTCACGCGCCGGCTGCGGGCTTGTGCCTTGCTAGCGGGCGTCAAAACACGCCCTGAATCCTGAAAAATCCGGGTAACAGCCGGAAAGTCAAATTCAATAGAATGGAATTCAAATGAAAATACGGAAAATAGCGGGCGCATTGGGCGCCGAGATTTCGAACATCGATCTATCCGCCGGACTTGGGCCCGCGCAGGCAGGGGATATCCGGCAGGCGCTGCTGGATCACCAGGTTATTTTCCTGCGTGAGCAGGATCTCACGCCGCAGCAATTTCTGGATTTTGCGCGGGCGATGGGAGAACCAGTCGAATATCCGTTCGTCAGGGGAATAGAAGGTTTTCCGCAAATCATCGAAGTCAAAAAGCTTGAAAACGAAAAGGTGAATTTCGGCGGGGTCTGGCACTCGGACACTACTTATCTCGAAGTGCCTCCCATGGGTTCGATGCTGCTGTCGCGCGAAGTGCCGCCCTACGGTGGCGACACGCTTTTCGCCAATCAGCAGCTTGCTTATGAGACCTTGTCCGACACCATGAAGGGCCTGCTCGATGGCCTCATCGGCATCAGCACATCGGCCAAAGCCGATGTCTCGCGTACGCGTGAGGACCGTATCAGAACGGACGGCAAGAACGACATTCGCCAAGACTATATAGCCGAGCATCCCATTGTTCGTACACATCCCGAAACCGGACGCAAAAGCCTTTATGTGAACATTGCGCACACGGCGGGCATCAAAGGCATGACCGACGAGGAATCCACCCCCATACTCCAGTTTTTGTTCCAGCACCAGATCCGGCCGGAATTCACCTGCCGTTTTGTGTGGACGCGGCATGCTATCGCGTTCTGGGACAATCGCTGCGCCATGCATAATCCGGTCAATGACTATCACGGCTTTCGACGCTCCATGCTCCGGATCACGCTCAAGGGCGACCGGCCGCGCTGAGGGCTTGCTGAATACCCCAGGATAAAACAGTCGCCTTGCCACCCTGGGGCGCACGCAATGGCCGATACTGCTTCCTCATCTATATGCGGCATTCGGCCGACGGGGGAAGCGTATGTCCTTGGCAGTGTTGGCGAGCCGGGCTTTATATGGCCTCGAGGCCTTGCCGGTACGCGTTGAGGTCCATGTGGGGCCAGGCCTGCCGGCCTTCAATGTCGTGGGCCTGCCCGATACCGGTGTGCGGGAAAGCCGCGAGCGTGTGCGTTCGGCGATTATCAGCAGCGGACTGGAATTTCCGGCCGGGCGCATCACGGTCAACCTGGCACCCGCCGATCTTCCCAAGGAATCGGGCCGTTTCGACCTCCCCATAGCGCTTGGAGTTCTGCTGGCTTCGGGCCAGGTTTCCGTCTCCGACGGCGGTGCGTCCGGAGCGGCGGCTGAAATCGATCTGTCCGGGTACGTATTTGCCGGCGAGCTGTCTCTGACCGGCGCGGTGGTCTCTGTCGGTGCGCCGCTGGCCATAGCGCTGGCCGTGGCGCGCACTGAGCCCTCGGCCTGCCTTGTATTGCCGACAGCCTGCGCAGGCGTCGCGGCTCGCGTGCCGGGCCTGACGGTGTTGGCGGCCAGTAGTCTGCTGGATGTTGTCGCGCATTTCTCGGGAATGGCCAATTTACCAGTGGCCCAGGCCGCCGTATTGCCTGCCGGTACACCCAAGGCGCCATGCCTGTCCGATGTGCGCGGGCAGACCATGGCTCGCCGCGCGCTGGAAATTGCGGCGGCGGGAGGGCATAGCTTGCTGATGGCGGGGCCTCCGGGAACCGGGAAAAGCATGCTGGCGCACCGCCTGCCGGGTTTGCTGCCGCGCTTGAACTCGCAGCAGGCCCTTGAAGTGGCTGCCTTGAGCAGTATCAGCGGCCGCGAGCACTCCATCAGTAATTTTCCGCCATTTCGAGCGCCCCATCACTCCGCCTCCGCGGCGGCTTTGGTGGGCGGGGGCATGTATCCCAAACCGGGCGAAATCAGCATGGCTCATCACGGGGTTCTGTTCCTCGACGAGTTGCCCGAGTTCGAGCGGCGCGTGCTGGAATCCCTGCGCGAACCCATCGAAACAGGCTGGGTCTCGATTGCCCGTTCATCGAGAACACTTATGTTTCCCGCTTCCTTTCAACTGATTGCGGCCATGAATCCTTGTCCTTGCGGCTGGCTGGGACATAAAAGGATGCGTTGCGTATGCAGCCCGGATCGAATTGAAAAGTATCGCGGCAAACTGTCGGGGCCCTTGCTCGACCGTATCGACCTGCAAATAGCATTGGTTGCGGCCGATGGCGACTGGCTGGAAGCTCCTGTAGGTGAAGCCTCCGAGCCGGTGCGCGAGCGGGTGGAGCGCTGCCGCGAGCGTCAGATCATGCGGCAGGCTCAACCCAATGCCAAACTCGGTGTTGGCGATCTGGATACATATTGCGTGTTGGAAGAGGGTGCCAAAACACTGCTCAAGCAGGCCATGCTGCGCTGGAATTGGTCGGCGCGCGTGGTGCATCGTGTGCTGCGGGTAGCGCGCACGCTGGCCGACCTGAGCTCGCTCGAAGTCATCGGGGCAATGCACATTGCAGAGGCGATACAATATCGCCAGCCATGGGGAAGCCGCCCCCATGATTGAGGCCGGAAGCTTCCGCTGCAAGCCACGAGCGGGGCGCGCGCCGCCCTGGTGTGTTGTTTACGACCCGCATAAAGGCCGCGATGGGGCGCTTTTTGCGCCTTGTGTCGGCAATCGATTAGACAATGGCTCGAAAATCATCATATAATCAAGGGCTTTCCTGGCATTTTTACCAAACATGGTGCCGTGCCCCGGGAAGAAATCTAATAAGTGATGAGTCGGGTCGTGCAAGCGTTGCCAGCAGATTGGCAATCACCTGCTGTCATAAATCAGAATGAGCTTTCAATATGCCCAAGATGAAAACGAAACGGGGCGCCGCGAAGCGCTTCAAGGTTCGTGCTAGCGGATCCATCAAGCGGGGTCAGGCGTTCAAGCGTCACATCCTTACCAAGAAAACGACCAAGAGCAAGCGCCAGTTGCGCGGCTCGGCCGCAGTGCACAAAACCAATGTTGCCTCGGTCAAGGCAATGATGCCTTTCGCTTGATTAACGGAGATCCACTATGCCTCGCGTAAAACGCGGCGTTACTGCCCGTGCTCGTCACAAAAAAGTTATTAAAGCAGCTAAAGGTTATCGCGGTCGCCGCGGTAATGTATTCCGGGTCGCCAAGCAGGCGGTCATGCGTGCCGGTCAGTATGCTTACCGCGACCGCCGCAACAAGAAACGCACGTTCCGTGCTCTTTGGATCACGCGTATCAATGCGGCTTGCCGTGAACTCGGTGTTTCTTACAGCGTGTTCATCGCCGGTACGAAAAAAGCCTCTATTGAATTGGATCGTAAAGTACTGGCCGACATGGCTGTGCACGACAAAGCCGGTTTTGCCGCCGTCGTTGCTCAAGCTAAATCCGCTTTAGCTGCCTGATCGATTTCGATTCTGTATTGCTGCGAACGGGGCTCGATCTGGGCTCCGTTTGCATTTGGAAAAGCGATAATTCATGACTCCTCCGCTTGATGACCTGATCGTTCAGGCAAAAGAACGATTTGCCGAAGCCACCGATGCCGCGGCACTCGAGAATGCAAAAGCCAAGTTTCTGGGCAAGCAGGGTGCCTTGACGGCGCTGCTCAAAGGCCTGGCGCAGCTCGATCCCGAACAGAAGCGCGCCGAAGGCGCACGCATCAACCAGCTCAAGCAACAGATCGAGGAATTGCTGAACCAGCGGCGCAGTGCCATGGCGCAAGCCGATCTCGACAAACGTCTGGCTTCCGAGACCATCGATGTGTCCCTGCCAGGGCGTGGTCGCGGGATTGGCGGCATTCACCCTGTCATTCAAACATGGCAGCGGGTCGAGGCGATTTTCAGCTCGATCGGGTTCGATGTGGCCGATGGCCCTGAAATCGAAAACGACTGGACCAATTTCACCGCGCTGAACAATCCGGAAAACCATCCCGCGCGATCGATGCAGGACACGTTTTACGTCGATATGCAGGACGAGCATGGTTTGCCGCTGTTGCTGCGTACGCACACCAGCCCCATGCAGGTGCGCTATGCGCGCATGCACAAGCCTCCCATCAAGGTGATAGCGCCGGGACGCACCTATCGCGTCGACAGCGATGCGACTCACTCGCCCATGTTTCATCAGGTCGAGGGCTTGTGGATAGCTGAAGATATTTCCTTTGCCGACTTGAAGGGCGTCTACACCGACTTCCTGCGGGCGTTTTTTGAAACCGATGATCTGTCGGTGCGTTTTCGTCCTTCGTTCTTTCCGTTTACCGAACCCTCGGCCGAGATCGACATGATGTTCACGTCAGGCCCGAACCAGGGCCGCTGGCTTGAAATATCGGGCTCTGGCCAGGTTCACCCGGAAGTGGTGCGCAATTTCGGGCTGGATCCCGAACGTTATATAGGTTTTGCTTTTGGCTCTGGGCTGGAGCGTCTGACCATGCTGCGCTACGGCGTCAATGACCTGCGCCAGTTCTTTGAAGGCGACCTGCGTTTCCTGCGCCAGTTCAATCGCTAGCGCCGCCTGGCGTCCCGCTGTTCTATACGTTAAACGAACCACGACACATTATGCAATTTCCAGAATCTTGGCTGCGCACTATCTCCAATCCCGATCTCAATACCGAGGCTTTGGCGCATCGCCTGACTATGGCGGGACTCGAGGTCGAAGAGACTCGGCCGGTTGCGCCGCCGTTCAGCGGCATTGTGGTGGCTCATATCGCCGGCATCGCGCCGCACCCCAATGCCGACAAGCTGCGCGTGTGCCAGGTCGACGATGGCTCGGGCTCATTGTTGCAAATCGTCTGCGGCGCTCCCAATGCGGCTGCGGGACTTAAAGTTCCGTTGGCCCGTATCGGAGCCGAGTTGCCGGGCGGGATGAAAATCGGCAAAGCAAAA
The DNA here is from genome assembly GCF_054781135.1 of Paralcaligenes ginsengisoli. Taxonomy (NCBI): domain Bacteria; kingdom Pseudomonadati; phylum Pseudomonadota; class Betaproteobacteria; order Burkholderiales; family Alcaligenaceae; genus Paralcaligenes; species Paralcaligenes ginsengisoli. The sequence goes on from NZ_BAAGUZ010000031.1 coordinate 107,617, forward strand.
ATGCGCGGAGTGGAATCAGCCGGCATGTTGTGTTCCGCGCGGGAATTGGGTTTGTCGCAGGATCACGCGGGCCTGCTCGAACTCGACGCCGATGCGGTGGTGGGAAAGTCCTTGCGCGAGGCATTGGATCTGGATGACACATTGTTCACCCTGAAACTCACGCCAAATAGGGCCGATTGCCTTTCGATCCTGGGCGTGGCGCGCGAAGTTTCCGCGCTGACCGGCGCACCCATGGTTCCCCCGACTTTCGAGCCCGTAGCCGTAACGCTGGCGGACCGTTTGCCGGTGTCGGTGCAAGCCCCCGATTTGTGCGGCAGGTTTGCCGGCCGCATTCTGCGAGGCGTGAATGCACGGGCTGCCACGCCGGCCTGGATGAAAGCGCGCCTGGAACGCGCCGGCCAGCGTTCGATTTCCGCTTTGGTCGATATTTCCAATTACATCATGCTGGAACTGGGCCGCCCTACGCATGTATTCGATTTGCAGCGCATACAGGGCGGCTTGACGGTGCGTTGGGCGCGCCAGGGCGAATCGCTGGAACTGCTGAATGGGCAGACGGTAGCCCTGGATACCGATGTGGGGGTCATCACCGCGGGCGATGCAGTCGAAAGCCTGGCGGGCATCATGGGCGGCGAAGCTACGGCCGTAACCCTGGATACCCGCGATATCTATCTTGAGGCGGCGTTCTGGTGGCCGCAAGCCATCATGGGCCGCGCGCGGCGCTACAAGTTCAGCTCCGAAGCCAGCCATCGCTTCGAGCGCGGGGTGGATTTCGAATCGGTGGTGGAACATCTTGAACGCATGACGCGGCTGTTGCTGGATATTTGCGGCGGCCAGGTGGGTCCCATCGACGATCAAATTATAAATTTGCCGGCTCGCGAGCCGGTCAAAATGCGCCTCGATCGTTGCCACCGCGTACTGGGCATTCCTGTCGGGCAAGCGGAAATCGAGCGGATTTTCAATAGCCTGGGCCTGGCATTCACGGTGCAGGACGGCACGTTTGTCGTGACGCCGCCCTCATATCGTTTCGATTTGTTCATCGAAGAGGATTTGATTGAAGAGGTGGCAAGGATTTATGGGTTCGAGCGCATTCCCGATTTGCCGCCCGTGGCGCGTGCCCAAATGCGCGCAGCCCCAGAAACACTGCGCGGACCGCACGCCTTGCGCCAAAGCATGGCCGACCTGGATTACCAGGAAGTCATCAATTTTTCATTTGTCGAAGATGCCTGGGAACGCGATTATGCGGCGAACGTCGACCCAATCAGACTGCTCAATCCTATAGCCAGCCAATTGGCCGTAATGCGTTCGAGCCTGATCGGCGGCCTGGTGGCCAATATCCGGCACAATGTCAATCGCAAGCAGAGCCGTGTACGTGTGTTTGAGCTGGGCCGGGTATTCATGCGCGATGCAGCCGTGTCCAATGGCGATCTTGCCGTCGCCGGAGTTCGCCAGCCTCAGCATCTGGCCGGCGCTGCCTGGGGGCCGGCGGTGGAAGAGCAGTGGGGCGTGCCCACGCGCCAGATCGATTTTCACGATGTCAAAAAGGATGTCGAAATCTTGCTCGGAGCGCAGGTTGCGGATCTGCGCTGTGTGCCGGAGGCGCATCCGGCCTTGCATCCTGGCCGTTCGGCGCGATTGCTGCTGCAGGGGCATTCCATAGGCTGGATGGGCGAGTTGCATCCACGCTGGGTGCAGCAGGCCGAATTGAACCATGCGCCGGTTGTGTTCGAAGTCGATGTCGCGGCCATTTCAACGACCCGTCTGCCGGCGCCTGTTGAGTTGTCGCGCCAGCCGGTCGTGGTGCGCGACCTCGCCGTGTGGGCCGATGCCGGTGTTGCTTATCGCGACTTGCTCGATACGCTTGCCCAAACCATCGCATCTGATGCTAATCTAGCCATTGTCAAAGATATCCGTCTGTTCGATGTCTGGCGCGACAAATCGGCTCAGGCCGATGCGGCGGAAAAAAGCCTGGCATTTCGCTTTTGGTTACAAGATCCCGAGGTGACGTTGGACGACGCCAGGGTAGAACAGTGTATAAATCGACTATTAGAAGCGCTGATCAGCGCTCATGGGGTGCGCCAGCGCGCATAAGGAGCTAGAAACCAATGACCCAAGATCCTCGTACCCTGACCAAGGCCGAGCTGGCAGAATTGCTGTTTGACCGGGTAGGCCTGAACAAACGCGAAGCCAAAGACATTGTCGATACCTTCTTCGAAGAAATTCGCGAATCTCTGGCGCGTGGCGTTGAAGTCAAGCTGTCGGGATTCGGCAATTTTCAAGTGCGCGACAAACCGCCTCGTCCGGGCCGCAACCCGAAGACCGGCGAAGTCATACCCATTGAAGCGCGACGCGTGGTCACGTTTCATGCCAGCCAGAAGCTCAAGGGAGTGGTCGAGCAGTCTGGAGCAGTCTCCGATGCCGTGGCCATCGACTGACTCGAGGAACGACCGGCCTCTTTGCCTTGGCATGAGGGTACCAGACTCGATTTTTGTGTTGTTATTTAATCGGCATACAATCCGCACATGAGCCCAACCGAACCCCCAGTTACCTTGCCGCCGATTCCCGCCAAGCGTTATTTCACGATTGGCGAGGTCAGCGACTTATGTTGCGTCAAGCCCCATGTCCTGCGTTATTGGGAACAGGAGTTTACGCAGCTCAAACCGGTCAAACGACGCGGCAATCGCCGGTATTATCAGCACCACGAAGTCTTGCTGATCCGTCGCATACGCGATCTGCTCTACGAGCAGGGCTTTACCATCAGCGGCGCGCGCAATCGCCTGGGCGATACGCGCGAAGTACCGCGCGATCAAGATGCCGCCGTGCGCCTGAGCGGACAGGAACTGCAATCCCTGCGGGCCGATCTGGTCGCCGTGCGCGATCTGCTGTCCGAGGCTATCGGCGCCACGCCTTCCACCAGAGCCTGACGTCGTCTGGCTGTGAGCGATTTTCCGTCTTGTTTGCGGGCCGGTGCGCTGGCGGCCCTGGTCGAAAAAGACCCTCGGCGCAAGCTCGCCGCCGTCCAGCTGCTTAATGAATCGCTCGTCGTCGACCCGACCGTCATTCTGCCCGAGCCCGCGGGCATTCCCGGACGGCCGGCCAGGCCCGAAATGGTGCTGCCCCTGAAGGTCAGGCAGCGCTCCATGCAAACGCCGCAAGGCCGTGCCGCGCTCATACACTCCCTTGCTCATATCGAGTTCAACGCCATTAATCTGGCCCTGGATGTCATCTGGCGTTTTGCCGGCATGCCCGAGCCGTTTTACCGGGACTGGGCACAGGTGGCTCGTGAAGAAGCAAACCATTTCGATTTGCTTGACCGGCATCTGCTTGGCTTGGGTTACCGGTATGGCGATTTCCCGGCCCACGACGGCCTGTGGGAAATGGCCGAGCGCACCCGTAACGAAGTACTGGCACGTCTGGCATTGGTGCCGCGCACGCTCGAGGCGAGAGGGCTGGACGCCTCGCCCATTGTGCGTAATAAGCTGGCCGGGGCCGGGGATGCGGCGGGAGCCGCCATTATTGATGTTATTTTGCAAGATGAAATTGGCCATGTGGCCATTGGCAACCGGTGGTATCGTTATCTTTGCGGTAAACACGAACTGGATCCCATCGCCGAATACCAGGCCCTGGCAATAAAGTATCGTGCTCCACGGTTGCGCGGGCCTTTTAATTTCGAGGCCAGGCGGGCCGCAGGTTTTAGCGACCAGGAATTACAGGCTTTGCAAAATGACGCTCTCGATATTTGATATCTTTAAAATTGGCATAGGGCCGTCCAGCTCGCATACGGTGGGGCCCATGCGGTCGGCCCGCAATTTTGCGCGCAGCCTTGAGGCCAGCGGCGACCTTGCCAGGGTGCACAAGATTACCATCGAACTATATGGGTCGCTGGCTGAAACCGGGCGTGGCCATGGCACCGATATGGGCATTATGCTGGGCTTGCTCGGGATGGCGCCCGATACTGTCGACCCCACCGGCGTGGCGACTTTGATCAATCAAATACACAGCAGCCGCCAGCTTGCGCTTTGGGGCTCGCACCCCATCGAGTTCGATCCCGGCAAGGCCTTTGTTTATCGGCTCAGGCCCATGGTTGAACATCCCAATGGAATGCGCTTCAGCGCATTCGATACTGCCGGACGTCTGCTGCGAGCCGAACGCTATCTGTCGATTGGTGGCGGTTTTATTCGCTCGCTCGATGCAATCAATATCGATGAAACCGTCCCGCAAAACGGTCCCATTCCCTACCCGTTCACAACGGGGCAGCAGTTGCTCGGCCTTTGCGATTCCACGAGCCTGTCGGTAGCTCAACTGGTACTGGCCAATGAGCATACTCTGCTGCCTCCCGACCAGGTCAAGGCAAAAATCCTGCATATTGCCCAGGTCATGAACGCCTGTATCGATCGTGGCTGCGGTTTGCATAATGCACAAGCCGATCAGCCGCTGCCCGGACCTTTGAAGGTCCGGCGCCGCGCACCGTCTTTGTATCGGGAACTGCAGCGCGACACCGCCAAAAAAGATGTCATGTTCGCCATGGACTGGGTCAATCTGTTTGCCATGGCCGTCAATGAAGAAAATGCAGCCAGCGGCCGGGTGGTGACGGCTCCTACCAATGGTGCCGCGGGCCTGATACCGGCTGTGTTGCGGTATTACCAATCCTTCGTTCCCGAGTTTTCCGAACAGGGGGTGGTTGATTTTCTGCTTACGGCGGCGGCCATAGGCTTTCTGTACAAGGAAAACGCCTCGATTTCGGGTGCCGAGGTCGGTTGCCAGGGCGAGGTCGGCGTAGCCTGTTCCATGGCGGCGGCCGCCCTGACCGCCGTGCTGGGCGGAACGCCTCATCAGGTTGAAAATGCGGCTGAAATCGGCATGGAACACAATCTGGGCCTGACCTGCGATCCGGTGGGCGGCCTGGTGCAGATCCCTTGTATCGAGCGTAACGCGATGGGCGCTGTCAAGGCGATCAACGCATCGCGCCTGGCTTTGCAGGGCGATGGCAAGCATCATGTGTCGCTGGATGCCGTGATTGAAACCATGCGCCAGACGGGCGCCGACATGCGCACCAAATATAAGGAAACCTCGCGGGGCGGGCTGGCTGTGAATGTCGTGGTGTGCTAGCGCATTTTCGGTTCGAGTGTTTATGGGATTCGATGTTTTGGTCGGTTTGGTATTTACGGTTTGGTCTTTAAAGACGCCGTCTATCGGGGCTTGGGGTCAGGACCGGCACGGCGTGCTTGATCCGGATCTACCTCGTCCAGGCGGGCGTCGGGCCAAACTCGCTACGCCGCTGGCGCGGCTACGCTCAAACATGGCCCGCCGACATCCCCCGCCTTCCCTACGGTAGCATCCGGCGCACGCCTTACGCCGGTCCTGACCCCAAGCCCCGATAGACGGCTCACATTGCGGCATGCCTGGAATTTACATGCCAGCTTCAACGCATACCTCGATGCATGACGGCAATGTCTCTCTCGATGCATTTCCTCAACGCAAGCCGCAGGGTGGGCGGTGCTGTGTAGTCCGGCGGTAGTCCAGCGCCGGGTGCTGACGAAGGGAAGGCGGGGGCTTTCGGCGGGCCCTGTTTGAGTGGCGCCCCGCAGCGCGGGGCGACGCGAGTTGGCCCGACGCCCGCCTGGACGAGGCAGACCCGGGCAGTCGGATAGCGCAGCTAGCCGACCGCTGGACGTGCCGGACTACACAGCACCGCCCACCCTGCGGCGTCTTTATAGAATTACACCCGCCCCACGCAGGCAACACAGACAACACAGCCCAAAGCCATCGTTCAAGCCAGTACAAGCAGCTCAAATTCACGCCTCAAGCCTAAAACGGCTCAAAAAACAAAGCTACCGAAACGTATCTCATGCCGTAAACACTCGAACCAAAAATGCACCAGGCCGAGACAAGATCCAAACCGCATAAATAAGTAATTTTTAAATCGTTTGGTTTTGCGCGACGACTCTTTATGATGCTCCGATGAGCGAATATCAAGTCATTAGTGGTTTTGTAGTGGGGTTGCTGGTAGGCGTAACGGGCGTGGGAGGCGGCTCCCTCATGACGCCGCTGCTGACTTTGGTGTTTGGATACGCCCCGACCGTCGCCGTCGGCACCGACCTCGCGTTTGCCGCACTTACCAAAGGAGCCGGCACACTGGCTCACGGGATACACGGGCAAGTGCGTTGGCCCGTAGTCCGCCGCTTGTGCCTGGGCAGCCTGCCGGCGGCCGTGATGGCCTTGCTGTGCCTTCGTTACGTAGGATCGGCCAACGAAACCCTGTTGCAGTTCATAAAAATCACCATTGCAGTATCGGTCCTGCTGACGGTCATGGCAATTGCCTTGCGGCCGCGCCTGCTCGCGTTCTTGCGACATTGCTCCTGGTATCCCCTGCAAGGCCGCGGCCAGAAGCTGGCTACGATCGCAGTCGGAGCGGTGCTGGGCGCATTGGTCACCATTTCTTCGATCGGCGCGGGCGCGGTGGGTGCGACCTTGATATTTCTGCTGTATCCGACGCTCAAGCCTTCGGAAATAGTCGGTACGGACATTGCGTACGCCGTGCCTTTGACCGCCTTGGCAGCCTTGGGGCATTTATGGCTTGGGCATGTGCACTGGGATCTGCTGGGTGCACTGTTGCTGGGCTCTGTTCCTGGAATCTGGCTCGGAGCCAGGCTTTCCCGCACCCTGCCCGAGAGAATGGTGCGTTTGACGCTGGCTACGACCTTGACATTGGTAGCCCTCAGGCTGATTGCCTGAAGTAGATTGATCTTTTGTACGAGCCCTGGTTCAAGGGCCGATTGCAACCATGCGGCCTATGAACAGAACAGGGCCGTTCGGGTTGCCCGAAGGGGCTCCGCCCTTGGCTTCGAGGGTAATCTCAAACAATTGGCCGGGCTTTACCTGGCCTATCGTGGCGGCTGGAACCGTGATGGCCTGATTTGGATCGATCACCCCCAGTGAACGAGGCGGTTCACTTTCAGTGGCGTGCGTCCAGAGCTGCACGGAAGAGTCGGCCGGCACGTCGATCCGCACCAGAGGCTTCAATACCAGATTATGCTGGTGATCGGTGGTTGCCACCCAACCGGGTGTAGAACTTTGGCCAGGGGCTTGCAGCACCGCGGCTTGCGTGGGGGTTACTTGCAGGATCGACAGTTTGGGCTTGAGCGCAAAGGTTGTTGCCGCCAGCGCCAGCACGACGCAGATCAGGCGCCAGAGCCAGATGGATCCCCATGTTCCGGAAATGATTTTTTTGAACACTCGAGGCCAGACGCTGCGACGTTCGATAAGCGTGATTTCCTGTCCCAGGGCAGCTTGTATGCGCTGCAACAACTGAGGAGATGGTTCAAGGGGCGGGAGCTGATCGACAAGGCCTAAAAACCGGTCTTCCCATTTAAGCGCCGCCACTACGGCATCCTGGGAGTTGCCCAATAGGGCCTGCGCCTTCGCGGTTTCCTGCAGATTCAATAGCCCCAGAGTGTATTCAGCGATCAGGAGGTCGTCATCGGCCAGTTGCTCGGTACTCATGCTTGGTGAATCTCCTGAAGCGTGCGCAGTCCGGCGCGTACATGCGTTTTTATCTGAATGGCGGGAATGGCCAGCCGAGCGGCGATTTGTTCGTAGGTGAAGCCGTTATAAAACGCCATGAGTATGGGGCGGCGTTGCACATCGTCGAGTTGCGCCAGATCGCTAGCCAGGTGATTCGCGCCCTCGGGCTCGACAGCGGGATTGTCGGGCAGGGTGTCTATCCACTCGGCATCGGCGGGAACGTGCCGTCCCGACTGGCGCAGGCGATTCAGGATGCGATATCGCATAATGCTGTATATCCAGGCCCGCGCTGTTCCAAGGCTGGCTTCATAGCTGGCCGCATTTTTCCAGATCAGAACAAATGAATCGCGCACCACTTCTTCCGCGTCGGCGCGCTGCGACAGCATTTTGGTGGCCAATGCCAGCATGTGTGGCGATTCTTGCCGGAATAATTCCTGGAACGCCTTGCGGTCGCCCTGGGCGCATGCAACAAGCTTTGCTTCATAATCGAAGTTTGGAACAGACATACATTCTCCGGTTTTCCCCGATCGGGTCGTTTATTGTATAAGGTGTTGGAGTCTGTATGAATTTTGAACGGCGCCAGCCGAGTAACAAGACGTTGCGGACGGTGAGAGGCAGTGTATGATGCCGTTTATCGGTTGGCTGGAAAGCCGATCCTGCTCTTGGTTACCCGCGCAGCAATCTCCCTCAGCCATGGGTTGGCAGGATCCATGAAGATATCCAGCACGGTGTAGTGATGCTTATCAGGAACATGGGGTAGCGGGTATACCTGATTCCAGTGGGCCGCAATGGCGAGCTCCTGAGTCTTGAATGCTTCAGTTTCCCGCGCGCCCACCAAGGTGTATAAAGGGCTGGTCACTTCTTTTTGCAAATGAACGGGGCTGAGCCTGGCGGCCTCCCCGAGTTTGAGTTGCAAAGCCTGATTAATCGAGGTCTGCAGTAGCGGAGCAAGGTCGAACAGGCCGCTGATCGCGATGACACCTTGAACTGCAGGCTTGCCGTTTTCGTAATTACCGGAGTGATCGGGATTCTGATTCGGGGTATTGCGTGCGCCCGCGGCCTGGGGGGCAGGGCTGGCGGCTTGGAGGCCGTGCCTGGTAAGCATCATTGCGGCGAGATGAGCGCCCGCGGAGTGTCCCATCAAGTAGATGCGTCGGTGATCGAAATTGAATCGGACTGCATTGGCGTGTAGCCAGTCCAGTGTCCGCCGGGTTTGCTCGACCATAGTGGCCAACGTAGTGCCGGGCGCCAAGCCGTAGTTGCTAATGCCCACTGTTATGCCTGCTTCCACCAGGTAGCGCGCCACAAACGATACATCGCGCTTATCGCCGCTTTGCCAATAGCCACCATGTATGAATAAAATCAGCGGTGCATGTTCATTTTTGGCAGAGAAAAGATCCAGAGTTTCATATTCTGACGGGCCGTATTGCAGATTCGGCGCCATCGCCAGGTCACGGCGGGTTTGTGCCGACTGTTCTTGCCAATCGGCCAGGATATGCTGAAAATCAGGATGCGCCCGGCGCAGGTTGTACTGCGTTTCGTGTTGCGAAGAAGTAAGGTCGAGATGATTGGCCATGAGCGTGCGTCCGGCGTGGGTGGCCGCCTTAATTCTCGGCGATATGAGCGGCTTTAATGACCGAGGGCCAACGTTTCAGATCAGAATCGATCATCGTTTTGAAGGCAGCGGGGGTGCTGGCCTGAGGCTCTAGCCCAAGCTCTCCGAATTTCTTTTTCACATCGCTCATCGCCAGCACCTTGCCGAGGCTTTGATCCCATAAGGCGATGATATCCGTCGGTGTACCGGCAGGTGCCACGAAGCCTTCCCATTCCCGCAATTCAATTCCTTTGATGCCCAGTTCGGCCAGTGTGGGAACCGTAGGCATGGATTCGAGCCGCTGGCTGCCAGTAACAGCCAAGGCTTTTAGCCGGCCAGCTTTGATGTTTTCTGCCGCTACAGAGGTGGTTACAAACATCATGTCGGTTTGCCGCCCGAGCAATCCCGACAGAGCTTCAGATGGCCCGCGATATGGGATATGCGTGAGCTTAATCCCCAGTTTCTGGCGCACCAGTTCGGCGATCAAATGAGATGGAGAACCATTGCCCCCCGATCCGAAGGTAATCTTTCCGGGCTGGGCACGGGCCGCGGTGGCGATGTCTTGTATGGAGTTATAGGGGCTGTTGGCAGGCACGCATAATACGTTGTAAGCCCAGACGGCCTGGCCAATGGGCGCCAGGTCCTTGCTGGTATCGTAGCGCAGCTTGCCTATTAGGCTGGGTAAAACGGTGTGAGTCATGTACAGAAGGCCGATGGTGTAGCCGTCGGGCTTGGAACGGGCCACGTCAGCCATGCCGATAGCGCCTGTAGCGCCAGGCTTGTTTTCGACGATGACGGGTTGGCCCCACATTTTGCCCAGTTTCTGGGCGACGAGGCGTGCCACTATGTCTGGCGGACTGCCGGCGGTAAGCGTGACGATAATGCGGACGGGGTGGTCCGGGTATGTTGCGGCAGCAGTGGAATTTGCCCCGAACCCAAGTCCGGCCATCAGTAGCAGCAGGCTGATCAGTTTTCTCATCTTGTCTCCTTCTTGCCAGTTTTTAAGGATAATGTATTGATTACCACAAACCGATCTTGACGGCTCGCTGTTCGCGCGCGTGGTAGGCATCCGCGGCGGCAAGGCTGATGGTGGGGTGGCGTTTGCGTTGGAACATCCAGTCGAACAGGCAGTCTTTCATATCGGCCTTGACATCGTTCAAAGCGTTGTCCTTGCCGCGGTCTTCCAGTTCGTTTGGATCGTTGTGCAAATCGAACAAATGTGGCGGCAGGCCGTCGTAGTGCACGTATTTCCATCGTCCATCGAATGCTACGATGCCATGGCAGCGGTCGACTGAACGTCCGAGCGGGCCACGTACGCTGTCCCGAAAGCCGAAATTGAACTCGCTAAAGATCGATTCACGCCAGTGAGTTGGAGACGTGCCATGCAGATGCGACTTGAGCGAACGACCTTCAATGATGTGTTCAGGAATCGCGATCCCAAGTGAATCGAGTATCGTGGGTAGAATGTCGATTGACTCTACCAGCGAGGAATCGCTGCTGCCGCGGCGAGTGTCAGCCTGGGCCGACGGATCATAAATAATCAGTGGAACCCGCGATACCGTGTCGTGGAATAGTTCTTTTTCACCCAGCCAGTGATCCCCCAGATAATCGCCATGATCGCTGGTGAACACAATCAGGGTGTCTTCCAATCGTCCGTGCTGGCGCAGAAACTCAAACAGGCGGCCCAGGTGGTCATCGATTTGCCGGATCAAGCCCATGTATGTGGGAACGACGCGCTGGCGGACTGCTTCGATGGAAAAGCTACGGCTGACGTCCCACTGGCGATAACCATTGGTGACGGGGTGCGTGTCCTCGAGTTCTGTTTGAGACCGGATGACGGGCAGTATGTCTTCGGGTCCGTACATGTTGTGATAGGGAGCGGGAGCGATGTAGGGCCAGTGCGGTTTGATGTATGAAAGATGCAGACACCATGGTTGGTCGCCGCGTGCACGGATGAAATCCATGGCCCTGTCGGTCATGAACGCCGTTTCTGAGTCAGGTTCCTCGATGTGAGCGGGTTGGTTGGCATTGCGCAAATTCCAGCCCGAAAGCAGTTCGCTGTTTTCGCCCCGAGACGAATTGGCATGTTCATGCCACAGATTAGTGCCTGTGTAGCCCTTGGCACGCAGGTACATGTCATATTGATTGAGTCCTTTGGGGCCATCAAAGGGCCAGATGCCGTCATCGCGGACATAGGGTTCAAATCCTCCTTCGGAAGCGATGACCGCTTTCATGGTGTCGAACTGGATCCCCAGCCTGGACATGCCTTCCACATCACTTTCGATATGGGTCTTACCTACCACGGCCGTGCGAATGCCTGCTTCACGAAGATAATCGCCCAGCCCCCTCTCACTTGCGCGTAGAGGCACAAAATTGAAAATGGCTCCATGGCTGGATACGTAACGTCCCGTGTAAATGGACATACGCGAAGGGCCACAGACCGCTCCTTGTACATAGGCTTTATCGAAACGAACCCCGCGTCCTGCCAGCCAGTCTATGTTCGGGGTGCGTAGAGTCGGGTGGCCATAGCACGACAGATAATCACGCCGCAATTGGTCACACATGATGAAGAGCACGTTGCGCGGATGCTTATCCCGATTGCCAACTGCTGCTTTGTCCAGACTTTTTTTGGACATATCCGGCCCCTTAGTTCGCGTAGGAGTGCTGATCCCACGGGAGCGTCACGCGCTGGCCAAATTCGGTTTCCACGTCTACGGGTGCCATACTGAGCGCGGCAACGATATTCATCGGAACCGTGCTGGTATTTCTGATTTCGTGTACTTCGTTGGGCAGGAAGGTTAGTGTGGAGTTGGGACCAAATGGCGTGCAAACGCCATCAATCACGCATTCGCCGCTGCCGGTCAAGACGACAATTGCCTCTTCGCAGTCGTGGCGGTGAACCGGGGTGGCGCCGCCAGGCTCAATAGTTTGCATCCACATTTCCATTTGGCGCATGTTTTCTTTGGGGCCTGCGACGGTCCTATGCTCGATGCCGGGGATCTGGTACGCTGGAACTGCACTGTTATCAATGACAGACATGGTGTTCTCCGCTAGAAATGGTGAAGGAGGTCATGAGCCCATGTTAATGTTTTGATTCGGAATGACCAGGGCTGTTTTGGGTTGATTTCATGCCTTTAAGGTATGGCTGAGTCGGCCGAAATGATTCAATATCCAAGTTTGTCTCAATCGGAACATGGAGAAACACGCATGCGTTTTTCGCAGTTGCGTAATCTGTTGGCTTTGACCGAGCACTCAAGCCTAAGCGCCGCATCTCAATCCTTGGGGATTGCCCAACCGGTCCTGACGCGCAGTATTCAGCAGCTTGAGCTTGAGTTGGGCGTCAAGTTGGTTGAACGCAGTGCGCGTGGTACTCGCCTGACCGAAGATGGTGCGCGCCTGGCTTTGCGCGCTCGCAAAATCGAACGCGAAATGGTGCGCGCGCACGAGGAAATCGAGCAGCGGCGCGGCAACAGGATAGGGCATGTCCGTATTGGCGTGTCGCCAGTGGCGCTGGTGCTGCTCTTGCCTAAAGCCATGGCCTTATTTCGCCGCGATTATCCAGAAGTACGCGTGAGCATCACCGATGGCCTTTTTCCGCAGGTGTTCGATAAGCTGGATGCCGCTGTTCTGGATTTTGCAATCGGCCCCTTGCCAGGCAGCGATGCCCTGACTCACTATCAAACTGAGGCACTGTTTACCGGCGAGATGGGAGTGGTCGCCCGCGCCGGGCATCCTTTATGTGGCATTGGCAGCCTGTCAGGCCTGAGCCGTGCCAACTGGATCAGTTGCGGGCCGATCGATGGGCCAGGCGATATTCTTGAGGCATCATTCTCTGCCTTGGGTATAGAGGCGCCGGTGCCGATGATGCATTGCGATTCGGCAATTTCGGCCTTGGAGTTCGTTGCGGAGTCTGATTTATTGTCTATGCTGCCGCGTCGGCTTCTGGAAGTCAGTCATATGCGCCACTCGGTTGATCTGATTCCGGTACGTGAGCCAATTGCTCATGCAACGGTGCATATGTTTCGGCGAAAAGATATGGTGCCTACGCCCGCGGCGCAAGCGCTGCAGGCGGCCCTTCGGCTTTGCGCCAAGGTTTTTTGAATCGATTGCCGGCTTATTCCGGCTGTATCCCGGCCTTGCGGATGATTACACCCCATTTTTCCGTTTCAGCCTTCTGGAAAGCCAGCAATTCTTTCGGTGTCGAGACTACCGGGTGCGTGCCTGTCTGTGTGTAGAAACGGGTCGCGGCGGCGTGCGTCTCCGCCTTTACCAGGAGGTCGTGCAGTTTATCGACGACGGCGGCGGGAGTCCTGGCGGGCACATAGGCGCCGAACCAGTAGCCCATTTCGTAGCCGGGTACGCCTGCCTTGTCGATGGTCGGCACGTTCGGCGCCAGCGCCGACGGTGTCAGCATGGTGACGCCCAGAGCCCGCAGCTTGCCGCTTTGCACCTGCGGCAGGCCTGTGGCCATATCGGCCATCATCATGTCGACTTGGCCGCCGAGTACATCGGTAATGGCCGCCGGATTGCTTTTATAAGGCACATGCAGAATCTGTATGCCCGCCATTTGCTGGAATAGCTCACCGGCCACGCGGCTGCTTGAACTGCCGCTGCCGAAAGTCATTTTACCGGGCTGTTTCTTGGCCAGAGCGATAAAGTCTTCTACTGTTTTTGCGGGAGATGATGGGTTCACCACCATGATTTGTCCGCCGGTACCGAGCAGCGTAACCGGTTCGAAGTCTTTCACCGGATCGTACGAAAGTTTTTTGTACAAATGCGGATTGGCGGCCTGCGAGGTGTTGGTGGTGATGAGCACGTGATAGCCATCGGCTTCGGCGCGGGCGACAGTGCTGGCGCCGATCATGGCGCTGGCGCCAGGCTTGTTTTCAATGATCACCACATCGCCGGTTTCTTCCGTAATGCCCTGGCCAAGGGCCCGTGCCAACTGATCGGTAGCACTGCCGGCGCCAAAAGGCACGACGAATGTAATCGGCTTGGAAGGGTAGGAAGCGGCCTGGGCCTGCCATGGAAGGCAGGCGCCCAGTGCCAGGGCAAGCAGAATATTTTTATTCAAAAAGCGGCGAATCATAGTGGTTTGTCTCCTTGGGTTTATAGGGATTGAATATCGGGCAAAGTCGATGCCAGGTGCGCATCGACTCGAATGGGAAAATCGAGCAGATAGAAAGACAGGGCCTTGCCGTGCGTATCCAGATTGAGGGCGTCGTTTACGCCGCCGTCCAGGATGCCATCCAGTACGAAATTCATGGCGCCTATCGACTCCACCAGATAGCGTCGTACGCTTTTGGGTTGCCGATGTGAGAACCACTCCGATACGGCCTGCCCGGTCAGTTGTTCCTTGAGCAATGGGTAGTAATCGGCCTGCCAGGCAATGACGCTGATGTTTGAAATATCGCCTTTATCGCCGGTGCGGCTATGCGCCAATCGGTACAAGGGCACGATTACAGTGGTGTCGTCATGCATGTTGGTCAGGCCTCAGGAATTGCCAGCCAGCCGGCGCAAGATCGCGGGGCACCGAGCTGGAAATGCTGTTCAGGCGTGGGCGCAGCGATGTACGTACACCGCCGCCACCCGCCGGGCCGCAGGTATACAGCGCCGTCACTTCGCGCAATACGCGTTCGGCGACATTTTTTTCCGGATGGGCCGCGGCAACGCGCAGGCGTATATCCTGCCCGCGGCCATGAGCATGCCGCCGCAATAGTTCGCCGGCGTCATCGCCAAATATGCTCAAGGTGCCGATCAGATCAATGCGCAAATCAAGCTGCCCACCGATACGCCGCCGTACCGTTTCGGCAGCCAGGCGTGCGCGCGCTTCGGCCTGGACACCGGCGTACGAGATTTCCGCTTCGGCCAGCCAGCCGCCGCGATAGCAGATATTCACTTTCAATTCTTCAGGCCTGGCCCATCCGGTCACTCCGTCGACGGCAACCTGGTCCGGCGCAGTCTGCGTAACATGAACCCGGCTGATGTCGGCGGTAACGTCAGGAGTCAGGTATGCCGCGGGGTCGTGAACTTCGTACAGTAATTGTTCCTTGACGGTTTGGGTCGTGACGATTCCGCCCGTATCGCGCGCTTTGGTAATGGATAAGGCGCCGGATTCGGCAATGCTGGCTATGGGGAATCCCAGCTTGTGCATGTCTGGCACCTCTTTCAAGCCGGGTACGGCAAAGTAGCCGCCCGTGACCTGAGTGCCGCATTCCAGCAAATGGCCTGCCATGGTGGCGCAGCCCAGCCTGTGCCAATCGTCGGCTTGCCAGCCGAAGTGTGCGAGGGCGGGGCCCAGCGTCAGGGACGGGTCGGCGACGCGGCCGGCGACAACCACCTGAGCGCCGGCCTGCAATGCCTGTGCAATCTCGGCGGCTCCCTGATAGGCGTTGATGCTTACGATATCCAGTCGATCGAATTCCGCCCCAAGGCGGTCGCGTAGAAAGGCGCGTTGCTCGGCGCTATCGAGGTTGTCGCCGCTCAGGGTGGCGATGCGGGGCGTCCGCAGGCCAAGCTCGTGCGACAGTCGTTCGATGCGCCGTGCGGCGCCAGGCGGATTGGCTGCGCCAAAATTACTGACGATCTGAATTCCGTGATTCAGGCACAGCGCCAGAATGGGGCTCAACAGCTCGCTCAGCAGCGGCTCGTAGCCCGCTTCGGGGTCCTGATTCTTTGCCAGTTGAGCAAGCGCCAGGGTTCTTTCTGCCAGGGTTTCAAATATCAGTGCCCGGCCTCCCGTCTCAATCAGAGTCTTCACGACCGGCAGGGCGCCGTCGGTGCGGTCTCCTGAAAAGCCGCTGGCGCAGCCTATTTGTAATGGTGTCGAAGCCATCGTTCTGCTTGGAGTCGTTGATTTGACGCAACTATAGGGTTCCGTAATTAATAAGTAAAATAGAAATTCTGTATCTATTGATCGAGTATTTTTATGAATATATCGTCACGACAACTGCGGGCCTTTGTGGCTTTGGTGCAGGAGCGCCATTTCACGAGGGCTGCCCAGCGCTGCCATCAGACACAGCCAGCATTCAGCGCCTCTATAAAATCGCTCGAAGATGTTGCCGGAGTACGATTATTCGATCGAACCACACGGCGCGTGGAGCTGACTCCCGAGGGCGAGTTGTTCAATGAATCGGCATTGCGCCTGCTGAACGATTTCGATGCTGTCATGGCCGATATCCAGGACCATGTGGCCAAGCGCAAGGGGCGGGTATCTGTCGCCGCCTTGCCGTCGCTGGCGGCAGGCTGGTTGCCCACGATATATGCCCGGTTCCACGCGCAGTATCCGGATATCGAATTGCAGTTGCACGATGCCTTGCTGGAGCCCTGTCTGGATCTGGTGCGGCAGGGAGGCGCCGACATTGCGGTGGCGGCCGAAGGGCAGGATATGACAGGCCTGATGGCCGAGCCTTTGTGCGAGGATTATTTTTATTTGGTGTGTCGGCGCGATCATGCTTTGGCCGGCAATTCCTCAATTACCTTGAAGGCATTGAAAGGAAACTCGTTTATTTAGTTGGGCAAAACCAGCAGCATTCGGCGGAGCCTGGCGCAAAACAGTGTCTTTTCAGACATGAGCACATTTCTGGAGGTCGATCATCTGGCTTCGGTCACCGGCCTGGTTGTCGCGGGATTGGGCGTGAGCCTTGTGCCGGCCATGACGCTGTATCAGTTCCGGCACCCCGATATTGCCGTGATTCCCTTGTCGCCCAAGAACCGCCTGAAGCGTTCCTTGTATTTGATCCGGCGGCGCGAGAAAAGCCTGTCGAGCGCAGCCAGGGCCTTTTACGATGTGCTGCTGGAGCAGAAGGGTGTTTTGACAGGGCATTGATGAGAAACGGTGCGGGTTCTGGGCCGGCTATGCGCCGTACTGTTCGGCTGTGGCGCGGGAAAGCCGCTCCAAAACTGTATTCCGGCTCAACTGTTTTCTCCACCAATTGAGTGCGGCACCGTTTTCTCCGGTACGCCAGGCCAGGTAGAACGTTTCTTGAGGCTTGGGCTCCTCCACCTCTTTTGCCACGAGCGTACCGGCTGCTATCGCCTTGCGCGCGCAAGGTTCGGGCAGGAAGCCGAATCCGAGTCCGGCGCGCTGGAATTCATGCTTGCTGCGCATGTCAGGGACAGTCAGGTTATCTTGACCAAATAGCAGCCCAACAGTGCGGGGGGGCAATTTGCGCGCCGAATCCGCCACGGCAATGGCTCGGTGCCCGTGCAGATCGGCTTTTGCAAGAGGACGTTGCAAACCCGCCAGGGGATGTGTCGGCGCCACCACGAAAGTAAATCCGATGCGTCCCATGGGTACTGCCACATAGCCGCCTCCCGACGGGCCGTCGCCCGCCGCGCCAACCAGCATATCTGCGCGCCGGTCCAGTAACGCCTCCCAGGTTCCAGACATGACTTCCTGGGTAAAACGCAGGCGGGTTTTACCGGATGCGGCGTAGAACGCCTTGATATCTTCGCTTAAGGAAATGGGCGAGAACATGGCGTCCATGCTGATTGCGAACTCGGTTTCCCAGCCCGAGGCGACACGCTGCACGCGCTGTTCGAGATCTTCGGCCGCCTTGAGCAGGTAGCGGCCTTCGCCGAGCAGTTCGCGGCCAGCCGGAGTCAGTTTGATTTTCGGCCCGGCGCGCTCAAAAACCTGCACTCCCAGGTCATCTTCAAGTTTGGCGACCGTATAGGATATGGTGGAAGGCACGCGATGCAGTTCCCTGGCGGCGGCGGAAAAGGACCCCGTGCGATCGATGGCGTCAATAATCAGCAATGCTTCCAGACTTAATTTAAACATTCGATATTTTCGATCATAGATTGGTAAATTTTCCGTTTTTATTTTTAACTCGATTGATTCATAATTGATACATCGCAGTTATTTCAATTTTTATTGTTCGAAATTATTGAATATATTATATCAAGGAGTGGATAATCATGCTGGAAATCCGCAAGAGCGAGGATCGTGGAGTTGCCAATCACGGCTGGCTTAATTCTCGCCATACATTTTCTTTCGCCAATTATCACGACCCCAGGCAAATGGGGTTCGGGCCTTTGCTGGTGATCAACGAAGACCGGGTGCAGCCTGCGCAAGGGTTTGGCACTCATGGCCACCGCGACATGGAAATCATTTCTTATGTGCTCGATGGCGCCCTGGAGCACAAGGACAGCATGGGTACCGGCTCGGTGATCCGCTATGGCGATGTGCAGCGCATGAGCGCGGGCACCGGCGTGCGCCACAGCGAGTTCAATCATTCGCAGTCGGAAGAAGTGCATTTTCTGCAAATCTGGATTGAGCCCAATCAAATCGGGATTGCACCCAGCTATGAAGAAAAGCATTTTGACCAGGCCGCCAAAAATGGCCAGTTGCGGTTGATCGCTTCGTCCGATGGCCGCGACGGCTCGGTGCTGATTCACCAGGATGCCAGTGTTTTTGCGTCCATTTTGAATGGCGCCGATCGAGTCGACTATCCATTGTCGCCAAGCCGTCGTGCCTATGTGCATGTGGCTCGCGGCGAGGTTACGGTCAATGGCGTTCGCCTGTCGAGCGGAGACGCGTTGAAAATAACCGATGAAACCCGA
Organism: Paralcaligenes ginsengisoli; assembly: GCF_054781135.1. Taxonomy (NCBI): domain Bacteria; kingdom Pseudomonadati; phylum Pseudomonadota; class Betaproteobacteria; order Burkholderiales; family Alcaligenaceae; genus Paralcaligenes; species Paralcaligenes ginsengisoli. The sequence continues at coordinate 126,299 of NZ_BAAGUZ010000031.1, forward strand.
GTTACCCTGGATCAGGCCCAGGCAGCCGAAGTCCTGCTGTTCGATTTGCCGCAGTGACTTGACCGGCTCTGCGACGATTGCCGTTTTGGAATAGGCTGCTGAAATCGCCGGTGATGTGCGGCGGGGGGAAGCTGGTTTGCCGTTTTTTTGGGCAGGCGGCTCCTTTTATAATCCTCCCGTCGATTTTTCAGGCGGTTGGGCTTTAAACTGCTTATTTATTTCCAAGGTCTTGCATGCTTTCCTCGCAAAATGCCAATTCGGGCGCTCCGGAAGACGGCAAACTCGATTACATCGCTTCTTGCGATCTGCCGACGCCGTGGGCCATATTTCAATTGCACGCTTTTGCCGAACGCGATTCGGGCAAAGAGCATCTTGCGCTGGTACTTGGCAAGGTCGATGATGGCGAGCCTGTGCTGGCACGCGTCCATTCCGAGTGCCTGACCGGCGACGCCCTGTTCAGCCAGCGCTGCGACTGCGGGGCGCAACTGGAACACGCCTTGCGCAATATTGCGGCCGAAGGGCGTGGCGCCGTGCTTTACTTGCGCCAGGAAGGCCGCGGCATTGGCCTGCTCAACAAGATTCGGGCCTATCAGTTGCAGGATCAAGGCGCCGATACTGTCGAAGCCAACGAGCGGCTTGGGTTCCCCGCCGATATGCGTCGTTACGATCTGTGCAGGCCAATGCTGGATCGGCTTGGCATAGCCAGCCTTCGCCTGATGACCAATAATCCCAAAAAAATCGATATGCTGGGGGAACTGGGTGTGAACGTGGTCGAGAGGATTCCCCTGACGGTCAACCGTAATCCGTTCAACGAGCATTACCTGAACACAAAGGCTGCCAAGCTCGGTCATTGGCTGAAAGACTATCTTAAAAATGAGTGACGTCCGGTCAGGCCGGCTTCCGATCTGTATTTGTGCTTTCGCGCCCACCACGCCGTTTGATTTCCGAATTGAAGCCCTTTTTCAAGTTGCAGCATGAGACTCACCCATACCGGCCCTGCGCCGAAAAATCGTAACGACCTCAAGACCATCAAATCCCTTTTGCCGCATATCTGGCAATTCAAATACCGGGTAATGCTGGCCTTGGCCTGTCTGATCGCGGCCAAGGTGGCGAGCGTGATCTTGCCTATCTATCTCAAACAGATTGTTGACAAGCTAAGCCTGCCTTCCACGCTTATTGTGCTGCCGGTGGCGGCCCTGGTGGGTTATGGCTTTGCGCGTCTGGCCAGCGGCGTGTTCGGCGAACTGCGCGACGCCTTGTTCGCCCGGGTGACCCAAGGTGCGATCCAGCGTATTGCCGCCAAGGTGTTCGAGCATTTATTCGCTTTATCGATGCGTTTTCACCTGCATCGGCAGACCGGAGGCTTGAGCCGCGACATTGAACGCGGCACCAAGGGGATCGGTTTTTTGCTGAATTTCACCATCTTCAATGTATTGCCGACTCTATTGGAAATCAGCATGGTGGCGGCCATTTTGCTGTGGCGCTACAACTTTCTGTTTGCCGTGGTTACCCTGGGCACCATAGCGACCTATATTATTTTCACCTTGCTGGTCACCGAAAAGCGCATGGTGTATCGCCGCAGCATGAACGATCTGGACAGCAAGGCCAACAGCAAGGCGATTGACGCCTTGATCAACTATGAGACGGTCAAGTATTTCGGCAATGAAGGTTATGAACTGGATCGCTACGACCGCAATCTGGGGAAATGGGTTGATTCGGCGGTCAAAAACCAGATATCGCTGAATTTCCTGAATATGGGCCAGGGGGTGATCATCACCATAGGTATCACGCTGTTGCTGTGGCTGTCGGCCGAAGGCGTCGTGAAAAAAACCATGTCGGTGGGCGATGTGGTCCTGGTTTCCGCCTACCTGACCCAGTTGTATGCCCCTCTGAATTTTCTCGGCTTCGTGTATCGCGAAATCAAGCACGCGCTGGCCGATATGGAACGCATGTTCGGTTTGCTGGAGCAAGGCCAGGAGGTCGCCGATAAAACGGATGCTCGAATTCTACGCACGACTCAGGCAAGCATCGCCTTCGAGCATGTCGATTTTGGCTATGAGGCCAATCGCCAGATCTTGTTTGACGCGAGCTTTACGATTCCCGCCGGGAAAACACTGGCGGTGGTGGGCTCGTCGGGAGCCGGCAAATCGACTTTGTCGCGCTTGATGTTCCGCTTTTACGATGTGAACGCCGGAGCGGTCAAAATAAATGGCGTCGATATACGCGACATGACCCAGGCCAGTTTGCGGCAGCACATAGGTATTGTGCCCCAGGATACGGTGCTGTTCAACGACAGCATTTTGTACAACATCGCTTATGGCAATCCGGGAGCCAGCCACGATGAAATCATTCAGGCGGCCAGGGCGGCCAGCATCCATGATTTTGTCACCAGCCTGCCCGAGGGATATGAAACCCAGGTAGGCGAGCGCGGCCTGAAATTATCGGGTGGCGAAAAGCAGCGTGTCGCGATTGCGCGGACCTTGCTCAAGAATCCGCCTATCCTGATTTTTGACGAAGCCACCAGCGCGCTCGATACCCGTACCGAAAGGGCAATCCAGGCAGAGCTCGATCAAATCGCCAAAAATCGCACAACCCTGATTATTGCCCACCGTTTGTCGACGGTAGCCGAAGCCGATGAAATTATTGTGCTGGATCACGGCCGTGTCATCGAGCGCGGAACGCATCGGGCCTTGCTGCAGGAAAACGGCCGCTATGCGCAAATGTGGCGCTTGCAGCAAGCAGGACAGGATGTCATTCCCGCTGCATCATAGACCGGCTGGGCATGGCTCATGGCACCCCTCTGGCGCCGCTATTTCACCACGACTCGCGCGTTCAAAGGCTGGATCGGGCGGTTGTTATGGTGCTTCATGACCTTTTCAAAAGCCTCGATTTGCCCTCTGGACGCGGTGATTGGATTTTTCAACACCAGCCAGCGCACGCCTTCCGTGCAGGGTGGCGTGGTCAGGGATCCGCTGTAACGGTAATAAGCAAGTGATTTTGGCAGCAGATCGACAGGCTTGAAGCTATCTTTCAGAAGTGTCGGCTTGCCGGCCTCACCGGGCATTTGCCGCCACAGTTTGGCCAGGCCGGGGTTGGCTTTGCCGATTCTGAACATAACGGCAATGACGGCATAATGACCCTGCTTGTCGGCATGCACGAAGTGTGCTTCCAGCGGGTAGGATTTGCCCTCGATTTCGTTTTCGCTCGGAGCATGGAAATGCACCTGTTGCAGTTCGAACCTTGTATTGTCGAGCGTGAGCGTATTGCCTGCGGCGAAACCGACTTGTATTGAATGCCCGTTGTTGACGATGTCCTTGCCGGCTGCCGTGTAACGAATCTGCAGGCGGGCAAGCGGCGTATTGAGCGCTTTCTGGATATTGATGGGCGATTGGTTTTGGCCTTTGTCGCACATCGCGTAGTCGGGGCTGAGCTTGCCCCAATTGGCGGGGCCTTCCGTGCCGGTGTAGGTCCAGAGTGTTGCGTCGGCATGGGCCGCGCCGGAACAGGCCAGCAGGCTTATCAGGACCAGTAGTATTTTTTTCATGGCGTGTTGTCTTTGGAAAGGCGGTAGCCCGGACTGCGGCGGTGCAAAAAACGGCTGGGATCACAGCGCAATTTCATTTGTCGCTATGGTAACCAAAAGTACGTTTCCGCGATATCGAATTGCGCGGTTTTTCGTCTCGGCGATTTGGTGTGCTGCAGCAATATTGCAACTTTCGGCCATTCTGGCTCTAGGGTGTTTCTTGACACAAATAGTACCAATGAAGTACTGTATAAACAACCAATGCGTTCGAGGAGAATGCGAATGCTGCGTATCAGCAAAATCATCGATTATGGCACTTTGGTGCTCACCCATATGGCAAGTAGTCCGAAGCATCTTTTCAGTGTAGCCGACCTTTCCGCCACACTGGGCCTGGGCCAGCCTACTGTCAGCAAAGTGCTCAAGGCGCTCGGCCGCCATGATCTGGTTAAAAGCAGCCGCGGCGCTCACGGGGGGTATGCGTTGAGCAGGCCCGCCGCCCAGATCAATATCGCCCAGATTGTCGATGCGCTGGAAGATCAGCCGTTTGGCCTGACCGAATGCAGCGCCACGCCAGGGGCTTGCAGCTTTGAAACCAGTTGCCAGATACGCATGAACTGGCAACGCATCAACGCGATTGTGCGCCGCACCCTCGAAGATGTAAGCATTGCCGATATGGTGCGCCCGATTCCCCTTGAATATCCCTTGCAAGAGCGACCGGCCCTGGAGTCGAAGGCCGGCGCTGAAAGTATCACCTCTACGACATGGAGTCTGCATAAATGAATACCGTGACCGACAAAATCGACTCGTTTCTCGATCGAGAGTACGCCGCCGGTTTTGTGACCGAGCTTGAAGCCGACACTGTGCCCAAGGGCTTATCGGAAGAGACGATTCGCTTGATTTCAGCCAAGAAAGGCGAGCCGGAATTCATGCTTGAGTGGCGGCTGTCGGCTTACCGTCATTGGCTGACCATGAGCTTGCCCGAATGGGCCAAGGTCAGTTACCCCGCCGTTGATTTTCAAGACATTATTTATTATTCGGCGCCCAAATTAAAAAAAGATGGCCCCAAAAGCCTGGATGAGGTCGACCCCGAATTACTGCGCACCTATGAAAAACTGGGTGTCCCGCTGCACGAGCGGGCTCGTCTGGCCGGCGTGGCGGTCGATGCGGTGTTCGACTCGGTTTCCGTGGCGACGACTTTTCAGAAACAGCTGGCTGAACATGGCGTTATCTTCTGTTCGTTTTCAGAGGCTGTGAAAAACCACCCCGATCTGGTGCGCAAATACCTGGGTACGGTGGTTCCCCAGGGAGACAATTTTTATGCGGCTCTGAATTCCGCCGTCTTTACCGATGGCTCGTTCGTATTCATTCCCAAGGGCGTGCGTTGCCCGATGGAATTGTCTACCTATTTTCGTATCAATGCCCAGAATTCCGGCCAGTTCGAGCGTACCTTGATCATTGCCGAAGAGGGGGCCACGGTCAGCTACCTCGAGGGCTGTACGGCGCCCATGCGCGATGAAAACCAGTTGCATGCCGCGGTCGTCGAACTGGTCGCGCTCGACGATGCACGCATCAAGTATTCGACTGTGCAGAACTGGTACCCCGGCGACAAGGACGGCAAGGGCGGCATCTACAACTTCGTTACCAAGCGGGGCGATTGCCGTGGCGCGCGTTCGCGCATTTCCTGGACTCAGGTTGAGACCGGCTCGGCCATCACCTGGAAATACCCGAGTGTGATCCTGCGCGGCGACGATTCCGTGGGCGAATTCTATTCAGTGGCGCTGACCAACCACAGGCAGCAGGCGGATACCGGCTCGAAGATGATACATATGGGTCGCAATACGCGCAGCACCATCCTGTCGAAAGGCATTTCGGCGGGGCGGGGCAGCAATGTGTTTCGAGGCCTGGTGCGCATGACGCCCAAAGCCGAAGGTGCACGCAATTTCACGCAGTGCGATTCATTGCTGATCGGCAAGAATTGCGCCGCGCACACCTTTCCCACCATCGAGGTGCGCAACCCCACGGCTCAGGTGGAGCACGAGGCCACGACTTCGCGTATTGGCGAGGACCAGCTTTTTTATGCCATGCAGCGCGGCCTTTCGGCCGAAGATGCAGTGTCGATGATTGTTAACGGTTTTTGTAAAGAAGTGTTCAAGGAACTACCCATGGAGTTTGCGGTCGAGGCGCAGAAGCTGCTCGGCGTGAGCCTGGAAGGCAGCATAGGTTAAGGAGAAAGAAACATGCTGGATATTAAAGATCTGCACGCCTCGGTTGAAGGTAAAACCATATTGCGTGGCCTCGATCTGGTCGTCAATGCGGGTGAGGTACATGCCATCATGGGGCCCAACGGCTCCGGTAAAAGTACGCTGGCCCAGGTGCTGGCAGGGCGTGACAGTTTTCAGGTCGATCGTGGCACGGTTAGCTGGGAAGGGCAGGATTTGCTTGGTATGCCAGCCGAAGAGCGGGCTCGCGCCGGGCTGTTTCTGGCATTTCAGTACCCGATCGAAATCCCTGGCGTATCGAATGCCTACTTTTTAAGGGCCGCGGTCAACGCGGTGCGGCGTCATCGCGGCTTGCCGGAACTGGACGCCATGGATTTCATCAAGCGCGTCAAGGCGGAAATGAAGGCCGTCAGCATGAACGAAGAGTTTTTGTATCGTTCGGTCAACGAAGGGTTTTCAGGGGGCGAGAAAAAACGCAATGAGGTCTTGCAGATGACGCTGCTGGAACCCAAGCTGGCCATCCTGGACGAAACCGATTCCGGGCTGGACATCGATGCCTTGAAAATTGTGGCCGATGGGGTCAACCGCTTGCGTTCTCCCGAGCGTTCGCTGGTTGTGATCACTCATTACCAGCGCCTGCTCGATTACATCGTGCCGGATTATGTGCATGTGCTGGCCCATGGCCGCATTGTTCGTTCGGGTGGCCGTGAACTGGCGCTCGAGCTGGAAGATCGTGGCTATGGCTGGATCGAGGATGAGATAGCCGCTTCGGCGGGAGCCGCGTCATGACTGGTATAGCAAGCTGGGTAGCGCAGTTTCGTGGGCAAGCCGCCAGTTCGCCGGGTGCCCGCGCGCCGTGGCTGGCGGCGGGCCGGCAGCGCGCCATGGAGCGTTTCGCCGATCAGGGCTGGCCCGTGGCCAAACATGAAAACTGGCACCACACATCGCTTGCCACGCTTCAGCAGCAAGATTTTGCCGCGCCCGCAACCGCCGTGACTGCGCGATCCTTGCTCGACAATTTGCGGCGCGACCAGGTCGGTCACTGGCTGGTTTTCGTCGACGGCCGCCATACCCCTGAGCTATCGGAGATCGAAGCTTTACCGGCCGGTGCGCGCATCGATAGCCTGGCGGCAGTGCTGGATCGCGACGCGGAAAGTATCCGGCCGTTTTTCGGGACGGAACAAGATGGCGCCAGTACGGCGGCCCTCAATCTGGCGCTGGCCTGTGATGGCGCAGTCATTCGCCTGGCGCGCGGCGTTGCGGTAGATGCTCCCATCCACCTGGTTTTTATCGCCAGTGCCCAGGGAGCCAGTTTTCCGCGCAATCTGATTGTGGCCGAAGCCAACTCTCAAGCGACGATCATCGAACATTATCTGGGCGCCGAGGGCGCTGTGACCTTTACGAATGCCGTCACCCGCAGTCATCTGGGGGCGGAGGCTCGCATTACACACTGCAAATTGCAGGAAGAAGGCGAACAGGCGTTCCACCTGGCCGCCATCGATGCCGTTCAAGAGCGCGGCTCGGTATTTGTCTCGCACTCATTATCCTTTGGCGCGCGGCTGGCGCGCAACGATATTGCCACTCGTTTCGACGGAGAGGGTTGTGAAACCCTGCTTAACGGCCTGTACTACGCCGACGCGCGACGTCATGTGGATCATCACACCCATATCGATCATGCGCATCCGCATGGCACCAGTCGCGAGTTCTATCGGGGTATTCTCGATGGCTCCGCACGTGGCGTATTCGCCGGCCGCATCTATGTGGCCCAGGGCGCCGACCGTACCGATGCCGAACAGCGGTCCGACAGTCTTTTACTGTCGCGCCTGGCCGAAGCCGATACCCGGCCCGAGCTGGAAATTTACGCCGACGATGTCAAATGCGCACACGGGGCGACGGTAGGCCAGATCGACGAGAACAGCCTGTTTTACCTGCGCTCACGCGGGTTCGATCCGGCTCATGCGCGCAATTTGCTGACCTACGCATTTGCGGCAGAAACCTTGGCCCGCATTGGCCTTGATTCCTTGCGCTTGCGCGCCGCCGTCGCCATGCGCAGGCGTTTGCCGGGCGGTGAAATGCTGGAGGAACTTGCATGAACGCGCCCGGCTATTTCTCCCCTGTGGCAGAGCGTTTGCAGCAAGCTGCGGATTTTCCCATTCTGGCGCGCAAGATACGCGGCAAGCGTCTGGTTTACCTCGATAACGGCGCCACCACGCAAAAGCCCGCCTCGGTGATTGACGCCGAGCGCGATTTCTACCGCGACGCGAATGCCAATATTCATCGTGGTGTGCATAGCCTGTCGCAGCATGCCACCGACTTGTACGAAGCGGGCCGCGAGCGGGTACGGAGTTTTCTCAACGCAGGCCGTTCCGAAGAAATCGTCTTTACCCGCGGCACCACGGAAGCCATCAATCTGGTGGCCTTCAGTTGGGGCCGCGCGCAATTGAAGCCCGGCGATGAAATCATTCTGAGCGGCATGGAGCATCACTCCAATATCGTGCCCTGGCAGCTGATAGGCGAACAGACCGGAGCGGTATTGCGCGTGGTGCCGATCAGCGATCGCGGTGAGCTGGATATGGAAGCGTATGGGAAACTGCTTGGTCCAAGGACCCGGCTGGTCGCTGTGGTGCACGTATCCAACGCCCTGGGAACTGTCAACCCGATTGCCGAGATAGCCCGCCAGGCCCATGAGGCAGGGGCCAAGGTGCTGGTCGATGGCGCGCAGGCGGTGGCGCACCAGGCCGTTGATGTCCAGGCACTGGATTGCGATTTCTATGTGTTCTCCGGCCACAAGCTGTACGGTCCGACCGGCATCGGCGCCCTGTATGCGCGCCACGAGTTGCTTTCGGCCATGCCGCCATGGCAGGGCGGCGGCGACATGATACGCACGGTCAGTTTCGAACGTACCACCTATGCCGATATCCCGCAGCGTTTCGAGGCGGGCACGCCCAATATTGCCGGTGTAATAGGCCTGGCCGCCGCGATCGATTATGTCCAGGGCCTGGGCATGGACAGGATCGCCGCGCATGAGCAGGCCATACTTGCGTATGGTACCGATGCCTTGACCCGCCTGCCGGGCTTGCGCCTGATCGGCACCGCACACGACAAGGCCGGTATTCTGTCTTTTGTGGTGGAAGGCATACATCCGCATGATCTGGGAACCATACTCGATACGGAAGGCATCGCCATACGGGCCGGCCATCACTGCGCCATGCCGGTCATGACGCGTTACGGCATCCCCGGTACAGCTCGCGCGTCCCTCGCCTTGTACAACGACGAGCGCGATATCGATGCGCTGGTTGCGGGCATACTCAAGGCCCAGGCAATGTTTGGCAAGGGTGGCAAGCATGAGTGAGCACGGCGGTGATTTGCGTGAGCTCTACCAGGAGGTGATCTTCGATCACAATCGGCAACCGCGTAATTTTCATTCCATGCCTCAGGCCAATCATACGGCCGAAGGCTACAACCCTTTATGCGGAGACCAACTGACGGTCTATCTGCGAACGGAAGGCGGAGTGATCGCGGATGTCAGTTTTGTCGGGCACGGCTGCGCCATTTCAACGGCCTCGGCCTCACTCATGACCGAAGCCGTCAAAGGCAGGCCCTTGGCCGAAGTGGAGGCCCTGTTCAAGGATTTTCACGCGCTGCTTACCGACAAAGCGCCCGAGGGTCGCGATTTCGGCAAGCTCGAAGTATTGGCCGGGGTGCGGGAATTTCCCGCGCGCGTCAAATGCGCGACACTGGCGTGGCATACCTTGCACAATGCCATTACCGATGCATCCGACGCGGCGAAAACGGAATAAAGGAGCGTATACGATGGATAACCGGATGCATGAAGTGGAATTGACCCGCGACTGTGCCGCCGTCAAGGTGCCCTGGGGTTCGCCGATTACTCTGGATGAGGGCAGCGTAGCGCAGATTACCCAGCAGTTGGGCGGCAGCTACACGGTGCTGGTGGGCGGGAATCTGTATCGGATTGACGGAAGCGACGCCGATGCCTTGGGTCTGGAACCTGTCGCTGCAGAGGCGGGTGCGGCGGCCGAAGGGCCCGCCACGGCCGAGTCGGTGGAGCAGGCCGCCTGGAGCCAGCTTGCAACCTGCTACGACCCTGAAATTCCCATCGATATCGTCAATCTTGGCCTGGTATATAGCTGCGTCGTCAAGCCTATCGCGGAAGGGCGCTTCCGCATCGATATAAGCATGACCCTGACGGCCCCCGGATGCGGCATGGGCACTCTGCTGGCGGATGAAGCCCGCGCCAAGCTGCTGGCCATTCATGGCGTGGACGAAGTCAAAGTCGACCTCGTGTGGGATCCTCCCTGGGGCCGTGAGATGATCAGCGAAGCGGCAAGACTGGAAATGGGATTGTTTTAAAATACAGGCCGCTTACCGCCTGCGCGCTGCATACCTGCGCGATTGCGCTTGCGGGTCGCCACAAGGCGTTTGGCCTTTGCGGGGTAGCCTTATCGCAGCACCAGGACCGGAATGCGCGAGTGTGTCAGTACCTGCAGGGTTTCGCTGCCGAGCAATACACGATTGATGCCGCGTCGACCATGCGACGCCATGACAATCAGCTCGCATTCGTACTTTTCGGCGCAGGCGATAATGGTTTGTGCAATGAGATCGCCGCTGAAGGTAAGGGGCGTGACCGTGACGCCTTCGGCTTCCCCGGCCGTTTTAACCGCTTCAACGATGCTGCGGCCCGCATCGAGGTGGCGTTTCTCGGCGTTTGCCGACTCTTGCATGTCGAGGCGGGTGGAGCCTTCCCAGTAACTGACCGGGACAGGCACTACAACCTTGAGGGCGATCAGTTCGGCCCCTGCCATTTTGGCCAGCCCAATGGCATTGCGGACAGCCTTGTCTGACAAGGCTGAGCCGTCGGTGGCGACAAGTATGCGTTTATACATTTTTATCTCCGGGACTATGAAGCTTAATATTTGCTTAATTATTTCTGAATACAGGCTTACCGATCCTTATGTTAAGCCTTCTCAGAGAACTTGTCCCGTTTTGCATCGCAAACGGCTTGCCGCGCACCTTCAAGGCTAGTTTGCTTTCATATTGCCTTTTTTCACCACTTTACCCAGGCGAGCACGTTCATCCTGGGTGAATTGGGTAAATTCCTTGCGCGTGCCGCTTCCCGGCTCGATGCTGCTTTTGCTCAGAGCATCGAGCACATCTTTGGATTTGGTAGCTTGCCGCACTGCCGCATTCATTTTGTCGAGTATGTCTGCCGGTGTTCCTGTTGCCGCGTACAGCCCCTCCCAATGGCCGATTCGAATGTTTGGATAACCTTCCTCGGCGGTGGTCTTGATTTCCGGGGCGCTGGCCAGCTTGTGCACCCAGGTCGTTGCCAGTGCCTTGAGCTTTCCGGCTTTGATGAGCGGTAGCGTAACGATGCTGGCTTCCGAGGTCGCGGTGACTTGATTGCTCATTACAGCTGTTACGCCTTCCGAGCCGCTTTTATATGCAATCTGCTGGATAGGCAACCCCGTTTCCTGTTTGACCATTTCACCCACGAAATCGGGTGTGCTACCCATTCCGGCGGTTGAAAAGGTAATGCGGTCGGTATGATTTTTCTTGGCGTTTTCGACGAATTCCTTCAGGCTGTTTGCGGGGTTGGAAGGGTTGGTGACGATAATCGAGGGGGCTATGGCCAATAGCGCAACGGGCGTCAACTGATCGTCTTTATAGGGCTGATCGGAGCGGATCAGGCTGTTGGTGACGGTGCCGTTGGAGCCCACCAGATAGGTATAACCGTCTGGCTTGCTGCGGGCCACATGCGCCGCGCCCACGATGCCGCCCGCGCCGGGGCGGTTTTCCACGATAAAGTTTTGTTTGAACTCTTTGCCGAGCTCTTTGGCGAAAATGCGGGCAACCAGGTCATTGGCGCCACCCGCCGAAAATGGAACTACGATAATAACGGGATGGTCGGGCCATGAACCTGCGGCCGAGGCGGGCACCGAAGCAAATGCGGCGGTGGCAAACAAGGCGCATGCGCTTAATTTGAAAGTGGTCAAGAGAATCTCCTTTGTGTCTAAGTTGAAGGAGTTTGATATGAAGCCTTTGCGTCGATACCAACACCCCAGCGAAATTTATCACTAAACAGATTCTTGGTTTGTATTCTGTGCCGGATAGCCGTGAATTTGCACGATTTTCTCTTTATTTTCAGTTATTTGTCAGCAACTTGCCGCATAGACAACCCTCAGGGCGACATATCGACGCTCTCCGGCAACTTTGCACGAGCCCTGTGCGGACTTGCGCTAAGCAGGCTTTCAGGGTTATCCCTATTTCACCTAAAGAGTTTCGCAGCGATAATTAATAGAAATGACATCGGACAACGTACATCTTTAATTGAAGGCTATATCAAAATGGGTAAGCGCCAAGTTTTTTCACGAATTTTCAGCGTGCTGCTGTTTTCGTTGGCAGCCAGCGCAGCATCTTACGCAGACGGGCTGGCGGCTATCAAGGCTGCCGGTGTGCTGAAGGTTGCCACGTCACTGAGCGTTACGCCGTATACGTACACAAATGGGGAAATGCAGCCGGATGGGTCGGATGTGGCCACTGCAAAACAATTGGCCAAAGACCTGGGAGTGGAGCTCAAAATTGTTGGTGTTCCGGTTGCTTCCAGAATTCCCATGCTGCAAACCGGCAAGGCGGATTTGGTTATTTCCGTGTTGTCCATGTCACCGGAGCGAGCCAAGGTAATTGATTTTTCGCGCCCTTATTCACTGATACGGGAGGTCATCATTGCTCCCAGGAATGTGGCGGTCAAGGGCTACGGCGATCTGGTGGGCAAAGCTGTCGGCGTGACTCGCGGCACTGTGGAAGACAAGCTCGTCACCGAAAATGCCAAGGGGGCGGAAATCAAACGCTACGAAGATGTGGCAACGTTGATTACCGCGGCTGTTTCCGGACAGGTTCAATATGTGGCGACAGGCCTTGTAAGCCTGGATGAGCTCAATAAAAAAACCGGCAATCGCTTCGAAAGTAAATTCGTCATGAAAGATTTCATGCTTGCCATAGGCCTGCGAAAAGGCAATCCGGAGCTCGATAAATGGGTGGATCAGTGGGTTCAGACGAATCTGGAAAATGGCAGGCTAAATAAAATATTCAGGCACTACCATCATGTGGACCTTTCGCCGGAAGTCATGAACTGGAAGAAGTGAGCTTTCAGCCGGATGCCGATCTGAATCTGCAGGATGGCGGATTCAAGACATTTTCCCGGCAGGTTCTGTATGGTGGCCTTGGAATCGGATCGGGCGGGAGCTTATGTAGATGCGTTCTCTGGCAGATCCGACTTGCGCCAGCCCAGAGTGGCCCCCCGGGAAACAGCGGCATACACCGCCGCATTTCTGTTGTGTACGTCGAGGCGCTGATATAAGGTCTCGGTGTGCGCTTTGGCGGTGGCGACGGAAATGTTCAACTGCCGTCCCACCGTTTTCATGGGGTAGCCACGCGCCAGGAGTACCAGCACTTCGTATTGCCGAGGCGTGATGTTCAGCAATGCCGCCTCGGTGTTTACCAGCGAGGGGCACAGCGGGTCGTGCTCTTCGGGCAAGGGTAGATCGGGCCCTGGATCGGCCATTTCCGGCACAGGCCCGGGCATCCGCGCATCGTGGGCAAACCCCGATAAGGACATAGCTGCGTCGGTAGCCCTTGCGGCCTGGGTATCGAGTTTATCGTACCAACGGCGGCGCGGCGTGCTGTCGGCAGGTAAAACGGCTGCCGGTGCAGTGCTTGCAAGCGATGAGCCGTCGGCGGTCTGGAAACACTTGCCTCCCGCCAAAACCAACGTTATTGCGGCTTTCATCATGTCGGGCGACGAATCTTTGGGTATATAGCCAGCCAGGATGGAAGGCTGGTCGTGCAGGGAATAGGGCAGTGTAGGGGTATCCGACAATAGAAGGATCCGATGAGGGGCAAAGCCGCCGCGCGCCGCGGCCACCAGATCGACCATTCTTTCGTATTGGCCTGGAACGGACAACAGAACAAGATCCACCCTGTTGAGTGCGGGCACGTTCTGAAACAGCCTCGAGTAATCGGCCCCTTCGCATTGAATCGCGGGCGCCATGGTTTCGAGCAACTGCAGGATCCTCATGCGTGCTGGCTGATGCGGCTCAACCACAATGACTGTTGCCATTTTTCCCTCCAGGGCAACGCCCCTGCCCGGTAACAGTAAAAAGGGAAATATTACCGGGCGGACGCTCGTATGTTGTTTACTTCAAGGAACAGCAAGTAGTAATTGGTAGCATGGTTGTTGCAACTTGATAGTCAATATATCTGTTTTTTGCACATATTAAGGAAATCTGTCCGGCATTCATTGCCACAATAGGCACTTTCATATACTACCAGACGCGGCTATACATGCAATGTTTTACTTTTAAGTACATTTTATCGTGGGCGATTCAAAGAGTCTATCGTCAAACAGCGAGCGCCTGCGACGGCGGTATCGACAGCCATATTCAAGTGTTATCGAGGGCAGTCGAAATGATACGTGCCGGCAGGCATGCCTCCCTTGGTCAGAATCAGCTCGATTCGACAGGCATCGTGTTTGCCCGCGCCCAGCGACAGCTGCGACAGTGCCGTCGGTTTTTTTGCGGGCACCGTCACAGTTCCGCTTTGACTGATTCTGGACGAGCCGCTTCGGCCATCTTTGATGGCAGACAAGCTGTAGTGGATCCGTGCGCTTTCGGAACTTTCCACGTATGGGGTAACAATGCCTGGCCGTGCATTCGTGTTGGCCTCCAGCCAGACATGCAAATTCGCGTCGGCAATCATATTGCCCTCCGTTGTGCTTGAAATGGTAAACAGGCGGAGCAGTCTCTACTCCGCCTGCGGTCTTGTCGCCGTTTATATGGTGATTATTATTAGTGTTGTGTGACTTTGGCCGTATTGCCCCAGCCCGCCTGAATTACGCTGGCGGTCTGATTCCAGCCGGTTTGAGTAACCCTGGCGTCGTTGCAGCCGCCAGCCTGGGATACATAAGAGACCATGTTGCCGCCGTCATGCTGGTCTACCTTGGCGAAATTGTCGCTACCGGCCTGGCCAATAGTGCTTTTCGTGTAAGCGTAGGTGTCGTGCTGGTCGGATTTGGCGGTATTGTCGCTGCCCCGCTGGTCAATCGACGATAGAGCATAGTCGTTGTAGGTTTGGGTAATTGCCGCATCGTTGTCGCTGCCGGCCTGATACACAGTGCCGGTGTTCGACGCCATGGCGGGAGCCCCGAACGCGAATGCAAGACCCAATGCAAGTGCTGAAAGACTGATTTTCATTATGATTCTCCTCAAATTTAAGACCTGAGATACATCCCAACCCAGCGGTCTTTAGTACTGGATTACTTTCGCATAGGCTCCGACGCTGTTGTATTGAGTAACCTTGAGCGGCGGGGCTCCTGCATATTGAGTGACTGACGTGGTATTGAAACTGCCGTCCTGGAGCACTTGCGCAGAAGTGAAATTCGCTTTCTGAGTCACCTGCGCGCTGTTGGCGTAGCCGTTTTGTGCGATCAGCGTGTCATTGCCATACCCGTATTGCTTCAGGTCGATTATGTTTTTCGCACCGTCCTGGCTTGCAAAAGCCGAGTTTCCATAACCTTCCTGCGCAATATTGGCGTCGTTATTGCTGCCGTTTTGATACAGCGTTACCGTTTGCGAAGTACCTTGTGCCTGAGTCGACAACTGGTTTTTTTTCTTGGGCGGGGGCATGGTGACATATTGCAGATTCACATTCTCCGTTGTCATTTCGGAAGACGGCAGTTCCGGCGACGATGCCAGGTCATGGCCAAAGCAGTGGCCCGGGGCGATGCCCGCGGACATCAGCGCAAGAGCCGATAAAATGATTTGCGGGCGCTTGCAAATGCTGCTTGGGTTTCCGCTTGTCGAGTAAATCATGACATTCTCCCTAAGGTGTGACGGCGTGTTCGCATGAGTACTCAGCGGACCGGAGATGTCGTGGCGGCTTGCTCTGCGCCCTTGTCAGGGGCAGGCAAGTCGGCCACTACATAATTGTTTTCTTCGCGAGCGTAGTGCTGGATCACGGGCGAATTCCAGTCGCTCGGGTTCCTGAGTGCCCAGTTGTGATCTTTCAGGCCTTCCACCACCAGATGCACCACGGCGGATTCAATAGCTTCCTTGACGCACAGCTGCGCGGGTTCGTTACGCGTAATTCCCCCTTCGATTTCAAGCAAATCCTTGAAATTGACGAACTTGAAAACGCTGGGGTGGATCTCGTAGGAATAGATTGTTTTGGTTGTCGAGACGCTTTGCAGTATTTGGCCATTGTCGATATTGACGCTGCGAAGGTTTATCGTCACCTGGTCCACGCGGTATTGAGTGGTCATCCCGACGCCCAGGAACCGGGCGCCCAGGCCGCCGGTACGCACATTGCTCTCATAGGCGATGATGCCGCCGTCGATCAGAATCGAAGCCGGCAGCAAAGCCGGGACAGTTGCCAGAGGAGGTTCTCCTTTCTGGGGCGGGGCATCCGTCGCCCGCAGGATACGGCGCTCCGTCAGGAGCTCCTGAAGACCTTCGCGCTCGACCGGTATGAACCAGTTCGAATCTTTCAAGGCCTTGATCAGCAGCGAGGCCGCACCCTGGGTGACGGAGGTCGAAAATGAACTGTCCGGCGATGGCTTGTACTGCCCGGTCTGATCGCGAAAACCGTAGACAGCCACTACCGTCCGGCTTTTTGGAGGAGGCAGCTTCACCAGGTCATGAGTGGCGGGGGTGGCTGGCGATAGTTTGGCGGAATCGCTTACGCCGGAAGGCGGGTGATGAATGCCCGCGCACGCGCTCAGCAATATCGAGGCCAGGGCAGTCATGCAAGCGCGATGAACTCTCCGCCGGGATACGGGTCCGGCGGCCCGGTGGAGGGTGTTCATTGCCCCACCTGGAATGAAGTCGACGCGCCAGTGGTCTTGTCGGTGGTCGTGATATTAAGAAGCCCGCCGCCCGCATCGACAATACTGATGGTGAAGTCGCCCGTCTGTACTATTCCGGGCCTGAGGCTTCCGTCGGTTCCCACGACGGACGAAGTTGCCGATGCCGCTATGCGGCTGAGTATGGTCCGTTGCAAGGTATCGTTGAACTGTTGCAGCGGAGTCTGGTCCTGCAGGCCTGCCGCGGAGGCAGCGGGATCGGTATGGTTGTTGGTGGCCTGTGCCGTGGCCAGCAGCGCCGGGCCATTCAGGGGATTGCCGCCGAAAGACGGATTCACAGGGGTGTAGACCAGCTCGGTGGCCGATGCGGACCCGGCAAGCAAGGCCAGAAGCATCAAGGAGTTTCGCAAGGCGGACTGAGTTTGCTTGCAGATTCGTGTCGTTTTCATTTACATCTCCTCGGGTCCGAGATCTACATCGTTGAATAACAAGCGTTGGACATTCGTGTCGACTACGTTTTTGTAGACTATGTCTACGGCTCTTCCGCTGATCTCTTTTGCGGCGGATCGGGCCGGAGACAGAAACGTGTGGAATACGCGATTCTGGCGGTACTGAACCCATACTTCGCTGCCGTACTGGGCGGTGGGCCGTTCGTATACGGTTACGGTATATTTCGTATTCATATATTTAGCCCTCCATACTTCGGCGAAATTCTTGTAAAAATCCCATCCCAGCACAGTCACCGTTCTATTGATGACGACTCCGCCCAGAGGCTCATCGCTGATGCTCCCGCTGTCCAGGTTCTGCACCGGGGCCGGGGCTGGGGCGGGGGCCTTCTGAGAGGATTTTGAGTACGCGGTCTGTAATGTCAGGAGCAACACCAGCGCACAAAGTCGAACGGCAGGTTGTCGCACCTTCTTCTCCCTTATTTGCGTCCGTGTTGCCGTGATTTCTGTGACACGGTTAACGGGCATTTTTCCTGCTTTGTTGTTTCGTTCCAGTCAGGCTTTTCTGTGTATCGTTTACAAGTGCCGTTTTTTTTAAATGTTTTGAAACTGTCTTGACGAGCCCATCTTAGATATGTGAAAGGGGCAGCAACATAGGGCATGCGATTTAATACCTGGTCGGCTTTATGGGGTAATTCGAACGTATCAAAACGGTCGATGCGCCAGCCTGAAAGAAGGCTGGCGATTAGTCGAATACCCGAGAGAAATTTACTGGTCCGATCGGTTGTGAGGCGGCTCGTGGCAAAGACAGGGCGCCTTGGGGGAGCCATATAGTCTGAACAGCTTACGGTGCAGGGGGGAGGGAGTGCATTGCCTTGTACGCCATATTGCGTAATCCAGGCACAGAATATAGGATGGGCGGGACTCAAATGCCGCGCCACCGGCGCGATTGAAATGTCTGGGAGACAAAAAAAATGATCAATGTGTATATAAAAATTCTTGCTCTGGCGGCGTTTGGCGCTGTCATGGGCACCGCGCAGGCGCAGCCGGCTTTCGGCTATCCAAGCCGGCCTATCCGGCTGATCGTGCCTTTTGCGCCCGGCGGCGGCAACGACAATGTGGCGCGTACTGTCGGTGATCAGCTGTCGCGGATTCTCGGGCAATCGATCGTTGTTGAAAACAAGGCGGGTGCCGGCGGCACCATAGGCGCGGAGCTGGCGGCAAAGGCTGCGCCCGACGGCTATACGCTGTTTCTGGGCGGTGTAGGCAGCCTTGCCATCAACCCCAGCCTGCGAAAGAACCTGGCCTATGATCCTATCAAGGACTTTGCCCCCATCACGCTGCTGGCCAAGTCGCCGCTGGTTCTGGTGGTGCATCCGAAGCTGAAGGTGCATTCCGTGAAAGAGCTAATCGCTTTGGCCAAATCGCAGCCCGGAAAGCTCAATTACGCCTCTAATGGCAATGGTTCGTCCTCGCAACTGGCCGCCTTGATGTTCACGTCAATGGCCGGTGTGAGCATGGTGCATGTGCCCTATAAGGGATTGAGTCCCGCACTTACCGGTTTGTTAAGCGGGGAAGTGCCCATGATGTTCAGCAGCGTGGTGGCGATCCTGCCGCATATCCAGAGCGGCAAGCTGATTGCGCTGGGCGTTACCGGCTCGAAGCGGCTTGCGGCGCTGCCCGATGTACCCACTATTGCGCAAACCGGCCTGGCCGGCTACGAGACGAATTCCTGGTACGGCATACTTGCCCCTGCCGGTACGCCGCGCCCCATTGTCCTTAAACTGAACGAGGCGTTGAATCGGGTATTGGAGATTCCCGAGGTCAAGACCCGATTGGCGAATGAAGGCGCCGAAACGATCGGAGGCACGCCTGAACAGTTCGCCGACTACATCAAAGATGAAAAAGAACTGTTGGGCAAAGTGATTGCCAAGTCTGGAATCCAATTGAATTGATACGGGCGGGCAGGCGTCGCAGATATTTATGCTAGAATCCTGTTCTTCGCTGGATCGGGGTTTGCCTCGGCCAGTGGGCCGAAGGTTAAACCCTTTGGTTTCGGGGCGTAGCGCAGCCTGGTAGCGCACTTGCATGGGGTGCAAGGGGTCGCGAGTTCGAATCCCGCCGTCCCGACCAACAAAACAAAGGGCTTAGCCGATTATCGGCTAAGCCCTTTATCTTTGTCTTGGCCATTACCTCTCGGGCCCTAGTATCGACGCCCCTTCCCATAAGCCATTTTTAATCAAGCCGTGCGCTACATCTTTAAGCACGACGCGTGTTGCCAGGGCGGCGGGGGACAGTTCTTCGTCTGGCTGGCTGGTCAGGATGCTGCATCGATGCAGCGACTTGTCGGCGATGGGAATCAATACGATATTTTCGTTATGAATGAACGAGGTCGCCGAACTGGGGTGTATGGTGGCTCCCATGCCGGCCTGCACCGCGCCTATGAGCGTATTGAGCCCGTCGATTTCCGCCACGACATTGGGCATGATGTTTTTCCGCTTGAAGGCATTCATGATGATGCTCACCAGGGTGTGGCGGCCGCTGGGCAGTATAAGGGGCAATTTGCCCAAATGCTCCAGGCGGGTGCTTTTGCCCTTGGGCATGCCGGACAGATTATTCATGCCGATGACAAAGAGATATTCCTTCAATAGCGGAGTGACACTCATCCGGTGATCCTCGCCCATATCGAATCGCATGGTCAAGTCCAGCCGTCTGGAGTCCAGCAGGGCTGTCAGATGCCCCGATAATCCTTCGACGATATGCAGATGTATTTTGGGATAGCGCTGTTGCATGGCTCTCAAGAGGGGAAGGGCCAGCATCAATGCCGTGGTGGGCGCCATTCCCACGCTGACTTTTCCGGACAGGCGTCCTGCCTGGGCCGCGCTGGATGCGATTTTTACCTGGCGCAGCACGGCCTGGGCGTGCTGCCAGAATTCGATTCCGGCTCCGGTCGGTACGACGCCTGTCGATAGGCGTTGAAGCAGGCGTGTGGAAAGCTCGCTTTCGAGGCGGCTGATTTGCTGACTCAATGTCGAGGTCGTGACATTCAGTTCAAGGGCCGCCCGGCCCATACTGCCCAGTTCTACTACTCGCACAAAATAATGCAGCTGTTTTAATTCCATAGGGAAGGAGGCCGATAGGTAATTTGGTATGGGCCGGCCGCCGGATAAGGCCGAAAAAGGGCGGTACGGCCATGGGTTTGTTCGCAAAAGGCCGGTACAAGCCTTTAATTTTATTAAACACCTCTTGTGTTTTGCTGTCTAGCGGAGTTCTCGATTCGCGCATAGAGTCATGGTCTGGCCAATATTTGTTTAGCGTTATGTGGCCTGTCCCAATTCTTATTGGGCAAGATCAGGCGGATATCCGGGGGTTCCATGGAAAATAACCAGTTGAAAATATCTTCAAT
Source organism: Paralcaligenes ginsengisoli (assembly GCF_054781135.1). Lineage (NCBI taxonomy): Bacteria > Pseudomonadati > Pseudomonadota > Betaproteobacteria > Burkholderiales > Alcaligenaceae > Paralcaligenes > Paralcaligenes ginsengisoli. The sequence goes on from NZ_BAAGUZ010000031.1 coordinate 146,769, forward strand.
GAAAGACAAGTGCTCGACCGAAGAATGGCAAATGCGCGTGGATCTGGCGGCATGCTATCGCCTGGTCGAGCTGTATGGCATGTCGGATATGGTGGCGAATCATATATCCGCGAGCGTACCGGGCGAAAAGAATGCGTTTCTGATCAATGCCTACGGCATGATGTACGAAGAAATCACAGCGTCCAGCCTGATCAAAGTGGATCTCAGCGGCAAAATACTGGCGAAACCCGACTTCGGCGAGCTCGACTACGGCATCAACAAGGCCGGTTACGTCATTCATAGCGCTATTCACGAGGCGCGGCACGATGTTGCATGCGTAATTCATATCCACAGCTGGCCGACCATGGCTGTTTCGGCTCTGGAATGTGGCCTTTTACCGATCAGCCAGACGGCGATGCGGTTTTTGAAGATCGGCTACCACAGCTATATGGGTGTAGTTCTGGATGAGGCCGAAAAGGAATCCCTGGTGAAGGATCTGGGGCAAAACGAAGCTCTGATCCTGAGAAATCATGGGGCTTTGACGGTAGGCAAAAGCATAGGCGAGGCATTCAACTGGCTGCACAGGCTCGAGTTGTCGTGCCGTGCCCAACTGGCGGCGATGGCTTGCAACACACCGCTGCGGCAGGTGGATCAAAAAACGCTGGAAGAAACGTGGAACAACTATCAGCCCGGGACGCGCCGCCCCTACGGATTGATGGAATGGCCGGCTTTGCTCAGAAAGCTGGACAGGCTGGACCCCTCTTACAAGACCTGAGCCTGAATGGCGGTTATGCAAGTCTTGCTTAAACAATATATCTCTGGAGACAACAATGTTTACTAACAAAGCAATAAAGCTATCGATTATTTCTTGTGCGGTGGCCGCATGCGGTTCGGCCTTCGCTGCTTATCCGGATAAAAACATAACGTTGATCGTGCCTTTTGCGCCTGGCGGCAACCTCGATATTACGGCGCGAGCTATCGCTCCGGCCCTGCAGAAGGCTTTGGGTGCCTCGGTTATCGTGGAAAACAAGCCGGGTGCGGGGGGGGCCATCGGTGCGGGATTCGTCTCGCGTTCGAACCCGGACGGCTACACATTGCTTGTGACAACGCCCAACGCCATAGCGGTAACACCGTATATGACCAAGACGCCTTATACGCTGGCGAATTTCCGGTCCTTGGGGCTGGTTGCGTCGACCCCTTTGATTATCGATGTCAATGGCAAAAGTAAATTTCAGACCATCCAGTCGCTTCTGAAATATGCGTGCGCCAATCCCGGCAAGGTCACTGTAGGCCATTCGGGTATCGGTACGACCAACTACATAGGCCTGATCCGCCTTGAGGACGCCTCGCATTGCAAGTTTTCAGCTATTCCCTACAAGGGATCGGGCCCGGCCCTGGTGGACTTGCTGGGCAATCAGATCGATGTGGTGGTCGATCAGCTCAGCAGCTCCGCTGGACAATTGCAGTCGGGTAACCTGAAAGCGCTGGCCGTCATGACTGCCCAGAAAGTGCCTTCGCTGCCCAATGTTCCGACCCTTGAAGAGTCGGGCGTGAAAGGCCTGGACGCATCTACCAGCACGGGCCTGCTCGTTCCCAAGGATACGCCCACCGAAGTTGTCGAGGCGCTGAACAAAGCCTTGCAGAAGGTTGCCCAGGACAAGTCCGTGCAGAACATCCTGGGGAAAGTGGGGAGTACCTCCATGTCGTCCACACCCGAGAAATTCATGGGCATGATCAATGACGAAAACAAAATTGCGGCCAAGCTGAGCGCCGAAGGCAAGTTACAGAAATAATAGTGGTGAGCAATCCGAAAATGTCGAATCCCTGTTGTCCTCCTCTTGATACGTTTCAAAAGGTCGGTTTTAATATTCCCGAGAATGCGTGCGATTCCCATGCACATATATTCGGCCCGTATGCACAATATCCGCTGGCCGATGAGCGCAGCTACTCTCCCGCGGAAAATGATGCAGAGCGGTTTATATGGCACCTGAACCGGCTGGGTCTTCAGCGGGGTGTTCTTGTGACGGCCAGCGCCTGCGGCACCGACAACAGCTCGGTTCTGGATGCGCTCGGCAAATATCCCGACAGGTTAAGAGGCGTTGCCGTATGCGATCAGGGTATCGGCTTGCCGGTCTTGAAAGCATGGCGCGAAGCGGGCATCAGGGGCCTGAGATTCAATCTGTACAAGCTCAATGGCCAGGCGGTATACAAGAATGGAGTGGGTTTGCAGGCTTTGGAAGCCCTGGCGCCTTTGCTGCGCGACCTGGACATGCATGCGCAGATCTGGGTCCATGCCCCCGACTTGCCCGAGCTGGCTCCGCGCCTTGCGAAACTGAAGGTGCCATTGGTTGTGGACCATATGGGACGCATGAATGTCGCCCTGGGCATTGACAATCCCGGCTTTGGAAAGCTGTGCGCCATGCTGGCCGACGGTTCGGTCTGGACAAAAATTTCCGGAGCGGATCGGAACAGCAATAAAAAAGGCCATTACGACGATATCGACGCTTTTGCGGAAAGAATATTGAAGGCCAATCCGGATCATGTGGTGTGGGGTACAGACTGGCCTCATATCAATTATTTCAACGAGGCCGATGTACCCGACGATGGCGTATTGCTCAATACCTTGAGGCGCTGGGTTGCCGATGAACAAAGCCTGAAAAAGGTACTGGTCGATAATCCCGCGAATCTGTATGGGTTTGGGGCTTAGCCGACTTGCATTTCCGTTTCGGGGTAGCGGATCCGGCTGCGCGTTTGTGTCGCAATGCTGTACACCAGAGTAAGAGGCCCCAGGCGGCCGGCGTACATCAGCACAATAAGAATAGCCTGGCTGGCGGCCGATAGATGCGGAGTCAGGTCGCGGGTCAGGCCGACGGTGCTCAGGGCTGAAACCACTTCGAAGACTATGCTCAGGAATGGCGCCTTGTCGAAGATGGAAATCAGGAAAACGCCGGCAAAGGCAAGCGCGGTGCTGATCAGCAGCAAAGCCAGGGATTTCTGGATGATTTCGGGAGAAATCGATCGTTTCAGCAGCACGATTTCCTTGCGGCGAAAAATATACGAATAAGCGGCCGCAAGCAGCACAACGAAGGTTCCCACCTTGATGCCGCTGGCCGTGCTGAGCGAGCCGCCGCCTATGAACATCAGCAATATCATGAGCAGGGTACTGGTGTCGGTCAGCTTGGCGATATCAAGACTGTTGAAACCGGCCGTGCGGGTCGTAACGCTCTGGAACCAGGCAGCCAGGGCCTGGCCCGAAAACGACAAATGCCCGAGCGTATCGGCGTTGTTCAATTCCAGCGCCCAGATGAGGACAAAGCCCACCAGATTGAGAACCAGCGTGGCAAGAATCATTACTTTTGTGTAGGGGCGCAGCTTGGACCAACTGCGCTTGGCGTTGATATCGCTCAAAACGGTAAAGCCGATTCCGCCGAGGATAATCAGTGCGGACATCGTGAGAATAACGATGGGGTCGGCGACGAAGCCCGCCATATTGGCCGAATAGAGTGAAAAACCGGCATTGTTGAATGCGGATACGGCGTGGAACAGGGCACTGTACAAGGCGGACACAAAACCCGATTCGGGCCACCATCGCAAGGTCAGGATGATGACACCGGCTATTTCGATGATGGCTGAAATTTTGAACACCGAATAGGCGGTTTGCCGGATTTTCGACACACTGGTCTGGTTGAAGGCTTCCAGCGCCAATGCCTGCTGCTTTATGCTGATTTTCTTGCCCAGGGTCAATGCCGCGACCACGGCCAGAGTGACAAAACCCAGGCCGCCGATCTGGATCAGCAGGGCAATGATGATTTGCCCGGTGTGAGTGAATGTGCTGCCGGGGTCGACAAGGTTCAGGCCGGTTACGGTTACAGCCGAGGTGGCCGTGAACAGGGCGGTGAAAAAACTGATGGGCTGGCGTGTGGAAACCGGCAGCCACAGCATGAAGGCCCCCAGCACAATTAAAATGAGAAAGCCGGCAGCCAGGACGATGGGCGGGCTTGCGTTGAACAGGCCGGTTTTCCGGATCCGTCTGTAAGTCTTGTAGCCGTGCAGGGGTTGCCAGTTGCGCATGAGCTTATTCCAGCCTGGGGGCGAGGGCTTTCAGTGCCTGCAGCTGGCCGGTCATGATCAGGGTATCTTTGGCTTCGAGCGCGAAGGTGGCGGCCGGATGGAACGTAATTTCAGCCCGCCGTTTCACGAGCAGGACATGGATGGGGTTTGAACCGCTTCCCAGGAAATGGCTTAGCGGCACGCCTTGCAAATGCTCGCTGGCCTCGATTTCAACGACGAACTCGCCATTGCCCAGCGAAATATAGTCGTTGACCATGGGGTAGCTGAGGGCCTGGGCAATGCGGATTCCCATTTCTTCTTCGGGATGCACGATACGTTCCACGCCCAGCTTGGCGAGAATCAGGTGCTGGGCATGCGAGGTGGCCTTGACCCAGATGGTCTTGATGCCCAGGCTTTTCAGATGCACGACGCAAAGCAGGCTGGCCTCGAGGTCTTCGCCGATGGCGACAAGTACGACATCGTAGTTTTCCAGGCCCAGCTCTTCCAGGGAGTGTTTGTCGGTGACATCGGCAATGACCGCGCGGGTGATCTGGTCTGCCAGTTTGTCGACGACCTTGTTATTGGCGTCCACGCCCAGCACGGAATGTCCGAGTTTTACCAGTTCGAGCGAGGTGGCCGAACCGAAGCGGCCCAGGCCGATAACGGCAAATTGTCCCATGGGCGGGTGTCCTTATGATGGGGATGGGAGGTCGGGTTATAAGTATATCCGCACATATCATAAGGATTTCAGGCAAACTAAGGGTTAACGTTAGTTCAAGAGAGCCTTTTATATGCACAATCTGTTTGAGCCCCTCCAATTGGGCGCGGTCCATTTGAAAAACCGCATCGTCATGGCCCCTTTGACGCGCACTCGCGCAACGGAGGGCCGTGTTCCCAATGCCCTGATGCGTGAATACTATTGCCAGCGGGCGGGAGCCGGGTTGATCCTGACCGAGGCCACTTCCGTGTCGGCCCAGGGGGTCGGCTATCCGGATACGCCCGGGATCTGGTCTGAAGCCCAGGTTGCCGGCTGGCATGCCATCACTCAGGCCGTTCATGCCCGCGGCGGCAAGATTTTCCTGCAACTCTGGCATGTAGGCCGCGTGTCCGATCCCGAGCTTCTGGACGGCGGCTTGCCGGTAGCGCCCAGCGCCATTGCCCCTCAGGGCCACGTCAGCCTGTTGCGCCCGAAACGCGGGTATGTCACGCCGCGCGCTTTGGACACCGAGGAAATTCCCGGTATTGTGGCCGACTTTGCGCGCGGGGCGCGCAATGCCATGGCAGCCGGTTTTGATGGGGTCGAGATTCATGCGGCGAACGGCTATCTGATCGATCAGTTTTTACAGGATGGTGCCAACAGGCGCCAGGATCGATACGGCGGCTCCGTGGAAAATCGCGCGCGATTTCTGCTGGAGATCGTGGACGCCTGCATCGAGGTCTGGGGAGCCGACCGGGTAGGCGTGCATTTATCGCCTCGCGGCGGTGTGCATTCAACCTCCGACTCCAATCCGCCTGCGTTGTTCAATTATGTAGCCGAGCAGTTGGGTGGGCGCCATATTGCCTTTATCTTCATACGTGAGGCCGTGGGTGAGGACAGCCAGTTGGCAACACTCAAGCGCCTGTTTGCGGGTCCGGTCATAGCCAATGAGCAATTCGACCTGGATCGCGCGCAGCAGGCGCTCGACAGAGGCGATGCCGATGCGGTGGCCTTTGGGCGGATGTTTATCGCCAACCCCGACCTGGTGGCGCGCCTGGATGCCGGCGCGCTCCTGAACGAGGCAGATCCGGCCACGTTCTATGCAAACGGCTCCGAAGGGTATACCGATTATCCGAGCTTGGGTGAAGATCGGACGGCGCTGGTCGCTTGAGAAGAGAACGGGCGCTGCGTGCTTGTTGCCGCAGCGGTGGTGCTGTCAAACCAGTAATGTTTGGCGGATGCCCGCGTGTTCATGCATAATCACAAAGGCGTGTTCAACGAGGAGTGGCAGTGAGATCGTTTGTTCTTGGATTGGCGGTGACAGGATTGCTGTCGGGGTGCGCCGTAGGCATACAGCCGGGGGTATCGCCCAGTGTTTCGTATTCGGTGGCGCGCGACTACCAAACGGTCTACCAACGAGCGCGGGATCAGGCCGAGCAATGTCTGCGCGGCAAGAACCAGTTTGCTGTGCGGGCTTCTTTGAATCCTGATACTCGTTCCGGTGTGGTGGCTGTGCTCAATCCCTTGGGTAGCGACGCCGTGGCCCGCACCGAACTCAAAGCCATAGATGCGCAGCATACGCAGGTGACTCAGGCCATTTGGGGCCGCACTCCCTGGGATAAGGCCGCGCTCGACGCCATGCAGGAGTCGGTGCGCATGGATACCACGGTCTGTTTTGCCTACAAGTAAAATCGGCGCCGGATCGGGCTCGGACGCTTGGCGGCTCAGGCCAGCTTGGCCTTGACTTGGGCTGAAACGGCCGACATATCGGCGCGTCCGGCCAAGGCGGCTTTGAGCAGTGCCATGACTTTACCCATAGCGGGTGCGCCACTGATGCCTTGACGAGTAACCTCGTCGATGGCGGACTGGATTGCCGCGGCGACTTCCTCGGGCGCGGCAGCCTGTGGCAGGAATTCCTGCAGTACAAGCAGTTCGGCCTTCTCGTGCTCGGCCGTTTCCGTGCGTCCGGCCTGTTCGAAAGCGGCTATCGATTCGCGGCGCTGTTTGACCTGCTTTTCAATGATGGCAATTATTTCGCTGTCGTTCAGGTCGCGGCGTTCGTCGACTTCTTTTTGCTTGACGGCAGCCAGCAGAAAACGCAAGGTACCCAGGCGAGCGGCTTCTTTGGCACGCATGGCGGCTTTGACGGCTTCGGCTAGTTGAGGTTTGAGCGTATTGCTCATAGTTTGTCCTAAGTAAAAATTCATGCCCGTGCATGAAATGCAAAAACTGTGGCATTCATTTTAACGCGCATACGATAATTCGGTTTTTGCCGCTGCGATGGCCGCGGGCTGCGTGGGCGGGTTTTTGGCCATGCAAAGGCTCGTCAATGAAAATTCCGGCTCGGAATGCTTAGCTGGCCCAACAGCGAACTTAAATCCACCAGTCGGCTGGCGATGAGATGGCAGGTTCCCTGGTGGCGTTGCCAAATGCCATAGACGCCCAGCAAGCCGGCCTGGGTGAGTTCGGTGCGTTGGCGCTCGGCCAGATCGGGCCGCACAATGACGTTGACGGATCCCGTTTCGTCTTCGAGGCTGACAAAGACGATGCCTTTGGCGGTCTGGGGCCGCTGGCGCATGGTTACCATGCCGCAGGCGCGGGCCAGGCGGCGGTCGGGATAGTCCTTTAAAAGCGTGGCCGCGCTGACAAAATGCCGTGCCTGCAGAGCGGGCCGCAGAAAGTCCACAGGGTGTCGTCCAAGAGTAAGCCCCAGAGATCGATAGTCGGCCAGTGTGCTTTGCCCCTCGGTGGGTTCGGGCAGCTCGGGTAGATGGGTATCGGCAAGCGGGGCCGGGCGCAGCAGCCCCTTGAAAGGGCCATTCGCCGCGGCCCAATGCGCCAGGCGCCGATGTCCGCTCAGGGAGAGCAAGGCATCGGCCCCTGCCAGGGCATCCATATCGTGCCGGCTCAGGGCGGCGCGCAGGGCGAGGTCGTGGGTGTCGGTAAACGCCCGCTGCCGGCGCGCGGACTCGATGCGCAAGCCGGCTTCTTTAGATAGGCCACGGATCAGATTGAAGCCCAGCCGTACCTGGGGGCGTACCGTATCGCCGCCGACTGGTGGGGGTAGGGCCGGAAATTCGAATGCGGCTTCCCACAAACTGGTGGCTATGTCCACGGGCAGGACTGCGACCTGATGATTGCGGGCATCCTGAACGAGTTGTCGCGAGGAATAAAAACCCATGGGCTGGGAGTTCAGCAGCGCCACCAGAAAGGCCTCGGGTTCGTGGCGTTTGAGCCAGGCGCTTATATAGGCCAGGATCGCAAAGCTGGCGGCATGGCTTTCCGGGAAACCGTATTCGCCAAAGCCTTCCAGCTGTTTGAATAGGCGTTCGGCAAAATCTTCCGCATAACCGTGCTTGCGCATGCCGTCGAGGAATTTTGTGCGAAATTTATCGACGCCGCCCTTGCGCTGCCAGGCCGCCATGGAACGGCGCAGCTCATCGGCTTCATCGTCGCTGAAACCGGCTCCCGTCTTGGCGATCTGCATGGCCTGCTCCTGGAATATGGGTACGCCCAGGGTGCGGGAAAGGATGTGCTCGAGGCCAGGAGGGCAGTCGTGTTTTTCGATTTTTTGCCGCCGGCGCAGATAAGGATGAACCATGCCGCCCTGTATGGGCCCCGGCCGCACAATGGCGACCTGCACGACCAGGTCGTAGAATTTTTCGGGCTTAAGGCGTGGAAGCATGCTCATTTGGGCGCGCGATTCGATCTGGAATACACCGATGGTGTCGGCGCGGCACATCATCTCGTAGGTGGGTTTGTCGGCACCCGGTATGGTCTGCATGGTCAGTGCCTGGGCGCGACACCAGCCGGTCAAGGCCAGGGCGCGTTTCAGGGCGGACAGCATGCCCAATGCCAGCACGTCGATTTTCAGCAGGTGCATGGCGTCGAGATCGTCTTTGTCCCATTGCACGACGCTGCGCTCGGGCATGGCCGCATTTTCAATGGGCACCAGACGCGTCAGCTTGCTGCGCGCAATCACGAAGCCGCCCGGGTGTTGCGATAAGTGGCGAGGAAAGCCCATGAGATCCTGCGCCAGTCCGGCCCACGACTTTGCAATGCGCGAGCCGGGGTCCAGGCCTTGCTCGGCGATTTTTCCAAGCAGCGCCTGTTTGCTGTCCCAGTGGTGAAAGGAATGCGCCACCCGGGCGACAAGATCCAGGTCCAGCCCCAGCGCCTTGCCCGTATCGCGCAAGACGCTGCGGGTTCGGTAGGTGGTGACCACGGCTGTGAGGGCCGCTCGCTGGCGCCCGTATTTGCGGTAAATGTATTGAATGATTTCTTCGCGGCGCCGGTGCTCGAAATCGACATCGATGTCGGGCGGTTCGTTGCGCGTGCGGCTGATGAAGCGGGCAAAAAGTGAATTGCCGTTTTCGGGATTGACCTCGGTGATTCCCAGGCAATAGCATACGGCCGAATTGGCCGCCGAACCGCGGCCTTGGCAGAGTATGCCCTGTTGCCGGGCATGGAGCACGATATCGTATACGGTTAAAAAATAAGGCTCGTAGTCCAATTCCGAGATAAGCCCCAATTCCTCTTCCAACTGAGCTTTGACGGCGTCGCTTGGCCCTTGGGGGTAGCGTCTTTGTGCGCCGGCATAGGTTTCCTGGCGCAGATAGGTTTTGACGGTATGCCCTTCAGGAACGATTTCGATGGGGTATTCGTATTTGATATCGTCCAGGGAAAAAGTGCACCGGCGGCTAATTTCAAGAGTTTCCAACAATGCGCTTTCCGGATATAGCGCCGCCAGGCGCCGGATGCTGCGCATATGGTGCTCGGCATTGGCTTGCAGTGCATAGCCGCATTCCTGGATGGGGCGCTTCAGGCGTATGGCTGCCAAAGTGTCGTGCAAAGGTTGGAGCGATCGGGCGTGCATCTCGACGCCGCCGGTGGCGACCAGCGGAATACCGAGCCTGGAGGTCAGCGTTTGCAGTTTTGTCGTGGGCCGAATGTCTTTGTTTTGATAGTGCCGGCCAAGCCCGAGCCAGATCCGGCCCTTGAAAGCCTTAAGCAGGGATTCGAGCTGAGGCAGCCAGGTTTCAGTCTGATCTGGATTGCCAGGTTTGAAAAGAATGAGGCAATCGGGCAGGTTTTCAAGATGTTCCCAGCCGGCTTGGGGCTTGAGAAAGTCGTCCAGGCTCAAACGATATTGACCCTTGACGCTGCCTGCGCGAGCCAGCGTGATGAGCTCGGACAAATTGCCGTAGCCGTTGCGGTTGCATGCCAGCACGATGATTTCGGCCGGGCATTGTTCGGGAACGAAGCGGCTGCCGATAATCAGTTTGAGGTTTTGCCGCTTGGCTTCGCCGTGCGCCCGCACAACGCCGGCCAGCGAACATTCGTCGGCCAGGGCCAGTGCCTGATAGTGGAGTTTTGCTGCGTGTTCCACGAGTTGTTCCGGATGCGAGGCGCCTTTCAGGAAAGTGAAATTCGAAAGACAATCCAGTTCGGCGTATGGAGGGATCAGGTTTTTTTGCATACAGGCCAGGCCCTGGGAAAATCAGGCAAAAAAGCCTTGCAAAAACCAGCCGGGTGAGCGGCGATCCTGGTAGATCCAGTAGCGGGCGGCGCCGACATCCTGGGCAATGAAATAGTCGCGTAACTCCTGGCCGGGTTCGTCCCACCAGCCGGTTTCGATGCGTTCAGGGCCCTGGACCAGGCGCAGGCTTGCCCCCTTGTAAACGGGATGATTGTTGCGGGTTTCCAGCGCGAGCGGTTCAGGCAATAGCCAGAATGGCCTGGCACAGTCGGGGAGTTGCGGCGGCATGCCGCTTGATAATGTGCCGGTTTTGCCGGAAAGCGCGTGTTCGGCCCGGTTTGCTGGTGCGTGGGATGATGGCCCGGGGACGGATTCCCAGCGATTGGCCCGCTCAGGCCGATAATCGGCCAGGGGATGGGCGTGCAGAACATTTTCCGCGCCCAGGCGTGCGCGCAATATATCGAACAAACGGCGTTCCTGGCTGGGCCATTGGGCGGGTTCGATAAACAGGCTCTGGCTCAGGCCTTGCCTGGCCTCGATGGCGGCAACCTCCAGTTCGATGGCGATGACCGGGGCGGGCAGGCTGAGGGACCGCAACTGTTCGCCCAGGACGATTTCAAAATGGCCAGGCTGCCACGCCGGTTCCGACAGTTTGAGATTCACAAGGGTGGGTGGCCGCGCATGGCGGCCTTTTTCATGATGCAGGCCGAAACAAAGCGTTGTGACGGTGCCATGTTTGGCTTGCAGCCAGCCGCAAAGCTGTTCGATGAGCCGGGTAGCCGCGTGAAACACTGCCGGGGTGTATTCGATGCGCTCGAGCAGGTCGTGGCGTTGTGAAAAACGATCGGGCGCTTCGAACCAGTTGAAGTAGTCGTCGACTGCACCGTAGGCGGCGTCCAGCGTCTGGACCAGGGCCGGTTCGCTGCGTTGTTGCAGGCCTTTGCGCGGCAACTGGCGCAATTGCCCGAGCGTTTGGCAGCCTATGCCTTGCAGCCATTCGGCATAGGTTTGCGTTGCCGGCAATAAACCGGCGGGCAGCGGGTCGAGCAGACGTTGCAGCGAGACATGCCGCAGCACACGTCGACGCCTGGAATGGGTTTGCCGGGCCAGCAGGCAGGCGCCGCGTGCAGTGGGCGCCATGCCCAGGCAGGCGTGGGTTTCCAATGCATGCAGGGTACTGGCCAGCCGCCGCCACAAAGCGCGCGGCCCGTTGAACAGCCGCAGGCTGGCGCTGACATCGAGCACCAGGGTGTGGGGGTCGAAAAATGCCAGGCAGGGGGTGTATTGCAATAAGCTCAGTGCAATCTGCTGCAAATAATGCTGTTCCGCCCGAGGGTCGTCGTTGCGCAAGACAATGCGCGGTGCCAACCCCAGCACGCTGCTGCGGCGCATGCCAACTCGCACCCCCAGCGCTTGTGCGGCTGAAGTGCAGGCCCAGACCTTTTCCTGGCGCAAGACCGCGGCCAGTGGCGTATTAATTGGCCAATGGGGAAAAAGCGCGTCGAGGCTGTGCGTGGGCAGGTAGATACTGATCCAGAGGTGCATGAGACGCGGGAACGGCTATTTGGGAATGCGTGGGGTAAAGAGGGATGAGGACGGGAATTGGACAGAGAGGCCCGCGACGCTTGAGTATGGAGACGACAAGACCTTGGCGGCTGGGTGCGAGGCCCAGGCGTAAGGGCGAAGCGCTGGCCTGCAGCGCGGCGACGGGCGGGCGGAACATAAGGAACAGGGCGTCGCTTTGCTGGGCAAGCAGTTGCAGGCGGCGCAGTGCCTGGGGACGGATATGGGTCGTCCAGCACAACAAGGCGGAGCAAGCCTGGTATTTGAGTATTTGCTCGGCTGACCATAAGCAGTCGGGCATGCTGCTGGCTTTGACCCATACCGGGCGATGCCCGCCGAGTTGCCAATTGAACCAACAGTGAAAATAAGGCATGTAGGGGGGGCTTACCAAGACTATGCAGCGCTCGCGGTCGAGGAGTTCAAGCGCAGGGCGCAACAGCTGCATTTCACCGATGCCGGGCCGCGCTGGCATGAGCTCGATTAATGTGCCGGTGGGCCAACCCTGGTTGGGGAGTTCGCGATCGAGACTATCGAACCCGGTAGGCACCGTTGTTTGACGGGCCTGGGCCAGTTGGGACCCACGCCATAGTGCCGGGTGGATGCGTTCGGGATGCGCCAGGGCGGGAGATCGGATAGTGTTCATGTTGGTGCGCTGCGGATTATTTCGTAATTTTACTGTATAAATATACAGTATCAATGATAGCCACAACAAGGCCGCAGCGCCACAGGTTTCTGCTTTTTCTCGCAAAGCCTTGTTATTCATCGAAGCCGGAGGTATAGTGCGCGAGTCTTTTTTACAGGAGCTCCCTCGTGGATAGTGATTCGAGTAGTAGTCGATCTTGCATCGGCAGCTAACGACGAGGTTTTCATAAGCTCTTCCGCCGCTGCCTTTGTTACAGGCGAATAGCGGCATCGATGGGCCATTCGGCCCCGTTGATTTCTTCTTTTCCCTTCTTGTTTGCCGCGATGCGTTCGTGGACGATGTCTTGCCGTGCCTGGTTTTCAAGGCCTGCAATGCGTGTTTATCGTCCTGAACGATTGCGGAGTTGTTGAATCTGGAATTCCGGCAAGCATTCGTCTTGGCCGGTAGGGAAGAACCATGCATTTCAATTCCATTAAATTGCGCCTCCTGGCGTTTGTAAACAAGGGCCTGCCGGCCCGTCAGTTCCGTCGTCGGGCTTTTCTGGACCTGTTGCGCGGCTCCGCCGTCGGCCAGAAGGTATCCGACCGCTTGTCCGGCTATCTGCTTGAAGTATCGCAAGCCGTGCCCGATGCCGTGCTGCGGGACCTGGCCTCGCATAACGACGGATTGAGCGAGGCTGAGGCCGATGCCAAACGCGAAGCCATCGGCCCCAACGAAATTGCCCATGAGAAACCCATGCCATGGTGGGTGCATTTATGGCTGTGCTATCGCAACCCATTCAATCTGCTCTTGACGGTTCTGGCCTTGATTTCCTATCTGACCGAGGATTTGAAAGCGGCAACAGTCATAGGCACCATGGTGGTCGTCTCGACTCTGCTGCGTTTTGTGCAGGAAAAGCGCTCCAACGGGGCGGCCGAGAAACTCAAGCAGATGGTCAGCAATACCGCTACGGTGCTGCGCCGCGATCCGGCTCAAACCGCGGCTTTCGAGGCCGAACAGTTCTTTGGAATACGCCTGCATCCGCGCAACCCGCGCAAGGCCGAAGTGCCTATCAGCTTGCTGGTCCCGGGCGATATCATTTTGCTTTCGGCCGGCGATATGGTGCCTGCCGATTTGCGTGTGCTTGGTGCCAAGGACTTGTTTATCAGCCAGGCGGCCCTGACTGGCGAATCCTTGCCGGTCGAGAAATTTGCCCAGCAAAGCGATGCGTCGGTGACGAATCCGCTCGAGCTGGAAAATTTATGCTTCATGGGCAGCAATGTCATAAGCGGCTCGGCCATAGCCGTAGTCGTGGGGACTGCCAATCAAACCTACTTCGGCGCATTGGCCGAACGGGTGACTGCGGCCGACCAGACTCCTACGCAGTTTCAAGCCGGAGTGAACAAAGTCAGCTGGCTGCTGATCCGTTTCATGTCGATCATGGCCCCGCTGGTTTTGCTTCTGAACGGATTCACCAAGGGAGACTGGGTCGAGGCGGCGCTCTTCGCCTTGTCGATTGCCGTAGGATTGACGCCGGAAATGCTGCCGATGATCGTCACGTCCACGCTGGCTAAAGGCGCCGTGGCTTTGTCGCGCAAAAAGGTGATTGTGAAGCGTCTGGAAGCGATCCAGAACTTCGGCGCCATGGACATACTGTGCACGGATAAAACCGGCACGCTGACCCAGGACCGGATCGTGCTGGAGCGCCATACCGATATCTTTGGCCACGCCGACGATCATGTGCTGGAGATGGCGTACTTGAACAGCTATTATCAAACCGGGCTTAAAAACCTGTTGGATGTGGCTGTGCTGGAGCATGCCGAATTGCGCCAGGAGCTGAATCTGGCCCACAATTTCCGCAAGGTCGATGAAATCCCGTTCGACTTCGTCCGGCGCCGCATGTCGGTAGTGGTCAGCGAGCGAGAAGACCACCATGAGCTTATCTGCAAAGGAGCTCTGGAAGAAGTGCTTGCAGCCTGCACACGGGTTCGCAATGGAAGTGAGACAGAGCCGCTGAGCCTGGAGTGGCTGGAAAACATACGCCAGATCACGACGCGGCTGAACCAGGAAGGGCTGCGTGTGGTGGCCGTGGCCGGCAAAGACTTGCCGCCGACACGCGCGGCTTATGGCGTGGCCGATGAAGCCGACCTGACCCTGATCGGCTATATGGCTTTTCTGGACCCTCCCAAAGAAACTACGCGGCCGGCCTTGCAGGCTCTGAAAGCCAGCGGCATCGAGGTCAAAGTCCTGACCGGCGACAATGAGCTGGTTACGCTCAAGGTGTGTAAAGAGGTGGATCTGGATATCAAAGGCGTGCTGCTGGGCGGCGCGATTGACGACCTGAGCGACGCCCAATTGATGCAGGCCGCGGCAAAAACAACGGTGTTTGCCAAGCTTTCTCCGGCGCAAAAAGAACGGATTGTGCGAGTCTTGCGCAGCCAGGGCCATGTAGTGGGATTCATGGGCGATGGCATCAATGACGCAACGGCATTGCGTGCGGCAGATATCGGTATTTCGGTGGATTCGGCCGTGGATATTGCCAAAGAGGCGGCCGATATTATTCTGCTTGAAAAGAGCCTGATGGTGCTTGAGCAGGGCGTGATCGAAGGCCGCAAGACCTTTGCCAATATGTTGAAATACATCAAAATGACGGCGAGCTCGAATTTTGGCAATGTGTTTTCGGTGTTGGTGGCCAGCGCATTCATTCCATTTCTGCCCATGTTGCCGATTCATTTGCTGGTGCAAAACTTGCTGTACGATATTTCGCAGATCGTTATTCCCTTCGATAATGTCGATGACGAACTCTTGTCCAAGCCCCAGAAATGGAATCCCGAGAGCCTGGGCCGTTTCATGGTGTTTTTTGGCCCCATCAGCTCAATATTCGACATTGCAACGTTTGTCCTGATGTGGTTCGTTTTTGCGGCAAACTCGCCCGAGCATCAGACCTTGTTCCAGTCCGGCTGGTTTGTCGAAGGCTTGCTGTCGCAGACCCTGGTGGTGCACATGATACGCACGCGCAAGCTTCCGTTTTTCCAGAGCAGGGCATCATGGCCACTGCTGCTGATGACCGCCCTGATCGTCGCCGCGGGGGTCTACCTGCCCATGGGGCCATTGGCCGACTATTTCAAACTGCAGGCGCTTCCCTTGAGCTATTTCCCCTGGATGCTGGCTATTTTGCTGGGCTATGTGTGTCTGATACAGTTGATGAAGGGGCTTTACGATCGCCGCTATGGCTGGCAATAATAGGGTCAGTGCGCCGCAGGCAGGTTGCCGGCGGCGTTTTTACCTGCTTGATGATGGCTGGCCTGGGATGTGTGCCATCAGGCCGAAATATGTATTTCCAATGCGATAACCATGTCTATATTGAAATCAGATACCCCGGATCCGCTGGTTTTTTCGCCCGATCAAGGCAAGCCGCAGCAACTGTTCGTGCTTCTGCATGGAGAATCGGCCAGTCCTGAGCAATTGCTGCCTTTGGCGCAAGCGATCAAGCAGGCCTTCCCCAATGCTCTGGTCGTGATCCCTTATGGCATCGAAGCTATGCAGGCCGGCCAATATCAATGGCTCAAGCCGGACGATCCGGGTAAAAGCAACGATGCGGCGCATGTAGCGCAGGCCTTGCCTGTTTTGATTGCTCAAATTCAACAGCTTCAGGCCCGCCATGGCTTATCGGGCGAGCAGACCGCGCTGGCAGGTTTTTCCCAAGGAGCGACCCTGGCGCTCGAAGCCTGCATGGCGCAACCCGATCTGGCGGGACGCGTGCTGGCATTTTCCGGATGCTACGCGAGCCCGCCCGCGGCCGCTCCCAGAGCCACGACGCTGCATTTTCTGCATGGCGCGGACGATACCCTGGTGCCGGTGGGCCAGATCCGGAGTACGCACGCGCGGCTGGCGGAACTGCGGGGCGACGCTACCCTGGATATCGCGTCGACCGTTGGGCATGAATTGCACCCGGCCTTGATTCATCAGGCCTTGCACAGGCTGCAGACCTGCGTTCCGTTACGCAGTTGGGAAGCCGCGCTAGGAGACCTCAATACCGAGAATGAAGATGAAGACGGTGAAGAGGGCGGCGGCGATGACAGCGATCCGGGCAAGGATTGGGCTGGAAACCGGACTTTGCATTGATTCCCGGATTCACGAGCAGCCGCGCGGTGCCCACACAATTCCCGCATAGTCGCGTCAGCCCATACGCATGCAAAAGCCATCTGCAATCGCCCAAAAAACCTCAACGCAAGCGGGGGTGGCGGCCCAGGCGGGGTGGGGCGAGCGTTGAGTCCGCGGGCAGTCCTGGCACAGTCAGGACCGGACGATGCGAGCCCCACCCCGCCTGGGCCGCCACCCCCGCGTCTTAAGAACGCTTAAGAACGCTAAAGAACACAAATGACGGATGGCCGTTAAGAGCCAGCGAAGGCCAAGGCTATTTCCATTCGAACATAAGGCGAACCGTTCCGCTACCGCCGATTTCCGCCGTGCGCGACTGCGTGTTGCCATTGTAGGTCGCGAAGATCTTGTATTTGCCCGCCGGTAACCGTGCCAGAAAATAAGGGCCGTCTGACGCAACATTCAATACATCGGTGTCCTGACTATCGCGTATCACCACCTGCACGTCGGACACATACGCCGCCGTGCCATCCAGGCTGCTGGCAAAAGTCAGCGCCAGAGGAAACTGCGACATGGCAGCCTTGAAGGCGGTCGACTCGTCAATTCCAATTCCGCCGCTGACATAATCGACCGACCCAAGGTGCTGCAAAGGAGGTAGTTCGGCGCGAGCCTGGCCAAAGGCCAGCATACCCAGCAGAAAAACGGCGGCAAGCATGAGCCGCGATATGAGTGGCAGTGTGGATTTCGAGGCGGGTAGGCGCAAGGCATTCATAGCATTCTCCAGATTGAATACATCAGCCTTATTCTATTCCTCTATTCCGTATTGAAAGAATCAGGCCGGGGCTGGTCCATTTCGATCGTAAAAGGCCAGTCGTGGCGTTCCGTGGCAATGCCGGCAGGGTCATATGTAATTTCGCTCAGTACCGCGCGCCCGCTTGCATGAACGGCAATAACGGTGGAACAGCGCGTCCCATAGCCAGGACTGACAATAAAAGGGCTGCTGAGCAAGCGCTCCCGATCTAGCGGGATGCCTGTGTCCGGCAAAACATGATCGTCCGCCCTGGTATCGTCCTTGAGGATCTCAAAAACCGGAGTCAATGATTTTTCCAGGTCGTTCAGAGGAAATCCATCAAGCGCCCGGCGCAAGCGTTCGGCCTTGGGCCAAGGTGTATCCAGCAGATGATTGGAGACCACATATCGGCCTTCGCGCATTGGATAGGCCTGATTGCGGGGATCCCGGTTGCCGACGTAGTACGCCCCGGCCAGGTCTCCCACAATAAGATTGAAGCCGTTATAGGCCGCACCCGCATCCGAGACGCCTTGCGCATACTGTCGCGCGGACACAGGCTGAGTCAGGTAGCGGCTGACCAACTCGCCCCGCGATGGGGCATTGCCGATCATGTGCGCGGGGTCGCGGTAGTTCGTGAGCAGGGCGAATCGCCCCTGGCGCGTAACACCCAGCCAGGTGCCTTGAGCCTGGCAGTCGATTCCGGCAATAACATCGGGTCTATCCGGCCACGGCGCAGCCGCCAGGCTCGGTCGATCGTGGAATTCGTCCCGATTGGCCGCTATCAGCAAAGGCCAGTCGGCATGGGCACGGATTGCAAGGTAGGCAATGCACATAAAATCATGATGCTCACGAGGAGGAATTCCTCCTTGTCTTTATAGCATGGCTATATTGGTTTCCCGCTCGACCAGGTTGCGGATGCGCATGGCGTCTCCAATGCGGGAATAGCGGCCGGTGGAGTTCAGCAAAATAATCGCCACTTCGCGGCGATCGATACGCGTCAGCATCACCAGACACTCCCCGGATTCATTGATGAAGCCCGTCTTGGAAATCTGGATGTTCCAGTTGGGATTGCGAACCAGTCCGTTTGTATTGTTGTAAATCAGGCGTCGGCCGTGCGCGACAGCCACTTCGTAATGATCGTCGGTTGTGTAGCGATGAATCAGCGGCTGCTTGCTGGCGGCCACCAACAGCTTGACCAGGTCGCGTGGTGTGGATACGTTGTCGCTCGACAGCCCCGTGGGTTCGATGAAGTGCGTTTTGCGCATGCCCATGGCGCGCGCCTTGTCGTTCATGGCGCGGACAAAAGCGGGGATGCCCCCCGGGTAATTGCGCGCCAGGGCATGGGCAGCGCGATTTTCGGACGACATCAATGCCAGGTGCAGCATGTCGGCCCGGCTGAGGGTGGAGCCGACCGTCAGGCGTGAGCGGGAATGGCGCAGGTGATCGACATCGTCTTCGGTGATGGTCAGCATATCGCTCATGGACTGCCCCGATTCCGAGACGATGAGGGCCGTCATGAGTTTGGAGATCGAAGCGATGGGACGGACCTCGTCGCTGTTCTTGTCGTAGAGCACCGTGGAATTTTCCAGATCCTGCACATAGGCCACTTCCGATCTGAGCGCGGCGTGCGGCGTCAGCGGTTCGAGGCCTCTTTGAGATCTGTGTGTGATTGCATCGTGGTTTTCTTCCTGAAACGCAACACGCCGGGTGTGCGCCGCACTGGCAATATGATGCCGGGTGCGCAGGCTGGCTCGATGGGTAATGCGGGCCTTGTGCGCCGAGGCGTGGCGTTTGGAACTGGTTTTTACATGCGCCTTGCTTTTTTTGGCGGATGTTTTTTTGCTGGAATGATGCGCGGAAGTTTTTTTCGCCGAAACGTGATGTTTGCTGTTTTGTACCGTGGTATGCGTGCTGCCGTACGCGTCTGCGCTAAGGCTGAAATTGAAGACAAGTGCTAGTAATGGCAGTAAAGCCAATAAAGACGTTCGATTCCAGATTTGTCGCATAGTCGGGTACACAGTACGTTGAGGGTATTATTTTTTGGCTGAGGCAAATAATATCAGAAATGAAAAAAAATACCAATAATATTAGTTAGTTACACAGTCTTTTTAAGTTATTTTTTAAGTCAGCCTTAAAACCTTATGATAAATGGCCATATTTACTGTTTAAAAATACAGTATATTGAGTTGGGCAGTAGGTTTTGAGAGATCATACGGCTACGTCGATTATTGTCAATTTCATAGCTTGGTCGGGCCGGTTTGTTTATAGGACGTTTTCAATGGCGTTTGCCCCAGGTTTGCATTGACTGTTTGCCTCAAGTGCTCAAGGTACAGGCCTTCCTTTTGTTCAAGGTGCGCAGCCCAGGCATCTGGGTCGACGTTGTCGATGCCGATGTGCCAACCATACAAGTGAATGCCTTCCGCATAGAGGCAGCCATGACGGCGGGCCATGGCTGCTTCATCAACGTTCGGATTCCGTTCCGGTAGCGGAACTCCATTACCGGAGCAGTCCGCCAGCAGCGTGAGAACCGGCCGTCCAAAATACTCGGCGATGCGCTGACGCGATTGTTCCAGCTTCCGAAAATAAGCCTCGTCAACGGTTTCTCCGGGCAATCGTATTTTTACGGCAAGGTGATTTTTACTTAGCTCCACCAAAAGCAAATTATTCTCCAGCCAGTCCGGCTGTACGAAAGCCCCTTTGCGTCTGAACAACTCCGCGACGGCAGTATAAACTCCACGGCCTTCACCCCCGAGCAGTTGTTTGAAGAATTCGTATTGGTCAATGTCGGCCTGCAAGAGATCTATTTTTTTTTGCAGTCCATCCATCTGGCGAAAATAATCCGCTCGTTGCGCATATAGCGTTTCCTCGGCGACCGAGCGATAGCTGCCTAGCCAGCTTGCGTTGCCGGCATTAGCGGTATGGCCTAGCCGATCTATGCTCTCTTGCAAGGCAGAGAAGAACTGGACAGCCATTTCCGGTTGCTCCAGCGTTTTGTGCGCCAGTGCGGGCAGGATCATGATCCGTCCAGGGATCGGATTGCAGTAGACGGCCAAAGTTTGCCTTGCGTTATTTTGCAGGATGGGAATGCCGGAGTAGGAATCAAGCGTCGCGGTCGGCCTGAGCATATGGCCAATCCGCCGAAAAAGAGTGTGGAAAGGGTCGCCCGCGTGGCAAATTGATTCGCCGCCATCATATGCCCGCGTTGCCACGCGCAGTGGCAGCAATGGTTCGTATATGTCGTAGGGCATGATTTCCTGAAGCGTGTGTACGCCGACTGTTTTTGGCGGGCAGCTCAACACGACCACAGAGCCGCCTCTGGCCAGCAGGCTATCGAGTTCTTTGCGCCAATAACGCGACATCGCCAATAAGGATTCGGAGCCTCTTACGCTGAGCACAGCGGGATCGATCTGTTCGATTTGATCTTTCATTTGCGGCAGCAGCGCACCGGGATTCCAAACGATCGTATCGATGTTGTCGAGGGGCGCAGGCCGGGTGAAGGCAAACTGCGCAAAAGAGAAACCCTTTGTGTCGGAGACGGGTAGGTCAAGAGTTGCAATGTTCATTATCAATCCTGCTTGACGGCCAATCCAATATATCATAAAGTCTAGTTAACTAGACAATTCTAACAGAGAGATATCAATATGTTGAGCCGCGTTGGAAAGCATATAAATTCTCATAAGGTCTCTTATGCGTAATGCGGCAATTTCGCTCGACCGCAATTCGCCTCTCCCTCTTTATGAGCAGATCAAGCGCAGAGTGTTGTCGATGATCCTGGGGTGGCAGCAAGACAGCGAGCGGTTCCATACAGATCAAGAGCTCAGCGAACAATTCGGAGTAAGCCGCATGACCGTGCGGCAGGCTGTACAGGATCTCGTTAAAGAGGGATATCTGCGGCGTGTGCGGGGTTCGGGCACTTTTGTTTGTGCTCCGAAAGTCGATGAACGGTTCAGCACGGCCATGGATTTTATCGATCAGTGGGCTACTCGAGGGCGTGCCCTCGAGCTGCGGGTTCTGCATTGCGCGATCGAGCCTTGCGATGCCCGTGCGGCCCAGCAACTCGATATCAAAACCGGGGATCCTGTATGGAGCATACTTAGGCTGAGAACGGTAAAGCATGTGCCGATATCAATCGATTATCGATATATTCCGGTATGCGTAATCAAGACAATAAATGCCAAACAGGTCGCTGCCGGCTCCTTGCTGGATCTGGTCGGCCAGTATGTGGACCTGTCGTACGGGGAACTTAAGGTTGAGGCGGAGTCCGTTCAGCCCGAACATGCCGACTACCTTGGCTTGATGCCGGATGACCCCATCTTGACGCGTCATCTGGTGTATTACGACTTGAACGACAGGCCTGTAATGTCCGGCATCTCGCATTACCGAGCGGATCAGGTGCGTTATTCGATACGCGTCCCGTTGAAAAAAGAGCGTCAGGCGAATGCTTCGGTCATAGACGCCCTGGAATTCCGCAGCCATCCTGAAATGCGCAAATCACAATTAAAACGTCGTTGAAACGAAGTCGATCCGACCATTGTTGCAGCATCATTCCATCAAAATAATTAGGAGCAGACAAATGAGTTATATCAAGAAAGCATTAATAACTTCTCTATCTACCTGCATTATGTCGTCCGTGGGAGTGTTGGGTTTTGGGCTGCAGGCTCACGCGGATGACGTCGTGCACATAGGGTCCATCTTGTCGGTAACCGGGCCCGCCGCGTTTCTGGGCGAAGACATGAAGGCAGGCATGGAAATGGCTATCGACGACATCAATTCGTCCGGAGGCATAGACGGGAAAAAGGTCAAATGGACTTTCTACGACGCGGAAAGCCAAACGGCCAAGGCGATCAATGAAACCAAACGCCTTTTGTCACAGGACAAAGTGGATATCATCGTTGGTGGCGGCAATATGAGCGGTATTGCCATGGCCATGGCTCCCATGACCGAAAGAGCCGGCATGCCATTTATTTCCACCGAAGGAAGCATGCAGATCGTCAATCCGGTCAAGGAGCGCCAGCATACTTTTAAAAGCACTGTGGATGACGATCAGGTCATCGGCCGGGTGCTCGATTATTTTTCAAAAAAAGGCATCAAGAAAGTTGCCTTGCTGGCAGATAGCAGCGGGTTCGGTCAGAGCGCAGTCGAACAAACAAAAAAACTTGCCGCGAAACGCGGGTTCGATTTCATGTATGAATCATTCAACCCTTCGGATACAGACTTGACGCCTCAATTGAGCGCTATCAAGAAAGCCGGCGTGCAGGCTATTATTTGCTGGACCGTGACTCCGACAGGGGTGGTTTTCATCAAACAGGCGAAGCAGCTGGGTTTGGATAAGCTGACTCTGGTGCACAGCTACGGGTTTGTGGATCAACGCTATATGAAGCTGGCCGGCGATGCGGTCGAAAACCTTCTGCTGGTCAGTGTCAAGTTTCCGGTGGGCCAGGATCTGCCCGATGCCGATCCCATCAAGGCCCGGATTCTCGATTTAAGCAACCGTTTCGAGAAAAAATACAAACGCAAGCCAAATCAATATGTGGCGCAAACCTATGACGCCATCATGCTGGCAAAAATGGCTATCGAAAAAGCCGGCCACGACAAGCAAAAAATCAGCGAGGCATTATCTCAAATCCGAGGCTACAAGGGTGTCAGCGGCGTTTACAATTTTTCCGCCGACAAGCATTCCGGGCTGTCCAAAAGCGACATTGTGATGCTCGACTACAAGGGCGGCCAGTTTCACTTGGCCGACTACTGATATAGCGCATTCAATCAAAACCTGTCATTGGAGCAAATCTATTTCGGAGTGTTTTCATGAGTACAGTCATCGAGCATCCTCGTACCATTCTGGACGAGATGAAAAACCAGTTTCCGTTGGATTTGGACACCCATATACCCAAGATACGCGAGTTGTATCACCTGGCTACGGCGAAACAATGGAATCCACGAACCGATATTGATTGGGACGCTTTTGATCCCACTCTGTATACCGATGAGCAGCGCTACGCCGGTCGTCAGTACTGGAGCCGGCGGGCATGGAGCGAGTATGGCGCCATTTCCGAAAGCCCCGCTTTGCAAATACGGTTTTGCCATGACAACTGCCCGGCCGATTTGCGTTTGTTTTTTACCATCCGCTCGCAGGAAGAAAGCCGGCATGCCGAAGTGTGCGTGCGGATGGCGGAATTACTGGGCGGCTATATGGAGCAGCCCACCCAGGCCGGGTATCAAGGGGCGGTTGCCACTCATGGCGTACGGAAGATGGCGCTCGATCCGCATATGCCGATTGAGGCGATATTGGCGGCACTGGTTTGCGGCGCCGAAGAAATCGCCTTCGATGTTTTTCGCCATTTGGTCGATATCACACGCGATCCGGTCGCCAAGCAGATTTGCACTCGCATCATGCGCGACGAAGTCCGGCATTGCGCATTTGGCTGGAGGTTCCTGGATTACCGTATTCCGCAAATGACAAAGGAAGAAATCAAAGTCGTTGAGAATGCCGTGATTTCAATGATTGAAAAGGTCGAGTTAAACGGCTACCACAGTCCATGGCTGGCCCCTCAAAACCCTGCTTCACAGGCCGAAATGGATATCGATCGCATCACTTGGGAAGCTGGCCTGGGATCGACAGTGGAAGAGCTTGAAAAACCGATCTTCGTAGAAACAGTTCAGCGTATCCGCCGTCAAATGGAATCCTGGGGTGTTCATTTACCCGCTTTTTCACATCCAAAAATCGGCAAGTTTTAATTGGACACTGATTATGCAAGCACATACAACGAAAATTCCGGTAGAGCGGCGTTTCCCCGTAAGTCTTACGCAATCCATTGGCTCCATACGTGAACTATACGAAACGGGTAAAGAAAGCCGATGGAACCCCGAGGCCGACATAGCATGGAATGATTTTGATGCCGGTAAATTTGAACAGGCAAGCCTTGATGCCGCCCGTTTAGTGTGGAGTCGCCGTGCCTGGGTGGAATATGCGGGCTTGTACGAAACACCGGCGCTTCTGGTCCGGCTTTGTCTTGAGGCAGGCCGCGAATCCGACCCCAAGTATTTCCTGACAGTCCGCAATACGGAAGAAGCATGGCAGATAGAAAGTTGCCATCGGTATGCAAAGCTGCTCGGTGGCTATATCGATCGCCCTCCGCAAGCAGAAAGCGAGGTGGTTTTCAACCAGTATCGTCATCGCCAGATACTCGATGCCGAACAGGATGCCGATATTTTCTTTACCGTGCATTCGGCGGTTGAAGACGGCCTGGAGCTCGAGTTGTTTCGCGCCTATCTTGATAACGCCACCGAGCCTGTTGCGCAACAAATCCTGCAGAAAAGCGTCCAGGCCAAGGAACGGCATGTTGCATTTGGATGGACGTACGTTTCCGAGCGGGTCGGGATGTGGTCCGACGCTCAGCGTACCGCTGTAGCCATTGGTGTGCATGACTATATACAAAATATAGAGATGCGCGGTTATCACTGCCCATGGTTGTCCGGTTCGGCTGACGCCGAGACACGAGCGGCAGAGGTTGCGGCGCTGGCGGGGTTGGGCGCATCGACGCAGGCGCGCGAGCAGGTCATCTTTCTTTCTTATATTGCCGGGGTAAGAATCCGTTTGAAGACATTTGGAATTGAGCTGCCTGGATTCGCACATCCCCGGCTGGGAACGTTTTAACCCTGAACCCAGGGTACGGAGTCGTCATGGATGTTTATGTGCAAGCTATTCAGCTCCTGATCGCCGGCCTTACAACAGGGAGCATTTACGCCATCGTCGCGGTTGGCTTCAACGTTATCTTCAAGAGCACCGACTCCATCAATTTTGCGCAAGGCGAGTGGGTCATGACAGGAGGCATGATTGCCGCGACGGCCTATGCGACCGCGATAATCCCCGTCTGGCTGTCATGCTCGATAGCTGTGGTTGCCGTTAGCTTGATTGGCGGGGTTTCCGAGAGACTGGTTATCCACCCCCTGAAGAAACCAAGCCCGATGCTGATAACACTGCTGAGCATTGGAATTGCTATCTGCACCAAAAGCCTGGTTATGTTGATACTGGGTAAAACTCCCATGGGGTATCCCGCATTTTCAGGCGATCAGCCCGTCATGCTTGGGGGAGCCAGCATTACCCCTCAAAGTTTCTGGGTACTGGGCCTGGCGTTTGCGTTCATGCTGATGACACAATTTTTCTTCGAGCGTACCTTGCTGGGCAAGACTATGAGGGCGGCGGCGGCCGATCGCGATGCCGCGGCGCTGGTCGGTATCAATGTCAAGCGCTCGGTGATGTGGGCATTCATGTTGGCGGCGCTGGCAGGGGGAGTGGCGGGAGTGATTATCACGCCGATTACCCTGACCTCCTACGACAACGGGACGATACTGGGATTCAAGGGGTTCAGCGCTGCTGTTCTCGGCGGGCTCGGCAGCCTGCATGGGGCATTCCTGGCCGGACTGTTTTTGGGGATTGCCGAGTCTCTCACCGGCGGCTTGCTGTCTTCGCATTTCAAAGATGCAGTATCTTTTGTTTTACTTTTGTTGGTGTTGTTTTTGCGGCCGCAAGGTATTTTTGGCAAAGCTGAAATAAGCAAGGTCTAGCCAAAAATAATGTCCTGGCGCTCGGCTTATGAAGAGAATCCTGGTGTTCCGGAGTGCCGCTGGAAATGCTCCATGACCCGATAACGTTTGCTAACCGGCAGGTATTTTGTATGTCAGAAGGTTCAAGTGGGCGGTACGATGTGCGAATATTGTTCGGACTATGGCTGGTTTTTCTGCTGTTTCCCTGGGTTGCGCCTAACGGCTATATAGTTGGCCTAGGGGTGATGTTTTGCATCAACCTCATCCTGGTGGCCAGCCTCAACCTTATTATGGGCTACTGCGGGCAAATTTCCCTGTGCCACGGCGGATTCTTTGGGCTCGGGGCGTATGTCAGCGGTGTGCTTTCCTCCAAATACGGCATACCCGGATTAATCGATATCTTCTGTGCGATGGCATTGACCGCCTTTTCGGCCTTGTTGGTGGCCTTGCCCACCTTGCGCCTGCGAGGCCACTACCTGGCCATGGCCACACTTGGGTTCAATGCGATTTTGTCGGTATTGTTCGTGGAGCTCGTTGGCCTGACCGGTGGCCCGAACGGGCTGTCTGGAGTCAATCCTATTCATATTTTTGGGCTTCCCTTCGGTACTGATCGATGGTTTTTCTATTTGGCCTGGATGGTGAGCCTGCTGGTGATGTGGGGTATTTTGAACCTGGTGCGCTCGAGGGTTGGCCGGGCCATAACCAGTTTGGCCGATAGCGAAATCGGGGCGGCCAGCCTGGGTATCAATACTTATGGGCTTAAGGTCATGGTGTTTGTGTTGTCCGCGTCCCTGGCGGCGCTGGCAGGCTCTTTGTATGTGCATTACACGCAGTTTGCATCACCGGAAACTTTCAATTTTTTCGCATCGGTTTTACTGGTAATGATGGTAGCGGTGGGAGGATGGGGAAAATACTGGGGGCCGTTATTTGGCGCGCTTGTCTTTACCGTGATACCTGAACTTTTGCAATCCTTTCACGATCTTCAGCTTTTGATCTTTGGCGTAGGCATGATTGCGGTGTTGATGTTCGTGCCGGGAGGAATTGCCGGAATGCTTGAACGGTTGTGGAGGCGTCGCATCCGTATGAAGGCAGGCGGCGGCATTGCCGCGCCGGAGGTTGGCAATGACTGACTCGAGCTTTCTCGCGGTGGACAGGCTCAGCATAAGTTTTGGCGGGCTGGCTGCGCTGTCCGATCTGTCGTTTGGCATGAAGCAGGGTCAGATAAAGGGCTTGATCGGACCCAATGGCGCGGGCAAGAGTACTCTGTTCAATATTGTTGCCGGCCTGATTCCTCCAACAACGGGGACTGTCAAATTCAAGGGGCATGAAATCCAGGGTGTCGCTTCCCATAAGCGCGTAAAAATCGGCATAGCCCGGACCTTTCAAAATCTGCAGATATTTAAAGATTTGACCGTCTTGGAAAATGTAATGGTCGGTTGTCACGCCCGCTTCCGCTCGGGTTTATGGGCGTGTGTGCTGCGCACTCCCAAGCAGCGCATTGAAGAAGCCCAAATCCGGGCCAGCGCTCATGAAAAGCTGGATTTATTGGGGTTTGGCCGGAAGGCAAATGTACTGGCGGCGGATCTAAGCTTTGGCGAAGCCAAAATTCTGGAAATCGCCCGCGCGCTTGCCACAAACCCTGCTTTACTTCTTCTGGACGAGCCGGTTGCCGGAGTGCCGCATGCCGAGGTAGGGCAGGTGGCCGCGGTCATTCGAAATATCAACAGGGATGGGGTCAGTGTTTTATTGGTCGAACATAATATGAGCTTTGTGATGCAGCTTTGCGACGATATCGTCGTTCTGAATTATGGGAGAAAAATTGCCGAAGGCACCGCCGCCGCTGTTCGTAGAGATCCTGAAGTTCTGAAAGCATACCTTGGAGAGGATGTCGCCGATGCTTGAAGTTCGTGACTTATATGCATCGTATGGCGCGGGCGATGTCTTGCAAAATATGACCCTGCATGTCCCCGAGGGGCAAATTGGCTGCCTGCTGGGGGCAAACGGCGCGGGCAAGTCCACGACTATGCGCAGCTTGAGCGGGTTGCTGCGGCCATTGCGGGGCAGCATATTCTTT
Source organism: Paralcaligenes ginsengisoli (assembly GCF_054781135.1). Taxonomy (NCBI): domain Bacteria; kingdom Pseudomonadati; phylum Pseudomonadota; class Betaproteobacteria; order Burkholderiales; family Alcaligenaceae; genus Paralcaligenes; species Paralcaligenes ginsengisoli. The sequence continues at coordinate 174,668 of NZ_BAAGUZ010000031.1, forward strand.
GAGGGCGAACCGATCGAATCCTTGTCAACCGACGCAATCGTCGCGCGCGGGATCGTGCTGGTTCCCGAAGGAAGGCGGGTGTTTACGCCTTTGTCGGTTCACGAGAATCTTGAAATGGGCGGGTACAAGCTCCTGCGCGCTCGCCGGCATACCGAATTTCGCCGGAATATGGATTATGTATTGGGCCTGTTCCCACGTTTGGCAGAACGCGCCAGCCAGGCGGCCGGCACGCTGTCCGGAGGAGAGCAGCAGATGGTGGCTATCGGCCGGGCCTTGATGAGCAGCCCCCGTCTTCTTATGCTGGACGAGCCTTCCATGGGCTTGGCGCCTTTAGTCGTAAAAGACATTTTTTCCTCTATTCAGCGCCTGCAGCAGGAAGGCCTGACTTTGTTGATTGCCGAGCAGAACGCCCGCCTTACCCTTAATACGGCAAACTATGGCTACGTATTGCAAGAAGGGACGGTTGCCTATTCCGGCAGTGCGGAGTCCTTGCGTAACGACACGCGGGTGCAAGCCGCCTATTTGGGGATTTAAGAATGGAAATCAGCCGGATTGAGTCCGCTTTAATAAGCTCCAATATTGATCCCGCATGCGAAGCTCAATATAACTTGCGTGCCCGGCATCCTGAGCGCACGGAAATCTACAGAGAGTTCGCACATCGCAGCGCGCAGACACGTCGACGATCAGGAGCCAATCTTGACTTGCGGTACGGTGCAAAGGATGCGAGCGTTCTGGATTTGTTCGTTCCAGAAAACGGGAGCCGCCCCCCATTATTGATCTTTATTCATGGCGGATACTGGCGCGCATTGGATAAACACGATTTTTCCTTCATTGCGGACGCCTATCTGTCGCAAGGAGTCGCGGTTGCCATGCCCAATTATGATTTGGCGCCGCAGGCGACGGTCAGTGACATCGTGGCCCAGGTGTGCGATTCGGTTTCATGGCTGGCCGAGCATGGCGAAAGCTTGGGCTACGACGACAACCGTATCGTGATTTCAGGGCACTCCGCAGGCGGGCATATGGCCGCCAGGGCGATTTGTCGCGAGCACATACCTCTACTCGCAGGCAAATTGCTGGGCTATGTCGGCCTCAGCGCTTTGTTCGATCTGGAGCCTTTGCTGTCTACTTCAATCAATAATGACTTGAATATGTCTGCGCAGGAAGCTCAAAAATGGAGCTTGTACGGCAACCAGGGCTTATTCGATATCCCCATGCTGCTGGCTGTCGGAGAACTGGAAACCCAAGGCTTCCAGAAACAGAGCTTGGATTTTTCCAGGTTTTGCGAAAAAAATGGTCATCAAGTGGAAAATATGGTGGTGCCGCAACGCAATCACTTTGATTTGCTCATGGATTTCGCTTCCGGTTCCAACACAACGAGTCCATTGTTCGATAAAACCATGGGCATGTTTCGCAAACCGGGCAATCGGCCCTGATTTACATGGAGAACCCTAATGAGCATGCAAGCTCTTAATCCGCCGCAGGTAGGCGAACCGCTTGGCCCTTATAGCCAGGGCATTTTGACCGGCGGTTCCGGTCAGTGGCTGCATATTGCCGGTCAAGTAGGGGTGCGGCCAGACGGGAGCGTGGCCGAAGGATTTTCGGAGCAGGCCGATATAGCATGGTCGAACATCCAGGAAATTCTACGAACGGCGGGAATGACAGTTGCTCATCTTGTCAAGGTTGTGACGTATATCACCGACGAAGCCGAGCTTTCTTTGCTGGGCCCCGTCCGTTTGAAATACCTTGGCGATGCGCGTCCTGCATCCACATTGATTGTCGCCAAAGCCCTTGCCCGGCCTGAGTGGAAGGTGGAAGTGGATGTGGTCGCATTCATGTCCCTGCCTGCGGAAATATAGAAACGACCGGCCACTGCGGCAACAAGGCGTAGTGTCGGTCGTTGGCAAGGCCTCTTCTGCATCGAGGCATGGCAAGCTTTACTCTATGCTGAGCTTGGAGTCTTTTATCAACGCGGCAAAGCGTTGCGTGTCGTTGCTGATCTGCTGTTTCATTTGTTCGGGAGTATCGCCTATGGGCTCGGCGCCTATGTCCGCCATGCGTTTGCCGAATTCGGGCGAGTGAATGATCCGGACCATTTCGGCATTGAGCTTGCTTACGATGTCTTTGGGTGTACCCGCGGGCGCCAGAACGCCGAACCAGGTGCCGAAGTCGAAATTCTTCATGCCGGCTTCTTCAAGTGTCGGGACGTCCGGCAGCGCAGAAGAGCGCTTGGCGGTGGTCACGGCCAGGGCGCGCAGCTTGCCGCTTTGAATATGCGGCAGCACCGGTGTGACGGTGTCGAAAGACATGGAAATCTGCCCGCCGATCAGATCGGTGGTCAAGGGTCCGCTGCCCTTATAAGGCACATGCAAGAGCTCGACTCCGCCCTGGTTGGCAAATTGCGTACCGATCAGGTGCTGCAAGGTGCCGTAGCCATTGGAGCCGAAGGCCATCTTGCCTGCCGCGGCCTTGGCCAGAGCCAGCAGTTCCTGGACATTTGAGGCCTTGGTGCTTGCGTTGATCACCAGGACGTTGGGCACCAGCGCAACCGTTGTGATGGGCTCAAAACTTTTTTGGAAATCGTAGGGCAGTTTTTTATAGAAACTCGTTGCGATGGTGTGATGCACCGCCCCCATCAGCAGCGTGTAGCCGTCGGGTTTCGCCCTTGCGACCAGATCCGCGCCCAGCGTGGCGCCGGCTCCCGGCTTGTTCTCCACAATCACGGGCTGGCCCAGGGCCTTGGACAACTTGTCTCCCAGCGAGCGCGCCAGCACATCGGTGGTTCCGCCGGCCGCAAAAGGAACGACCAGGCTGATTGGTTTGCTGGGCCATGTGTCGGCCAGCGCCGAGGTCCCGAACAATGTCGATGCGCCGATCAATCCCAGCATCAGCATTGAGCGCTGGAAGGTACGTGCGGCGGTGTTGCGTAAAGATCTGGATTGCATGGTGTGTCTCCCCGTATTTATAAGTATGCAGCGACAAATTCCTGAAGCCGCCGTTGATGCGGATTGCATCAGGAAAATCGTGTCAGGCCGCTCGATGCCTGGCGCGGCCGGCTGCGATCTGCTCGCAGACCGCCTGGGTGACTTGAACGGTCGTGGCCGTGCCCCCCAGGTCGCGGGTGTGCAGCCCCGGGTTGGCAGTGATGTGCTCGATGGCCTGCATGACGCGGGCGGCCGCGGCCGTTTCTCCCAGGTGCTCGAGCAGCATCACCACCGACCAGAATGTTCCAACCGGATTGGCCAGGCCTTTGCCCATGATGTCGAATGCGGAGCCGTGTATGGGCTCGAACATGGATGGATAGCGGCGCTCCGGGTCGATATTGCCGGTGGGTGCAATGCCCAGGCTGCCCGCCAGGGCAGCGGCCAGGTCGCTCAGTATGTCGGCATGCAGGTTGGTGGCAACGAGTGTGTCCAGCGTGGCGGGGCGATTCACCATGCGGGCAGTCGCGGCGTCCACCAGTTCTTTGTCCCATGTCACGTCGGGGAATTCTTTGGCCACTTGTGCCGCGATTTCGTCCCACATGACCATGGCATGGCGCTGGGCATTGGACTTGGTGATGACTGTCAGCAATTTGCGCGGGCGCGACTGGGCCAGCCTGAAGGCGAAGCGCAGTATGCGTTCCACGCCGACGCGCGTCATGATAGACACATCGGTGGCGGCCTCGATGGGGTGTCCTTGATGCACGCGTCCGCCCACACCGGAATATTCGCCTTCGGAATTTTCGCGCACAATGACCCAGTTGAGATCATCCGGCGTGCAGCGTTTGAGCGGGGCATCGATGCCAGGCAAAATGCGGGTAGGGCGCACATTGGCGTATTGGTCGAAGCCCTGGCATATTTTCAGGCGCAGGCCCCACAGGGTGATGTGATCCGCAATGTCCGGATCGCCGGCGGAACCGAACAATATGGCATCCTTGTTGCGCAGCGCGTCCAGGCCATCTTCAGGCATCATCAGGCCGTGTTTGCGGTAGTAATCGCCGCCCCAGTCGAAGTTTTCGAATTCGAACGCAAATGCACCGTCGGCACCGGCCAGCGCTTCGAGCACTTGCCGGCCGGCGGGTATGACTTCCTTGCCGATGCCGTCGCCGGGAATTGTGGCAATTCGGTATGTTTTCATGCGGTTCTCCGTAAAGACTGGATTTCTATGCTTGAACTATAGAAGGAAATTGGTACAAAATAGATGTCTGCAGTGAATCCATCCTTAACCTGTATTTAACAATCGGCACGCCCATGAGTTCTGGCACCCATCCTTCGGAGCTCTTCTTTTTCTCCACGCTTGTGTCATGCGGGACCCTAAGCGCCGCGGCGCGAGACCTTGGCATCACGACGCCCGCGGTCAGCAAGCGCCTGGGGCTGATGGAAGGGCGGCTGGGGGTGCCTCTGCTTACCCGCACTACCCGGCGTATGCACCTGACTCCCGAAGGCGAGCTTTACCTGGCCCATGCGCGCCGCATCTTGGCCGATATCGATGACATGGAACAGTTGCTGGGCCGTTCGCGAGCCGAACCGAAAGGTTTGCTGCGAGTGAATGCCTCGCCTGGATTTGGGCGCAGCCATATTGCACCATTGATCTCCCGTTTTATATTCAAGCATCCCGAAGTAGAGGTGCAACTGCAATTGTCGGTGAATCCGCCGCCTTTCAGCGAAGACGCGTTCGATGTGTGCATACGCTTCGGCGAGCCGCCCGATGCGAGGATTGTCGCGCGCCGCCTGGCGGCAAACAGGCGCCTGCTGTGCGCATCGCCCAAATACCTTGCTCTTCACGATGCGCCTCAAACTCCGGGCGATCTGGCCATGCATAATTGCATAGGGATACGCCAGGGCGATGAAGCCTATGGGGTTTGGCGCCTGACTACCGGGAGCGGCAACGCGCGCAAGACCGAGACTATCAAGATCAAGGGAAATCTGACGGCCAATGATGGTGAAGTGGCCGTCAATTGGGCGCTGGATGGCCACGGCATTCTGATGCGGGCGGAATGGGACATTGCTCCGTATCTGAGCAGCGGTCGGCTGGTGCAGGTGCTGCCTGAATACCAGACGCCGGACGCGGATATCTACGCGGTATATCCTCAGCGGCATCAGCTTTCGGCGCGCATACGCACCTTTGTCGATTTTGCAGTACAGTCTTTTGCCCGATAGCGTTGCGGGCCGCGCTATCTTGCCGGGTCGCCTTCTTCGTCCGGGCCTGAAAAAACACTCTTTGAGCAGAATTTCACTTATGTCCGAAAACTCCGAAACGACAGGCCTGTTCTCCGACGAGCACCGCACCGCGCGCTGTATCTGGTGCCAGGCAAGCCCCGCTTATCAGCATTATCACGATCACGAGTGGGGGTTTCCCGTGGTGGACGATCGTGGCTTGTTCGAAAAGGTCTGCCTGGAGGGTTTTCAGGCCGGCCTCAGTTGGCTGACCATCCTGAACAAGCGGGAATCCTTTCGCCGGGCGTTTGCCGGCTTCGACATGGACAAGGTGGCCCGTTTTGATCAACAGGATGTAACCCGGCTGCTGGCCGATGCCGGTATCGTCCGCCATAAAGGCAAAATCGAATCCACCATCAACAATGCGAAGAGGGCGCTCGAACTACGTGACGAGTTCGGTTCGCTTGCCGCCTTTTTCTGGCGTTTCGAGCCCGATTCCCAAGGCCGGCCGGATCGTATTACCTATGATGCGCTAAGGGCGATGACCACTTCGCCCGAGTCGGTGGCATTGTCCAAAGATCTGAAGAAGCGCGGCTGGAGCTTTGTCGGGCCGACAACCATGTATGCCCTGATGCAGGCCATGGGCCTGGTCAATGATCATATTGACGGTTGCAGCGTACGGGAAGCCGCGCTGGCAGCCCGCATTGCCTTGCGATCTCAGGGAGTCAGGCGGCAGCCCTGAGCAAGCCCGGGCCGCGTTGTGAACGGTACAGCAGGAAACCGACGATGCCGACGTTGAGCAGGTTCCAGCCTATGCCGTTCAGGAATGCCGCGTGATACGAATAGCTCAGGTCGTAAATCACGCCCGATAGCCAGCCGCCCAATGCCATGCCGAACAGCGTGGCCATGAGTATGGTGCCGACTCGTGCGCCGGCTTCTTTGGGGGTGAAGTATTCGCGCACGATCACCGCGTACGCAGGCACGATGCCGCCCTGAAACAGGCCGAACATGCCGGAGATCACGTACAGCGACACTATGCTCTTGTAATTCAGGAACAGCAGCAAGGCGGCTCCCTGCAATACCGAACCCAGCAGCAGGGTGCGCAATCCGCCGATATGATCGGAGATCCAGCCGGAGACCAGGCGGCTGACGATGCCCAGCCCCAGCATGAGCGACAGCATTTCCGCGCCGCGAGCCGGGCCGAAGCCCAGGTCGCCGCAATAGGCCACGATATGCACCTGCGGCATTGCCATGGCCACGCAACAGGCCACGCCGGCCACGCATAGCAAGGCTTGGAGCGCCCCGGGCGAAAGCCCCAGGGGGCGTTTCGGGTCTACGCGGGCCAGTTCCTGTTTAATCCGTGCGGATAACTGTGTGGATGATCGGGCCGAGGCGGTCGAGTTGGGAGGGCGCCGGCGAAACACGGCGGCCAGGGGCAACATGCTCAGCATGCAGAATACCCCAACGCCAATATATGTTTGGCGCCAGCCGGCCGTTTCGGTAAAGTGCTGCATGATAGGCGGCCATACGGCACCCGCCACATAAACGCCGCTCATGCAGATGGCCACCGCAATACCGCGGCGCCGCGTGAACCACTGCGAAGTATCGGCCACCAGCGGCGCGAAGCTTGCCGAGGTTCCGAGCAAGCCGATCAGCAGGGCTTGCGCCAGGTTGAACACCCACAAGTGGCTGGCCGTGCCCGCCACGATAAAACCCAGGCCCAGGCCCAGCGTGCCGACCACTAGAGGGATGACGACTCCGAAGCGGTCCGACAGCTTGCCCATCAGGATACCGCCCAGGCCGAAGCCAACCATGGTCAGCGTATAGGGCAGGGAAGCATCGGCCCGGCTTACCGCGAACTCTTCCTGGATGCGCGGCAGCACGACAATGACCGAATACATGCCCGATCCGCCTATGGTCATCAGCAGCAGCGATACGATCAGCCGAGCCCAGGCATAAGGGGATTCGGTGTCTGCCGCCGGCGCGGGCACGTTACTCGCCTTCGAGCTTGGGCAGGGCGGTGTTCGCGGTCGAGCTCAGCAATCCGGACTTGGCGTAATTCAGCAGTTTTTCGCGAGTGTCGACGATATCGAGCGTACGCATGGTCAACTGGCCGATACGGTCCTGCGGCGAGAACAACGATTCGCCCTTTTCCATGGTAAGCCGTTCGGGCTTGTAGGTAAGGTTGGAGGAAACAGTGTTGAGAATGGAATAGTCGTTGCCGCGGCGCAGTTCCAGCGTGACCTCGCCGGTAATGGCCCGCGCAACCCAGCGTTGCGCGCTTTCGCGCAGCATGATGGCCTGGGGATCGAACCAGCGGCCTTGGTAAAGCAGACGGCCCAGACGGCGGCCGTTGTCTCGATACTGTTCGATGGTATCTTCGTTGTGGATGCCGGTTATGAGCCGTTCGTAGGCGATGAAAAGCAGGGCAAGCCCGGGGGCTTCGTAGATGCCGCGGCTTTTTGCTTCGATGATCCGGTTCTCGATCTGGTCGCTCATGCCCAGTCCGTGGCGGCCGCCGATGCGGTTGGCTTCCAGGAGCAGATCTACCTCGTTGCCGAACTCGACGCCATTGAGGGCCACCGGCCGGCCTTCTTCGAAACGCACCCTGACTTCTTCGCTTTTTACCTGCACGTCGTCGCGCCAGAATGCCACGCCCATAATGGGCTGGACGATCTTGATGCCGCTGTGGAGGTGTTCAAGGTCCTTGGCCTCGTGCGTTGCGCCCAGCATGTTGGAGTCGGTGGAATAGGCCTTTTCCGAAGACATGCGGTAATCGAAGCCCGACTGGCGCATGAATTCCGACATTTCCGCACGGCCGCCGAGTTCGTCGATGAAAGCCTGGTCCAGCCACGGTTTGTAGATTTGCAGATTCGGGTTGGTCAGCAGGCCGTAGCGATAGAAGCGCTCGATGTCGTTGCCTTTGAATGTGCTGCCGTCGCCCCAGATATTGACATCGTCTTCCTTCATGGCGGCTACCAGCATGGTGCCGGTGACGGCCCGGCCGATAGGCGTGGTATTGAAGTAGGTGATGCCTGCCGTGGAAATATGGAATGCCCCGGACTGAAGCGCCGCGATTCCCTCGGCCACCAACTGCTGACGACAGTCGATCAGGCGCGCTTTCTCGGCGCCGTATTGCAGGGCGCGGCGCGGGATGTCGTCGTAATCGGGTTCGTCGGGCTGGCCAAGATTGGCGGTATACGCGTAGGGAATGGCCCCCTTTTGGCGCATCCAGAGAAGAGCCGCGCTTGTATCGAGGCCGCCCGAAAAGGCGATTCCGACCCGTTTGCCTGTGGGGATGTGCTGCAGAATGGTAGTCATCGGTAAGTAAAGATTATGAAGGGGTTGTGGATTTCATTTGAGTAGTGGCGTCTTCCCGGCAGCCGGTTGCAAGAATTACCCCGGACCGCAGCCAGACGCCATTGTACGCGGTCGACGTGGCGCCAACAACGAATCAGGCCTGCCAGGGGTGATCCGCGAGTTTCGCGCCTGATGAAAGCGTACAGGCTTTGTTTTATGGCAGGCGGTTGGGTGCCGCTTCAGAGCGGCACCCGGTGCGGGATCAGCGTGAATCAGAAAACGCTTTCGGCGATGTTTTTTTGTTCGAAAATGGTTCGCAAGGTCTGGGTTTGCGGTGCGCCGCTGAAAGTGCAATCGTGATTGTCGCCCGGTTTCGCGTCGCGCCCGCTCAGCAGCGGACAGCGGCCAAACAGCTCGCTGACCCAATCCACGAAAACCCGCACTTTGGGCGACAGGTGCCGGTTGTGCAGATAGACCACGGAAATCGGCATGGGAGGCGGCACCCACGGCGACAGCACTTCGCGCAGTTCGCCCGATTCCAGGTACGGCAATACCATCAGGCGTGCGGGCTGGATCAAGCCAAAACCCTGCACACCGCAAGCCACATAGGCTTCGGCATCATTGACCGACATGGATCCCTTGACCTTGACATCGGTGGCAACGCCGTCGACGACAAAGCTCCAATCGATGGTCCGGCCCGTACGGCTTGAAAAGTAGTGCACGGCGTGGTGATTTTGCAACTGTTCGATAGTTTGGGGTTCGCCATATTTTTCCAGATAGCGGGGAGCGCCGCAGGTGACGCTCGCAAAACTGCCTATGCGCTTGGCGACCATGGCCGAATCGCGCAGATCGCCGACCCTTATGACGCAATCCACCGCTTCCTGCACCAGATCTACTGGCCGGTCTCCCAGCCCTATAGCCAGTTCGATATCCGGGTATTTGGAATGGAATTCGCAGAGCGCCGGAATCAGGATCAAGCGGCCGATCGTGGAAGGTACATCGATGCGCAGCCGGCCTTTGGGGCCTCGCGCAATATCGTGGAAGGCCGCTTCCGCATCTTCCACGTCGGCCAGGATGCCAGCGCATCGTTCATAGTAAGCGGCGCCGTCCGGAGTCAGGCTCAGCCGGCGTGTAGTGCGATTAAGCAGCCGTACCTGCAGGCGGCGTTCCAGATTCTGGATGGTAGTCGTAACGGTGGCGCGCGGCAGCCCGAGGCTGTCGGCCGCCAGAGTGAAACTGTTCGCGTCCACGACACGGGTAAATACTTGCATAGCCTGAAAGCGGTCCATGGCATGTTCCGGTGGGCAGTGCCTGGATCCGCGCCGTAGGGTGCGTTCCTTTGCATTGCATTGTTTGTGTTAAATGAATAGTGTTCGCAAATAATAGATATTTATCTATTTTTAAGCAACATTAATAATGCTGGTTCTTCTCGACGATTCCGCTTGTCCAGGTGTATTGCCGAACAGGTGCTTTTGATTTTCACGCAATGGCGCGGCGCAATTTCCAATATACTGTGTATATATACAGTATATTGTTGTTTTTTTTCTCACGCGTACGCCACAGGCTATGGCCGTTCCGGCCCGGCGCCCATCGTTTTCCAACGAACGGCACCTTCGGGAGCTATTGGCCGATTGCGTGTTTTCGCGCTTGGTTTCCCGAATAAACACATTTTGAAGGATCATCATGTCTCTATTGCGTAATCGGTTTGCCTGGGTGGCAATCGTGGCGCTGGCCCTTGTCGGCGGCGTTGTCGCTCTTCGCGTCGACGCGGGTACTCCTCCGGGCAAACCGGCGGCGATCATGCCGCCCGGAACACCCGTCGACGTTGCCACCGTCCTGGACCGCAGCATCACGGATTGGCACGATTACTCGGGCCGCCTTGAAGCTGTAAACCGGGTTGAAATCCGGCCGCTGGTCTCCGGTACATTGGTCGCCGTTCATTTCAAGGATGGCAGCCTTGTCAAAAAGGGCGATGTGCTGTTCACCATTGATCCGCGTCCTTATGCCGCCACGGTGGATCGCGCCAAAGCGCAGCTTGCCGCAGCTCAGGCACGCGCGGCCTACACGGCCTCCGATTTGGCTCGCGGCCAGCGCCTGTTGGCCGACAATGCCATTGCCCGGCGCGATTTCGAAGAGAAACGCAATGCGTCGCGTGAAGCGGCCGCCAATCTGCAAGCAGCCAAGGCTGCCCTCGAATCGGCGGAACTGGATCTGGAGCATACCCGCATAAGCGCTCCAATTGAGGGCCGGATGTCGCGCGCGGAATTGACCGTCGGCAACGTCGTTGCCGCCGGGGCGGGTTCCAAGCCTTTGGCGACACTGGTTTCCGTGGCGCACATGTATGCCTCTTTCGATGTCGACGAGCAAAGTTTCCTGAAATTCGTCAATCCTGCCCGCGAGGGCCGCGGCACACCTCTGCCCGTGTATCTGGGCCTGGCCAACGAAGACGCTTATCCCCGCAAGGGCAGGCTGGAATCCGTCGACAATCAGCTCGATACCTCGTCGGGCACGATACGTGTGCGTGCGGAATTCGACAATCCCGATGGCGAACTGGTGCCCGGGCTGTATGCTCGCATCCGTCTGGGCGGCGGCGCGCCGCATCAAGCCGTTTTAATCGACGAAAAGGCAATCGGCACCGATCAGGACAAACGCTTTGTACTGGTGGTCGATGGGGCCGACAAGGCCAGCTACAGGGAAGTTCGCATAGGGGCCAATTACGATGGGTTCAGAGTCATCCAGAGCGGCCTGAAAGCGGGCGAGCGGATCGTGGTCAACGGCTTGCAGCGTGTACGGCCCGGAGACCAGCTCAATCCGAAAATCGTGCTTATGGAAAGCCCGCGCAGCCTGGCTGCTTCCGACCCGGCGAAATCGGCAGACAGCAATAAATCCTGAGCCCACGAAGCCTAAATCCGGAATTTCATGAATATCTCAAAATTTTTCATTGATCGGCCCATTTTTGCGGGCGTGCTGTCCATTCTTATCCTGTTGGCCGGCGCGCTGGCGGTATTTCAGTTGCCTATCTCGGAATATCCCGAGGTCGTGCCGCCATCCGTGGTGGTGCATGCCCAGTACCCCGGCGCCAACCCCAAGGTTATTGCCGAAACCGTGGCCGCGCCGCTGGAAGAATCCATCAACGGCGTAGAGAACATGCTGTACATGCAGTCGCAGGCCAATAGCGATGGCAATCTGACGCTGACGGTCAATTTCCGCCTCGGCGTAGATCCGGACAAGGCGCAGCAGCTTGTGCAAAACCGCGTGGCCCAGGCTTTGCCCCGCTTGCCCGACGATGTACAGAGGCTCGGTGTTACAACCATCAAGAGTTCTCCCACGCTGACCATGGTGGTGCACCTGATCTCGCCCGATACGCGTTACGACATGACGTATCTGCGCAATTACGCGTTGTTGAACGTAAAAGACCGGCTGGCGCGCATTCCCGGCGTTGGCGAAGTACAACTGTGGGGCTCGGGCGACTACGCCATGCGTATCTGGCTGGATCCGCAGAAGGTCGCCCAGCGCGGTCTTACAGCCAGCGATGTGGTAAAGGCCATACGGGAGCAGAACGTACAGGTGGCCGCCGGTGTCATCGGCGCCTCGCCCAGCTCTCCGGACGTGCCCATGCAGTTGTCCGTCAATGCGCAGGGCCGCTTGCACACGCGGGAGGACTTTGCCAATATTGTGTTGAAAACATCGGACGATGGCGGGGTGACCCGGCTTGGCGACGTGGCTCGCGTCGAACTCGCGGCATCCGAATATGGCTTGCGTTCCTTGCTCGATAACAAACCGGCCGTGGCATTGGGGATCATGCAGTCGCCCGGCGCGAATGCCCTGGCTGTGTCCGATCAGGTACGGGCGGCCATGAAAGAGCTGTCCGCCGATTTTCCGTCCTCCGTCAAGTACAGCATTGTCTACGATCCCACCCAGTTCGTCCGTTCCAGCATCAAGGCGGTCATTGAAACGCTGCTCGAGGCGATTGCCCTGGTCGTGCTGGTCGTGATCGTGTTTCTGCAAACCTGGCGCGCTTCGATCATTCCATTGCTGGCCGTGCCCGTATCCATCATAGGAACGTTCGCGCTGTTGCTGGCATTCGGTTACACCATCAACGCCTTGTCGCTTTTCGGGCTGGTGCTGGCCATAGGGATTGTGGTGGATGACGCCATCGTCGTAGTCGAAAACGTAGAGCGGAATATCGCCAGCGGACTGTCGGCTCGCGAGGCCACGTACCGCGCCATGCGCGAGGTGAGCGGTCCGATTGTCGCCATTGCCCTGACATTGGTTGCGGTATTCGTGCCGATGGCATTCATCACAGGGTTGAGCGGCCAGTTCTTCAAGCAGTTCGCCATGACCATCGCGATTTCCACGGTGATCTCGGCGTTCAATTCGCTTACCTTGTCGCCCGCCCTGGCCGCGCTGCTGCTCAAAGGCCATGACGAAAAACCCGACTGGCTCACGCGCGGCATGAATCGCGTCCTGGGTGGGTTCTTTGCGCGCTTCAATCGTTTCTTTGGGCGCTCGTCCGAGCGTTACGCGAAGGGTGTGTCGGGAGTTATCGCGCGCAAGGCTTCGTCCATGGGGGTCTACCTGGTATTGCTGGCCCTGACGGTCGGTGTATCGTATATCGTCCCCGGCGGATTCGTCCCGGCGCAAGACAAGCAATACCTGATCAGCTTTGCGCAATTGCCCAGCGGCGCGTCGCTGGATCGTACCGAGGCGGTGATACGCCGGATGAGCGACATTGCCTTGAAGCAGCCCGGCGTCGAAAACGCCGTCGCATTTCCCGGCCTGTCGATCAATGGCTTTACCAATAGCTCCAGCGCCGGAATCGTATTCCTTACGCTGAAACCGTTTGATCAGCGGCGCGGCGCAAACTTGTCTGCGCAGGCTATTACGGCGGCGCTCAATCGCCAGTTCTCCGGCATCAAGGATTCTTTCATCGCCGTATTTCCTCCGCCGCCCGTCATGGGCCTGGGGACGGTAGGCGGCTTCAAGCTGCAGCTCGAGGATCGCGAAGCATTGGGCTATGCCAAACTCGATGAGGCGGCACAGGCCTTTCTTGCCGAAGCCCGAAAAACGCCTGAGCTGGGTCCAGCCTTTTCCAGTTATCAGATCAATGTTCCGCAGTTGAATGTCGATCTCGATCGCGTCAAGGCCAAGCAATTGGGCATACCGATTACCGATGTGTTCGATACCATGCAAATATATCTGGGCTCGCTCTATGTCAACGATTTCAATCGTTTTGGACGCGTCTACCAGGTAAGGGCACAGGCCGACGCACCGTTTCGCGCCAAGGCCGAAGACATCCTGCAGTTGAAAACCCGCAATCGCGCGGGCGAAATGGTCCCGCTTTCTTCCCTGGTGAAGGTCACGCCTACTTATGGGCCCGAAATGGTGGTCCGCTATAACGGCTATACCTCGGCGGACATCAACAGCGGTCCCGCTCCGGGCTATTCCTCGGATCAGGCGCAGGCCGCCGCCGAGCGTGTTGCCGCCAAGACCTTGCCGCGCGGGGTCAAGTTCGAATGGACCGACCTGACTTACCAGCAAATGCTGGCGGGCAACGCAGGCATTTGGGTGTTCCCGATCAGCGTGCTGCTGGTATTTCTGGTGCTCGCCGCCTTGTACGAAAGCCTGACCCTGCCATTGGCGGTCATTCTGATCGTGCCCATGGGGGTGCTTGCCGCCCTGACCGGGGTATGGCTGACGAGCGGCGATAACAATATTTTCACTCAAATCGGGTTGATGGTGCTTGTCGGACTGGCTTGCAAGAACGCCATTCTTATCGTGGAGTTTGCGCGCGAGCTGGAGTTGCAGGGCAATACGCCATTGAAAGCGGCGATCGAGGCCAGCCGCTTGCGCCTGCGTCCCATCCTGATGACTTCGATCGCATTCATCATGGGAGTGGTGCCGCTGGTCACGGCCAGCGGCGCAGGGTCGGAAATGCGCCATGCCATGGGTATTGCCGTGTTTTTCGGCATGCTGGGGGTGACGTCATTCGGCCTGTTCCTGACGCCGGTCTTTTATGTGCTGCTGCGCTCATTCGGCGCACGCAAGCTGCATTCGGCATCGGCCCATGAAGCTCCGGCGCTTTCGCCGCATCCCGAACACTAGGTATATCTGGAATCTTCAAATGATCAAAGCAACAAAGTTTCTGCTGTCCACGGGTGCCTTGCTGGTATTGGCGGCGTGTTCGGTCGGGCCCCGGTATCAGCGGCCGTCGGTGGACACGCCGCCAGCCTTCAAAGAGGCCTTCATGTCTCCCGAAGCCGCGCGGCAATGGAAGGCCGCACAGCCTTCCGAGGATATGGAGCGCGGCCAATGGTGGAAGGTGTTCGGCGATACAACGCTGAACGCCCTGGAGCAGCAGGCCATGGCCGGCAATCACGACCTGGAGGCCGCCGCCGCGCGCCTGAAACAGGCACGTGCCTTGCTGCATGGATCCAGGTCTGCACTGTTTCCCCAGGTCGATGCCGGTTTCGGGCCGACCCGGCAGCGCGCCTCCAATGCCTCGCAAGGTTTGCCCGACGATGCGCCCAACGCGCCGGCCACTTTGTGGCGCGGACAGGCCAGCGTCTCGTACGAAGCCGACCTGTTCGGCCGCGTTTCCGCCAATGTCAATGCCGCCACAGCAGACGAGCAGCAAAGCGAGGCCTTATTCCGCTCGGTGCAGCTGGCTTTGCAAGCCGATGTGGCACAAAGCTATTACCAGATTCGCGAACTCGATGCCGAGCAAGAGCTTTATCGCGAAACGGTTCAGCTGCGCGAACATACCTTGCAACTAATGCAGCGGCGGTTTTCCGAAGGCGATATTGGCGAACTGGATGTCGCGCGCGCCAAGTCGGAACTGGCTTCCGCTCAATCGGAATCGTTGGGAATCGCTCGCAGGCGTGCGACGGCCGAACATGCCCTGGCAATATTGCTGGGCAAAGCGCCCGCCGAATTTTCCTTCACGCAAGATCCTTTGCAACGCGTATCGGTAAATATCCCGGCGGGTTTGCCTTCTTCATTGCTGGAAAGGCGCCCGGATATCGCCGCGGCCGAGCGTTCCATGGCGGCTGCCAATGCCCGCATCGGCGCGGCCAAGGCGGCCTTCTTTCCCCGATTGGATATCACCGGGGCCTATGGCTACGAGTCGTCCGAGCTGGGCAATCTGTTTCAATGGTCCAGCCGCGCCTTTCTGCTCGGGCCGCTGGTGGGTACCATGCTGTCGCTGCCGATCTTCGATGGCGGTCAGCGCCAGGCCGGCCTCGATCGCGCACGTGCCAAGTATGAGGAAGATGTAGCTTCTTACCGTCAGAAGGTACTGATTGCCTTTAAAGAGGTGGAAGACAATCTGGCCAATCTGCGCATACTGGGCGACCAGACCCGGGTGCAGGACGATGCCGTCAAAGCGTCTGCTCACGCGGCGCGGCTGCTGCATGTCCAATACCGCGAAGGGTCCATCAGTTACCTGGATGTCATTGACGGAGATCGGGTCTTGCTGCAACAGCGCCGCGTAGCCGTGCAACTGGACGGTGAGCGGGCTTCCGCGGCGGTCAATCTGATCCGGGCCGTAGGTGGCGGCTGGGACGGCGGCAAATCCGCAAAAAAACTTGCGCAGGGGCCAGGAGCCAGGGCCAGCTTGTCTGGCGCGATCAACGGTATTGAGGGGTCGCCCATCAGCCCGGCTCAAGGCATGTCACACGCCACCACTTCGGCAGCAGGCCGCGCACCTGCGGCCGATTGAAACGGTCGTCCATGAGGTACACCACACCCTGGTCTGATTGTGTGCGGATCACGCGCCCGGCGGCTTGCACCACTTTACGGATACCCGGGTACAGGTAGGCGTATTCATAGCCTCCACCAAAGGCCATGCCCATGCGCTCCCGTATCTGTTCATTGGCCGGATTGATCTGAGGCAGTCCGAGGGTCGCAATGAAAGCGCCTATCAGTCTTTGCCCGGGCAAGTCGATGCCTTCGGCGAAGGCGCCGCCCAAGACGGCAAATCCGAAACCGCGTCCAGCCTCCGTGAAGCGTTCCAGAAACGCCTCGCGCTCGGTTTCGTCCATATGCCGCGCCTGCTCCCATATGGGGATCCCGGGGTGGCGGCTTTTGAACAGGGCGGACAGTTGCCGCAGGTAATCAAAACTGCTCAGGAATATAAGATAGTTGCCAGGCTGCTTGCTGTATTGCATGGCCATCAAGTCGGCCATGGGCTGCAAGGATGCTTCGCGGTGCTGGTAGCGGGTCGAGATGCGGCGGGCGACCTGGACTGTCAGTTGCTCGGGCCTGAAAGGCGACTCCACGTCGATCCATGCGCTGTCGGGCGGCAAGCCCAGTATGTCGCTGTAGAAGCGCCGGGGAGTCAGTGTGGCCGAGAACAGCGTTGTGCAATGAGCTGTGCTGAACCGGGGCGCGAGGAAGGGGGCGGGGATGATGTTGCGCAAGCATAATACCGACTGTTGGCCTGCGGCGCCCACGCGGGCTGCGGGCACGGCAATATCGAACAGGGAATGAGTATCGAACAGCTCGGCGATATGCAGGAAATGCAGAGCATCGAAGTAAAAACGCTGCAAGGAGCTATCGGCATGAGTGGGGTTGTCGGTCTGGTAATCGATGATGGCTGCGGCAGCCCGCTGCAGCGCGGCGATGAATTTTGCCGGAACGCCGTTGTACGCCTGGTAAGGAGCGGGCTGGTTTTTCAGCAGCTCATTCCAGCAGCGGCTGACGCTGCCCAAGGTTTTTTTCAGCGCCGGCGGCGCCGAGCGGCGCAGTGCCGTGAAGGCCGCCTGCTCGAGCTCGGCCGTATACATTTTGCGGGCGCGCTCGATCAGGTTGTGCGCTTCGTCGACCAGTAGTCCCACACGCCATTGATTGGCGATGGTCAAGCCATGCAGCATGGCGCTCGAGTCGAAATAATAATTGAAATCGCCAACCACCACGTCGCACCAACGCACCAATTCGTGGCCCAGATAATAAGGGCATACTCGATGTTCGGAAGCGATCCGGCGCAGTGCCTGCTTGTCCAGGCATGCGGTGTCGAGCGCCGCCTGGCGCGCTGCCGGCAGCCTGTCGTAGAACCCCAGGGCCAAAGGACAGGATGCGCCATGGCAAGCCTTGTCCGGGTGTTCGCAGGCCTTGTCCCGGGCGACGAGCTCGATGATGCGCAGCGGCGTGCCGGAGTTCATGTTCCGGATTTGCGCCAAGGCGTTCAAGGCGATATTGCGGCCCGAAGTCTTTGCGGTCAGGAAGAACAGCTTGTCCAGTTGCGCGGCGGGGGCGGCTTTCAGAAGAGGAAACAGAGTGCCTACAGTCTTGCCTATGCCGGTCGGAGCCTGAGCCGCCAGGCATAGGCCGCTGCGCGCCGCCTTATATACTGCTACGGACAAAGGCCGCTGGCCGGTGCGGAATTGGGCATACGGAAAGCGCAGGCCGTCCAGCGCGTGGTCGCGGTTGACACGGTGGGCCAGTTCTTGGGCGGCCCAGTCCAGAAATTGCCGGCATTGGCTTTCGAAACCCTTTTTGAGCGTTGCGGCGCTGTACAGTTCGTTCAATACGGTTTCCTGCTTGGCGACGATGTCAAAATAAACCAATGCCAGCCTGAGTTCCGGCAAACCCAGCTTTTCGCATAGCAGGTGCCCATAGACTTTGACTTGGGCCCAATGCAAGTAGCGGTGATTGGCGGGCATGGAGGCCAGTTCGCCACGGAATGTCTTGATTTCCTCGAGCTGGTTTTGCACCGGATCGTATCCGTCGGCGCGGCCGCGGACAGTAAGGTGCTGAAATTCCCCGGCAAGACTTATTTCCGATTGATAATCGGCGCCACGGCGCGACGCAACCAGTGCATGGCCGGCGATGCCTTCCCGCGCGGTGGGCGAGGGAGTAAAACGCAGATCGAGGTCGCCTTGTTTGGCCGTGAACTCGCACAGGGTTCGCACGGCAACGGTATATTTCATGCCGCGTCTTCCGCCCAGCGGACATAGCAGACCGCCACAGGCATATCGTGCTTCGCGCAGTAGTCGAACCATCGCAGCTGATTGTCTTGCAAGCGGTCGCCAGGGCCTTTCACTTCGATCATCCGGTAGCGTTTTTCCCGAGGCCAGAACTGGATCAGGTCTGGAAAGCCGGAGCGATTGGAGGGGATATCGAGCAAGATCCGCTCAAACCATTTTTTCAAATGCAGGGCGGGAATACAGGCCAAAGCCTGGTCCAGAATTTCATGGCTTAATATTTCCCATGCCACGAAGTCCGAGCGGATCCCGGCCTTGTTCCTGAAGTTTTGCGCGATGGTTTGCGTGTACTCGCCGGAATCCAGCTGAGCCAGGCAAGACCTGAAGAGTTCCTGGCGCCGCCGGTAAAAATCGGCGCTGTGCAAGTCGGCCGGAGCGCTTTGGTAGGGATGGAAAAAGGCTCCTGGAAGAGGGGCAAAAATGGCTCTCCAGCACAGTAAGCCGAACAGTGCGTTGGCCAGCGTATTTTCTACGTAATAGACGGGGCTCAGTGCCTGCTGGAAATGGCTCTGGACCAGTTCTTCCACAGCCATGGATAGGCTCGGTTCGGGCAGGGTCAGGGTCAGCTTTGCTATGGGTACGGCGCTGGCGCGCGGCACGGGAGGGTGGCCCAGCTTGCACAGCAAGCGCGGAACGATGCGGCCCATTTGCTGCTGTTCCGCCTCACTTTCCGGCTGCTGCTGGGCTGCCAGGGCTAATTGCAGGGCGGGTTCGAATTGTTCGCTGCGTTCCAGAACGCGTACGGCTCGGCTGCGGGCGCCGGAATAGGCGCATTGCGAATACAAAGCATGGGCGCGAGCCCAGTCCTTGTCTTTTTCGTAGTGTCGAGCGATCTGGAATAGCAGTTTGGCGCGGCGTTGTTCAAGCCATTCGTTCTGGTACGGATCCGAAGGAATATCAGTCTGCACCAGGCCTGCATCGGTGCCCGAGCGGAGTCGTTCGCGGCAATGATGCAAATGCAGATAGTCGGCGATGTCCTGGCGGTTTTGGAAAATGCGCGAGGTAGCGGGAAATTCCACCTTTTCATACGCATACAGGCCCAGGTCGGCGAGGACGAACTCGGACCAGTCCTGGCGTAAATTACCAAAGAACATCAAGCGCAGGCACTCGCAAACGGGCATGACGAGCAGTTCATACACGTGGTCGGTAGCGCCGCAATACCAGGCATCGTAGGGCTGGAGTTCGGTGTAGCGGTCTTTAAGAGACTGCAACTGGTCGGCTTTCCTGGCGTTTTTATCGGGCAAGGCAGAGTCGAATACGCAGCCCAGTTCCGCCTTGGTCAGCAGCGTGAACAATTGCTCGAGCGTGAGCGGTGGCCTGTCGTCCAGCCAGCGCTGTTCGATCAAAGCCTGCGCGGCCTCGACGGCGCCGCCGATTTCGTCATAGTGCAGCTTGCTGCTTCTGAAGAGCGTGCCCTTGCGCATGATCATCCTGACCAGCAGCGCGCGCGACGCGCGAGGCAGCATGCTGAAGTTCCCGATGAAATCGCGCTCGGTATCGAGCAGCAGGTCGCTGTAGCGTTGTTCGACCCAGCGCAAGACCATCTCGAAATTGTCAAGATAGTAGTAGCGGTTTTCCAGCACTCGGTTCATGGTATTGCGTATTACTGTATTTAAAAACAGTATATCAAGCTTTGGGCCAGGACTATTCATGGCCGGCGGGCTTTTTATCGATCACCGCGTGAAAGCTGGATGGGCGTTGTGTATTGACCCCGATGGCACTGCACGTACAATGCGGCATGCCCTTTCCTTGAACTATTATTTGCGACCCCGCGCCATGTCCCGCTACTTCGACCGCATTGTCAGAACTGTCTCCGCCATGCTTCTCGTGGCCTCTTGCCTGCTGTTGCCCGCGCATGCGGCGGCATTGCTGGACAGCATATCGCGCATCGCCGTTATTTCGGCATTCGAGCCCGAGCTGGCCCTGTTGCACGGCAAGCTCAAGCAGCCGGAGAAGTTCTCCGTCAATGGCGTGGAATTCACCACCGGCACGCTGCAGGGCAAGCCCGTGGTGCTGTTCCTGAGCGGCATCAGCATGACCAATGCGGCGATGAATATGCAATTGGCGCTGGATCGTTTCAAGATCAGCCATGTGGTGTTCAGCGGTATTGCGGGAGGGGTGAATCCCTCCTTGCATATTGGCGATGTGACAGTCGTGGAGCGTTGGGGCCAGTATCTGGAAGTGCTGATGGCGCGTGAAACGGCGCCCGGCGTATTTCAGCCGCCGCCCGGCAAAGACGATTTCAGTTTTCCCAATTTCGGCATGATGTATCCGCGGCCGGTAAAAGTACGTTCCGCCGCCCAGCCGCAAGCCAGCAAGAAATTCTGGTTCGATGTCGATCCGCAGATGCTGGCCGTAGCCAAGTCCATCCGCAACGTGAAACTTGCTTCATGCGACAAGCGGAATGAATGCCTCAAGCGCCATCCCGCGCTGGTCGTTGGCGGCAACGGCGTGTCGGGTTCGGCCTTCGTGGATAACGCCGCCTTTCGCGAGTACGCATTCAAAACCTTCCATGCCAATGTGCTCGATATGGAAAGCGCCGCCTGCGCCATGGTGGCTTACAGCAATGGCGTTCCATTCATTGCGTTTCGCTCGCTCAGCGACTTGGCCGGCGGCGGCGAGGGCGTCAACGAGATGCATACTTTCATGAATATCGCGGCCGACAACTCGGCCAGGGTCCTGCTGGCTTTCCTCGCTGCCTGGAAATAAGGAAAAGGCGCCGCATGAATACCGATGCCACGCGTGTGGAAAGCCTGATCGAGCGGTTCCAACTGCAGCCGCATCCGGAAGGAGGCTATTACCGCGAAACCTATCGCGGCGGGCAGAGCGTGCGGCGCAGCGCGGATGGTGCGCAGCGCAGCGCTTCGACGGCTATTTATTATTTGCTGGATCAGGGCGCGTATTCGGCCTGGCACCGGATCGCTTCGGATGAAATCTGGCATTTTTATGCCGGCGGTCCGTTGGACGTGCATGTGCTGGACGGCAAGGGCGAGCTCGCCACATACCGCTTGGGCAATGCGCAGGAAAGGGCCGATGCCGTCTTCCAGGCAGTAGTTCCGGCCGGCTGCTGGTTTGGCGCCGAACTGGCGGAGCCGCAGGGGTATGCCCTGGTGGGTTGCACCGTGGCGCCGGGATTTGAGTTCAGCGAATTCGAGATGGCCGTCGCAGACGAACTGCTTGGGCAATATCCCCAACATGCGAAATTGATCAAGCGCCTGCTCAGGCCTGCGTGATGTCGGCATTGAGCCAGAGGCCGGCCCAGCGATGGGCCGGAAAGCCCGCATTGCCCTAGAAATCGGCCGACATCGACAATTTTACGGTTCGCCCCTCGCCTTGCGTTATCTGTCCGAATTGCGGCGCAATCGACGCCCAGTAGGCGCGATTGGCGACGTTTTCCACTCCGGCGCGCCAGACCACATTGTGTCCGTTAACCTTGGTGGCATACCTCGCGCCCAGGTCCAGCCGGGTCCAACTGGGAATCTTGTATGCATTGGTGGCGCTGGTATATTCCGACCCGTGATGCAGCAGGCTGGCCTGCAAGGTCAGGCCGGGTACGCCTCTTAGGTCCCATTCGGTGCTGATGACGCCCTGGAAGCGCGGCACGCCCGGGGCATAGTTATCGTCATTGGCGCCGCCGCTGGTCTTGGTAAGGCGGGGATCCATGAAAGTGACGCCGCCCAGTACGCGCCAGCCGCGCAGCGGTTCGCCGTACACGTTCAGTTCGACGCCGCGATTGCGCTGCTCACCCGATGGGCCGAAGATGTTCGTGGCCGGATCCAGGTAAGCCACCGGCTTCTCGATCTGGAAAACGCCCAGGCTGCCACCGTAGTTGCCCAGATCCACCTTGATGCCTGCCTCATTCTGCTTGGTCCGGTAGGGAGCCAGCGCTTCGTTGGCATTGACCGCGGTCGCCCCGGCTATGTCGCCCTGGCTGAGTCCTTCGATGTGGTTGGCGTAGAGCGACACGGTATCCCATGGCCGCACTACCAGGCCCACCACCGGGGTAGTGATCGATTTGTCGTATCTGGAGGTCTGCGCCCGCGTGGCGACATCGTAGCTATTGCTGACGAGGCTCTGGTTGCGCGCACCCAGGGTGAGCAGCACATCACCGTGGAAGAACGACAGCGTGTCGGAAACCGCGACGCTGCGCAACTGCAGGCGCTGCGAAACATTGGGATCGTCCATGTTGCCGGTGACGACGCCCACGGGACGCGGCACGTTCATTTCCTCATATATATTGGCGGGGTCGGCGCTGATGTATTCGAACGCCGTACGTTCGGTCTTGTTCAGGGCCGAATAGGCCAGATTGACGCGATGGCCGATCGGGCCGGTGCGGAATTGGCCGCGCAAGCCGATTTCGCCGGTGAAGGTGTCCCGCTGGAAAGGCACGGACAGCAAGCCTCGGGTGCCTATGCCCTGGCCATCGACGGTCGGTGCGGAATAGTCGCCGCTTTCCTTGTCGCGGCTCACACCCACTGCCGCGTAGCTGGTCCAGTTCGAATTCAGGTCGTATTCGAGGCGCGTCACCGCAAAGGTGCTTTCTAGATCACTGTAGGCCCAGGGCTGCCCGTAATTGATGCTGTTCGATGGCGCATCCGGCACCGCGCCGCTTATATTGATCGTGGGGCGTGGGTGATCGAAGTGGATCTTCTGATAGCCGGCATCCAGGGACACGCGGAGCTGATCGCCGCGGTAATCCAGGCCGATGGTGCCGACCGTGCTGCGCATGCCTGCGCCTGGAACCGACGTATCGCCATCGCGGTGGGCGGCATTGACACGGATGCCGAACCGATTGTCATCACCCCAGCGCCGGCCGATATCGACGCCGCCGCCGAACTGGCCGCGGCCGGTGTAGTCGAGATTCAACCGCGTCAATGGTGTGTCGGCGGCCCGCTTGGGCTGGATGTTGATGATGCCGCCCAGGCCGGAGCCACCGGGTGCGGCGCCGTTCAGAAATGCGCTGGCGCCCTTGAAGACTTCGACTCTTTCCACCATTTCGACCGGCAGCACCTGGCGCGGCAGTATGCCGTACAAGCCGTTGAATGAAAGGTCGTCGTTGTTCAGCGGAAAGCCCCGGATGACAAAGGTTTCGGCCTGGTTCCCGTAACCATTGCCGACCTGCACCGACGCGTCATTCTTCAGTACATCGCCCAAGGTGCGGGCTTGCTGGTCCTGGATCAGCTTGGATGTATAGCTGGTTTGGGTGAAGGGCATATCCATATTGTCCAGGTTGCCCAGAATGCCGGCCTGGCCTCCGCTCGCGACTTCGCCGCCGGCGTAGGCGGGCGGCGTCGGTTTGGAGACGGAGCGCGTGCCGGAGACCGTGATCGTTTCCAGCGTTGGGGCGGGCGCGGCGATGGTTTGCGCGTACAGCAGGCCAGGACTTACCGCGGCGCCGAGCAGGAGCGCCGCGCCCAGTGTTCCCTGGATCGCACCGCCCGGCCGGCTACGCCGCAAAGTGATGACGGGCGGCGATTTGCGGCACGTTTGCGAGTCTGCCTGGTGTGCGTGAGAAACGGGGTGGGGCATTAATGTGTAGCCTTTCAGATAAATAATCGATATTTAAATAAAAATCATTCGCATTATTATCTCTAAGGGAAATTTTTGCAAATTCCCAGGCCATGATGTTTATCCAAACCCGTTTTCATCGCGTTCGACGCCTTGATCCGCATAGTCCAGCAGTTCGAGCACAAACAGCATAGAGTATCGGTCGAGCGCGATACTGCCTGGATTCACAGCAAGCCAGCGTCCTGATGAAATGAGAAAAGCCCGTAAATACGGGCTTTTCAGAGATGTGCAATCGCTCATGAAGCGTCGTGGAAGATTACTCAATGTTTTGCGCCTGCTCGCGCATTTGTTCTATCTGCAATTTCAGGTCGATAGCGGCGCGGGTGATGCTCAGGCCGCTGGCTTTGGAGCCCAGCGTATTGGCCTCGCGGTTCATTTCCTGGAACAGGAAGTCCAGGCGCTTGCCAATGCTGCCGGTTTTCTTTTTGTCGGTGCTGGTTTCGCCTGTACGCAGCAAGTGTTCCAGCTCCGAAATATGCGAGCGTAGGCGTGAAAGCTCCTCGGCGACATCGATACGCAGCGAAAACAATGAGGTTTCCTGGGCGATGCGGGCCGACAGTTCAGGGCCGCTGATTTGCGCAAAGCCGCCGGGGCTGGCAGCTTCCAGCGTTTCGCGCAGCTTGTTGGCGAGTTTTTCCTGATGATCGGCAAGCAGTTGAGGTAATTCGCGCTCCACTTGAAGCACGATATCGGCCACTTCGGCGGAGCAGGCCAGCATCATGGCCGCAAGACGGGCGCCTTCGCGTTCGCGATTCGCCTGCAGCTCGGCAAGCGCCTGCGTGGCGGCTTCCAGACACATGGCTGTCCAAATTTCCGGATCGAATGTACCGCTGTCGGCACTGTTTGAATGATTCAGCAGCTCGGCAAGCCTGGGGGCTTCCATATCGGGTATGACGGCCCGCGCCGCGGCGAGCTGTTCGGCGACGACTGCCAAATAAGCAGTATCCAGGGTTTTGTCCGTGTCATTTTTCGTGCGGGCATAATTGGCACGGATGTCGATCTTGCCGCGACTGATGAACTGGCCCAGTTTTTCTCGAATCGCTCCCTCGGCCATACGCAGATCTTCAGGCAAGCGAAAGTTCGGATCGAGAAAGCGGCTGTTGACGCTGCGAAACTCTATGGTCACACTGCCGGCGGGCGATTCGGCTCGGGCACTGCCAAATGCGGTCATGCTGCGTATCATGGGGTGTCCTGCTGAGAATGAGAGAGATGCCTATTATGGCCGATATGGCTGGCAACATAAAAGCCGGATAACTTGCTTTTTTCCGGCCAGATGCCTTGCTGCCTTGCCTGTTTTCCCGTACGAGCCTTTAAAATAGACTGCTCAGTACTGTTTGTCCTTCGCCAACCAACGATTACTCAAAGGAAAGCCTTGTCCACTTCCACCAAGCACCGCCCCTCGGGCCGTGCAATCAACCAGTTGCGCCCCTTGTCGATTGAAACCGGTTATACCCGCCACGCGGAAGGCTCTGTGCTGATCAAGGCCGGCGACACCCATGTCTTGTGCAATGCCAGCGTACTGGAAAAAGTGCCGTCCTTTCTAAAAGGCAAAGGGCAAGGCTGGGTTACGGCCGAATATGGCATGTTGCCGCGTTCCACGCATACACGCTCCGACCGCGAAGCGGCACGCGGCAAGCAAAGCGGGCGCACTCAGGAAATTCAGCGCTTGATCGGCCGCAGTTTGCGGGCGGTTTTCGATCTGGAAGCCCTGGGCGAGCGCACTTTGCATCTGGATTGCGATGTCTTGCAGGCCGATGGCGGCACGCGTTGCGCCAGTATTACAGGTGCCTGGGTAGCCGCCGCGCTGGCCGTCCAGGGTTTGATCGATAGCAAGGTTCTTGCCGTCAACCCGTTGCGCGACAGCGTGGCGGCGGTGTCGGTGGGCATGGTCGACGGCAGGGCAGTGCTGGATCTGGATTACATAGAAGACTCGGGCTGCGATGCCGATATGAATATCGTCATGACCGGCAGCGGGCACTTTGTCGAAGTTCAAGGCACGGCCGAAGGGCAGACCTTCGATCGCGGGGCTTTGGACAATCTCCTGGATCTGGCGCGCGATGGCATCGCGCAACTGGCGAAATTTCAGCAGCAGGCTGTCACGCCATAACGGTAACGCAGATATCGCTATGGAAATCAGCAGGCCCGCCCTACAGCAAGGGGAGGAGCAGGCGGTAGCCCACTGCGGTTTCAGTCAGGAGGTATTGTGGCTGGGCGGGGTCGTCTTCCAGTTTCTGGCGCAAATGGCTCATGTAAATTCGCAGATAATGGGCATTTTCGGTGTACGAGGGGCCCCAGACCTGGCGCAATAGTTGCGTATTGGTGACGACGCGCCCCGCGTTGCCCGCCAGGACCGCCAGCAAGCGGTATTCCGTAGGTGTAAGGTGCACCATCTGGTTTGCCTTGCTTACCATGCGAGCCTGGAGATCGATTTTGACATCGCCAAACTCGATGATGCCATGCACGACGGCCGCGGTTTGTTGGGCACGTCGTTGCGCGGAGCGGACTCGGGCAAGCAGTTCCCCGACTCCGAACGGCTTGCTGAGGTAGTCGTCGGCTCCGGCGTCTAGCGCCTTGATTTTATCGGCCTCGCTGGTCCGCGCCGACAATACGATAATAGGAACGCGGGACCATTGCCTCAGATCGGCTATCAGATCGACCCCGTCGCCATCCGGCAGGCCAAGGTCGAGAATGATCAGTTCGGGTCTGCGTGTGCCGGCTTCGATAAGGCCGCGTTGCAGCGTGTCCGCTTCAACGATTTGCCATCCTTCGTCCGTTAGCGACATGCGAAGGAAGCGTCTGATTTGTGGATCGTCCTCGATCAACAGTGCAATGGGAACCGATTCTGTCATGGTAGCGGATTACTTTAGTCCAGGTCGGGCATGTCTGGAACTGTGCCCAAAGGCAAGGTAAAAACGAAGCAGGCTCCACCATCCGGTGATTGCGCCGCGCGGATGACACCTCCATGCGCCGCAACGATGGCCCGGCAAATCGCCAGGCCCAGGCCGATTCCGCTGGTTGCGGATTCTTGTGCGCCGCGAGTGAATTTTTCGAAAATGGCTTCCTCCTTTCCAGGGGGCAAGCCAGGCCCGTTATCATAGACTGAAACTTCCAGGAATTGGCTTGCGGTTTTTGCGGCAATCGTGATGCGAGAACCGCTTGGAGTGTATTTACCGGCGTTTTCCAGAAGATTGCACAGCACTCTTTCGATCAGCATGGCGTCGAAATGAACCAGCGGCAGATCCGGGGCAAGCCGGGTCGCTATTTCATGGCCGCGCAGCAAAGCTTGATTGATGCGCAATGCGCTGCCCAGGACTTCCTCGATATGTTGCCATTGCCGATTGAGCTGAACTTCGCCGCTCTGGATACGCGCCATATCAAGCAGATTGGCAACCAGATTGCTCATGCGCAGGGATTCATTGTGCAGGGCATGGGCCAGCTCCGATTGCGTCCCCGTCAGCGCGGGCCGCGATAAGGTGAGTGCTTCGGATAATCCCACCAGTGAAGTCAGCGGCGTGCGCAGATCGTGCGACAGCGCTGCCAGCAAAGAGTTGCGCAGGCGTTCCGATTCCATTCGCACCAGGGCGCTTCGCGCCACATCGATATAATGCACGCGTTCGAGGGCGATGGCGGCAAGCGTTGCAAAGGTGTCCAGGTGCTGCCGCTGTTCGGGGATCCAGATCCAGCGATGGCTCCTCGGCTGTATGGCAAGCACGCCGCGGGTGCGCATCGGTGCTATCAGCGGGAGATAAAACAATTTGCTGCCGGGCAGGGTATCGGTGCCCAGCCCAGCCGGCAATGCCCGGTCGTAGGACCACTGTGCGGTACCCATATCGATAGAGTCCGGATTCGGAACCGTGCTGGAATGCCCAGGCGCTGCAACAGAAGCCCGCAGGCGGCTGTTATCGTCGGGCAACAATAGGCTTGCCCTGGAGTGGAACATGCGCTGGATGACGTCCTGTGTGATGTCCACAATTTTTTCTGTTTCCAGGGGGCTGGATAGTTCACGGGCGAATTCGTACAAGGCGCGGGCGCGCCGTTCCCTATGCGCGGCAACCTTGGCCTGATAACTCAGTCCGGAGGCCAATTGCCCGGTAATCAGCCCGACTATCAGCATCACGGCGAATGTAAGCAGGTATTGGACATCGCCTACCGCGAAGGACAGGCGGGGCGGGACGAAAAAGAAATCGAACAGGGCAACGCTCAGGAATGCCGCCATAACCGCAGGCCCGCGCCCAAGCCGTATGGCTATCAGCACCTCCAGCAGCAGGAACAGCATGACGATGTTGGCCAGATCGAAGTAAGGCAGCATGGGCGTGACGCCGATCGCGGTTAAAACGCAGGCGATCGCCGCCCAGATGTAGCGCCAGGGGTGCCTGTCCCTGCGCGAGGGACGGGGTGAGTCATAAGAGCCAACCCTGAGGTTGGGGCCTGGGTTTCTGTCTATCTGCCCTTCGGCCAGCCCGGCGTGGCTGATTTCGATGAGATCGAGGTCGGGTGCGTAGCCGGCGATGCGCCTGGCATGGGTTTTTTTCCAGAATGGCGGCGGATGGCCACGCCCGAGAACGATTTTGGAAAAATTATGGCCATGCGCGTAGTCGGCGATTTCCCTGGTGACATTGTTGCCTGGCAGGACGGCCGTGGTGGCTCCCAGGTTCTGTGCAAGCTTCAATGTTTTCAGGATACGCTCACGTTCCCTGGACGATAAACGCTGCAGCTCAGGTGTTTCAATATAAATGGCGTGCCATTGGGCATTTAGCTGGCCGGCGAGCCTGGCTGCGCTGCGGACCAGATGTTCGCTTCCCACGGGACTCGGACCCACGCAGGCCAGCAAAGCGGTATCGGTTTCCCATACTTTATTGATCGATTTTTCGATCCGGTAGGCCTGAACATCGCTGCCTATCCGGTCGGCGGTGCGCCGCAGCGCCAGCTCGCGCAAGGCAATAAGATTGCCCTTGCGGAAAAAATGGCGGGCGGCATGACCGGCCTGTTGCGCCTGATAGACCTTGCCGTCTTTGAGCCGGGCCAGCAATTCATCGGCGGGAAGATCGACCAGCACCACTTCGGCGGCCGAGTCGAAAAAGGTGTCGGGCAGGGTTTCCGTGATGCGGATGCCCGTAATGCCGCCCACCACATCGTTCAGGCTTTCGAGATGCTGCACGTTCACGGTAGTGAAGACATTCATGCCTGCGTCGAGCAGTTCGTCGATATCCTGCCACCGTTTGGGATGGCGTGAGCCGGGCACATTCGAATGCGCCAGCTCGTCTACCAGCACCAGCTCCGCATGGCGAGCCAACGCCGCATCGATATCGAACTCCCTGAGGTCTTTACCTCGATATTCGAGTAGTTTCAAAGGCAGGATTTCAAGGCCCTGGGCGAGTGCGGCAGTTTCGCTGCGGCCGTGTGTTTCCACAATGCCGATTACGACATCGAGTCCCTCGCTCTGGAGCTGGCGGGCGGCCGCCAGCATGGCGTAGGTCTTGCCTACGCCCGCCGACGCACCGAAATAAATACGCAGTTTCCCGCGCGAGGCCTGGCGTTGCTGCTCGGTTACCTGGGCAAGAAGAACATCAGGATCCGGACGCGGATAGTCGTTTGAAGGCATGTGTCGGTGCGGCAATATGGATTGATGTTTCGCATTTCCCGGTTAGTGCGGAAAGCCCGATCCTTGTTCCCGGGCCTGTATTTGCCATGATACGTCAGTGCTGCTCGTCGAGCGCCATATTCAGGGCCAGTACGTTGATCCTGGGCTCGCCAAAAAAGCCGAGATGTTGAACCTGTGCATGGCTGGAAATGAGCTTGAGAACCGCCGCGAGAGGGAGCTTGCGCAGGCGGGCGATACGCGGGGCCTGGTAATTGGCCGCCGCGACGCTGATTTCCGGATCCAGGCCACTGGCCGAAGCGCTGACCAGATCGACAGGAATTGGCAAGGTATTGTCCGGATCAAGCCGTTTCAGCGCTGCAATGCGGCTTTTTACGGAGTCCGGCAGTGCGGGATTGGAGGGGCCAAGATTGGAGCCTCCGGAGGCCGCCGCATTGTTCGGCATCGGCCCGGTGGCTGATGGCCGCCCCCAAAAATAGCGTGGCGACGAAAACGATTGGCCGATGAGCGCCGATCCTATCGTCCGGCCATTTTTCTGTATCAGGCTGCCATTGGCCTGGTAGGGAAAGATTATTTGGCCTATGCCTGTTATTGCGTAGGGATATACCAGGCAGCAAATCAGGCTAAGTGCTGCAAAAAGTATGAACGCCGGGCGCAGTGTGTCTTTCATGATGATTTCCTACACAAGATGAAGCAAGGTCAGCGCCAGATCAATCAGCTTGATGCCGATGAATGGCACGAGGATCCCGCCCAGTCCATAGATCAGCAAGTTGCGGCGCAATAACTGCGCAGCGCCAACGGCACGGTATTTGACGCCTTTGAGGGCCGATGGAATCAGAGCCACGATAATCAAGGCATTGAAAATCACCGCCGACATGATGGCCGATGAGGGGCTGGCCAGATGCATGACGTCGAGCGCCTTCAGTTGCGGATACGTAGTGACGAACGCTGCCGGAATAATCGCAAAATACTTGGCGACGTCGTTGGCAATGGAAAACGTCGTGAGCGAGCCGCGTGTGATCAGCATCTGTTTGCCGATTTCCACGATTTCCAGCAGCTTGGTCGGATTCGAGTCCAGATCGACCATATTGCCGGCTTCCTTGGCCGCTTGCGTGCCGGAATTCATGGCCACGGCCACATCCGCCTGGGCCAGCGCCGGAGCGTCATTGGTGCCATCGCCCGTCATGGCTATCATTCGTCCTTCCGCCTGATAGCCGCGTATCAGTTTCAGCTTTTCCTCGGGCGTGGCCTCGGCCAGGAAATCATCCACGCCGGCTTCGGCGGCGATCGCGGCGGCCGTCAATTTGTTGTCGCCGGTAATCATGATTGTCTTGATACCCATGCGACGCAGTTCGGCGAACCGTTCCTTGATACCGCCTTTGACTATATCTTTCAGTTCGATTGAACCTATTACCCGGCCATTGTCAGCCACAACCAGGGGAGTGCTGCCGCGCCGGGACATATCGTCCACGGCTCTCTCGACTTCAGCCGGAAAAGCCTGCCCCAGCGATTCGACATGACGCCTGATCGCGTCGGCGGCGCCCTTGCGAATCGCGCGGCCGTCAATATCGATACCGCTCATGCGGGTTTGGGCAGTGAAGGGCACGAAGCTGGCATGCAGCGCCGTCATGTCGCGTTCGCGGATATTGAAGCGCTGCTTGGCCAATATGCAGATGCTGCGTCCTTCGGGCGTTTCATCGGCCAGGGATGCCAGTTGCGCCGTGTCGGCCAGTTGCTGTTCCGTGAGGCCGGGAGCGGGGACAAACAATGCGGCTTGCCGATTGCCGAGGGTAATGGTTCCTGTCTTGTCCAGCAGCAGTATATCGACGTCGCCCGCCGCTTCGACCGCGCGGCCCGACGTGGCGATGACATTTGCCCTCATCATCCGGCTCATGCCGGCCACGCCGATGGCTGAAAGCAAGCCGCCTATCGTGGTCGGGATAAGGCAGGCCAGCAAGGCGATCAATACGGTGATTGACACCGGCGAACCGCCGTTGGCAATATGAACCGAATAGAGCGAGTAAGGGAGCAAGGTGACGATAACCACCAGAAAGACTATGGTGAGCGCTACCAGCAAGATCGTAAGAGCGACTTCATTGGGCGTTTTTTTGCGTTTGGCTCCCTCGACCATGGCGATCATGCGGTCCAGGAATGCTTCGCCGGGATTGGTCGCCACGCGAACGATCAACCAGTCCGACAGCACCCGTGTTCCGCCCGTCACTGAACTGAAATCGCCGCCCGATTCGCGAATGACTGGCGCGGATTCCCCTGTGATGGCGCTTTCATCTACAGAAGCCACTCCGTCGATGACCACACCATCGGAAGGAATGGTGTCTCCTGTTTCGACCAATACCGTATCGCCTTTGCGCAGCGCAATGGCATCGGTTGCGGCCCATGGACTGCCATGCCGGGCGGTCTCCAGCTTCTTGGCGATAATGGTTTTCTTCAAGGCCCGCAGCGATGCCGCCTGTGCCTTGCTGCGGCCTTCGGCCAGGGCCTCGGCGAAATTGGCAAACAGCACGGTGAACCAAAGCCAGATTGCCACGGCAAGAATAAATCCCGGACTTGCCTCGCCCACGCCGACGACAGCCTGGATGAACAGCAGGGTGGTCATGATGCTGCCCACATACACCACGAACATTACCGGATTGCGCCATTGGATACGCGGATCAAGTTTTTTGCACGCTTCAATCAAGGCGATAAGCATTGAATACAAGTCGAATTGCGTGAGGGCCGCACGCGAGGCATTTGCCTTTTTGGCTACAGATGGATGCATGGCGGATCCCTTGTCAGCGAGCGAAGAGTTGCAAATGTTCGGCTATAGGCCCCAGGGCAAGTGCCGGCACATAGTTCAACACGCCAACCAGCACGACCGTGCCGATCAGCAAGACGAGGAACAGAGGGCCGTGCGTGGGCATGGTGCCGGAATTGGCCTCGAGCCGGGGTTTTGCGGCCAAAGAACCGGCTATCGCCAGGACGGGCACGATCACGGCGAAACGGCCGAACCACATCGCAATCGCTAAAATTACGTTGTAAAACGGCGCGTTGGTCGATAAGCCCGCGAATGCGCTGCCGTTATTGTTGGCCGCGGAACTGAAAGCATAGAGAATTTCCGAAAACCCGTGGGTGCCGGGATTGCCGACCGCGCTTTGGCCGGGCCCCGTCATGACAGCGATTGCCGTGCCGGCCAATACCAGCACCGGTGTGGACAGAATCGCGATCGAGGTCATTTTCATTTCGTAGGACTGTATTTTTTTTCCTAGATACTCGGGGGTGCGGCCTATCATCAGGCCGGCGATGAACACGGCAAGAATGGCGAAAATCAGCATGCCGTACAGGCCGGAGCCCACTCCACCGAAGATCACTTCACTGAACTGCATAAGCAGCAGCGGCATCATGCCCCCGAGCGGCATGAAAGAATCGTGCATGGCATTGACCGCACCGCAGGATGCCGCGGTCGTGACTGCCGCGAACAAGGCCGATGCGCTGATGCCAAAGCGTGTTTCCTTGCCCTCCATATTCCCGCCCGACTGCAGGGCGGATGCGGCCTGGTCGATGTTCAGGCCGTGGAAGAACGGATTTGCGTGCTGTTCGGCGATCATCGTGACCGCCGCCATCACGATGAAAATCGCGATCATGGCTCCTATTACCGTCCAGGCTTGCCGCATGTCTGCGACCATGCGGCCGAACGCGAAACACAGGCCGGCCGGAATCAGCAGTATCGACAGCATCTGGACAAAATTCGACAGCGGCGTCGGGTTTTCAAAAGGATGAGCGGAATTGGCGTTGAAAAAGCCGCCGCCATTGGTGCCCAGCATTTTAATGGCTTCCTGCGAAGCGACTGGACCCATCGCCAGCGATTGTGTTTTCGCGATCAATGTTTCCGTCTCGGGATTGCCTTGCGCATTTTTCAGCGGCTGGCCCGTGGCATCGGTTTTGACCTGCTGGTACGTGACAGGATCGAGCAAGCCCACGTTCTGGTAGGCCGAGAAGTTCTGGACAACGCCCTGGCTCATCAGAAATATGGCAAAGAAGGTTGACAGCGGCAGCAGGACATAGAGCGTCACGCGCGTGATATCCACCCAGAAATTGCCTATCGATTGGGCGGAGCGAAGCGAAAAGCCGCGTATCAGTGCAAAGGCTACCGCGATGCCTGTCGCCGCCGAGAAAAAATTCTGCCCCGTCAAGACTACCATCTGAGTCAGATAGCTCATGGTCGATTCGCCGCCGTAGCTTTGCCAATTCGTGTTGCTGACAAAACTGATCGCCGTATCAAAAGCCAGGTCGGGACCGACGCCGGGAAAAGATTGCGGATTGAGCGGCAGCCAGGCCTGCAGGCGCTGCATGGCATATACGGCCAGCGCGCCCAAGCCATTGAAGGCAAGCAGGGCAAGCGCATAGCGTTTCCAGCTCATGGCGGAACGGGCCGATGCCCCTGCCATCCGATAGAGCAGGCTTTCAACTTTGCCGAGCCAGCCCATCCCGGCGACGGGCGCTTCGCTTGCCACCTTAGCCAGATAGATGCCCAATGGATAGGCGAGTATCAGCAATATCGCCAGGAACGCGGCAAGCAGCATGAATGATTGCGCAGTCATGTCACAAATCCTCGGCCTTGAACAAAGCGACAATCAAATAGACGAGCAGGCCCAGCGCAGCGATTGCGCCTATGACGTAAAAGGTGTTCATGACCGTCCTTTTAATTTGTCGCAGCCCATGGCGAGCAGGCTGCCGAGAATTAAAAACACGAGGATTGCGCCGATATAAATCAGGTCCATCAAGAGGCTCATCGAAAAGGCTTGCGCCGATGATGAGCAGCTTAGTCGGAAGCGTCTAAATAATTAGTAAAGACTGGGCCTGCAGGCGTAAAGGAAAAGTAAATATTTCCAGGGATGATCGCCGGTTGTCCGGCTGATTGGGCTGTGGCTGCCATGATGGGGGGCATAAGGGGCCCGCCCGTGCGCCGTAGCGGCGAAGCTTACCCCTGGCTCAGGAAACGTCCGATCCGCTCGCTATTGGCCATATTCCAGACCTTGGCTATCAGGTTCCGCACTTCTTCGGGGGTGGCCGCGTTGCGATAGATGCCCAGGCGCAGCGCTTTTTCTTCCAGCTCGAGTCTGGACAGGGTATTGCCCGGATCCCCTTTGGGTACGTCGACACGCCCGGCAAGTGTCTGCCCCTGGCGGGTTTGCACGGTGACTTTGCCTATCCATTGCCTGGGGTAGGCGGCGTCGACTTCGGGGTCCAGCTGCATGGTGACGCGCTGGCGAAAATCGACGATGGCCGGATCGTTCAAGCCGGCATCGAATTCGGGCAAGCCGGCATGCCGGCGCTGGGCAATGAGGCCCAGGACCGAGCCCATGGAGAATTTCGACTGATGCACTGTTTCGGGCTTGACCACTGGCCCGAGCACATCGATGGCACCCTGGTGCACGTGGGCGACCACCGAGGCGATATCGCTGAATTCCAGCTTATGGGTTTGCATGACCTGCAGCAAGGCGTCGGCGGCGGGGTGGGTGTGGCGGCAGGAGGCGTGATACTTGAATGAAGTTTCAAGCAGGGCCCAGCGCGAACCCAACAGATTCGTGAGGCGGCTGGGGTCCGCATCGCGCGACATGCCGGCCGCCATGCCTTGCGGGCCTTCCAGTATATGTGAGGCCCCGGTAAACCCTTCGCTGGCCAGCCAGGCGGCGGTCAGGCCATCGGCTGCCGCTTTGGCTGTGTGCAATTGCTTGGAGTCGGCTCCGTCGCGCAGGAATTCCCACAGGCCAGCCGCTTGCGTTCCGGCCGAACCCAGGGCGTGCAGCATTTGTGCCGGATCCAGGTTAAGCAGGCGGCCTGTGGCTATTGCCGCGGCAAGCGTTCCGGCCGTGCCGGTGGTATGAAAAACCGTATAGTGCGAGCGGCCCAGGAATTCGCCTATGCGTATGCCGGCCTCGTAGCCGGCGACCGAAGCGACCAGCAGGTCTTTGCCTGAGCGCCCCAAAGCCTGCGCCATGGCAATGGCGGGAGGGAACACCACGGCGGCAGGATGAAATACCGAGCCATTGTGCACATCGTCCTGTTCGACCATGTGTGCCGAGGCGGCATTGACCATGGCGGCAAACAAAGGGCTGGAACTGCGGCGCGTGACCATGTCTTCGGAGGGCCCGCTGGCCGGCCCCATGGCCCGGGCAAAGCCCGATACGGTTTGTACCGGCCGGGAACTTGAGCCAGCCAGTATCGAGGCCAGGCAATCGAGCAGCAGATCTTCCGCGCGACGCAATACGGGTTCGGGGATATCGCCGAAGTTGAGTTCGGCGGCAAATCGGCAGAGTTCGGCGCTGGGATGATTCATGGTCTTGCAGTGCGTGTAGAAGAATAAAAAACAAGCTGGCGTTCAGAACGAGCGCGGCAAACCCAGCACGTGCTCGGCCACATAGGACAAAATCAGGTTAGTGGAAATCGGCGCCACTTGATAGAGGCGGGTTTCCCGGAATTTGCGTTCGATATCGTATTCGTTGGCAAAACCGAAGCCGCCGTGAAATTGCAGGCAAACGTTGGCGGCTTCCCATGAAGCGTCTGCCGCCAGCAGCTTGGCCATATTGGCCTGGGCTCCGCAGGGCTGGTGCGCGTCGAACAGGCGGCAGGCCTCGTAGCGCATCAGGCTGGC
Organism: Paralcaligenes ginsengisoli; assembly: GCF_054781135.1. Lineage (NCBI taxonomy): Bacteria > Pseudomonadati > Pseudomonadota > Betaproteobacteria > Burkholderiales > Alcaligenaceae > Paralcaligenes > Paralcaligenes ginsengisoli. Next base: position 210,902 of record NZ_BAAGUZ010000031.1, read on the forward strand.
AGCCTCGATGTTGATCAGCGCCCGTGCGATGGGAAACTGCACGCCCTGGTTTTTTCCTATGGGGCGATCAAATACGATACGCTCTTTGGCGTAAGCCGATATCTTGTCGACGAACCAGTAGCCGTCGCCGATGCATTCGGCGGCAATCAGGGTGCGTTCGGCGTTTAGCCCATCGAGTATGTATTTGAAGCCCATGCCTTCCTGGCCGATCAGGTTTTCCGCCGGAATTTCCAGATTGTCGAAAAACAGCTCATTGGTTTCGTGATTGACCATGTTTGGAATGGGCCGCACGGCCAGGCCTTTGCCGATGGCCTGGTGCAGATCGACGATAAAAATCGACATGCCTTCGGATTTTTTCTTGACCTGGTCGAGCGGGGTAGTGCGGGCCAGTAAAATCATCAAGTCGGAGTGCTGGATGCGCGAGATCCAGACCTTTTGGCCATTCACCACATACCGGTCGCCTTTTTTTACCGCCATGGTTTTGATTTTTGTGGTGTCGGTGCCCGTAGTGGGCTCAGTTACTCCCATCGATTGCAGGCGCAGCTCGCCCGTGGCGATGCGCGGCAGGTAACGTTCTTTTTGTTCTTTGGAACCATGGCGCAGCAGGGTTCCCATATTGTACATTTGGCCATGGCAAACACCGGAATTTCCGCCCGATCGATTGATTTCTTCCATAATGACCGAGGCCTCGGTCAGGCTCAGGCCCGATCCGCCGTATTCCTGCGGAATCAACGCAGCCAGCCAGCCGGCCTCGGTTAGCGCGTTGACGAATTCCTCGGGGTAGCCGCGCTGCTCGTCGATTTTCCGGAAGTATTCGGGAGGAAACTGGGCGCACAAATCGCGGATGGCGTCGCGGATTTCCTGGTATTGTCGGTTTGGCTCCTGCATTGGGGGCTATCCTGATTTCATTACAATGCTGCTACTGTGCCCGAACGCAACATGCTTGCCTATTATTGATTGCTTAAGCGGGAGTTTATTTTTTTTGAAGAAGGCTTCATTTTATGGCCATGCACTTTGATTTGACCGATATGCAACTGATGGTCAATGTGGCGGGGGCCTCCAGTCTGACCAAAGGCGCCGAGCGCAGTTTTTTGTCGCTGCCCGCAGCCAGCAATCGTGTCAAAAACCTGGAAATCCATCTGGGCACGGCCTTGCTGTATCGCAATAGCCAGGGAGTGACACTGACCCCGTCGGGCGAGGCGTTCGTACGACATGCCCGCATAGTGCTGCGCCAGATCGAGCATTTGCGTGGCGATATCCAGGAGTTCGCGCGAGGCGTCAAAGGCAGTGTGCGGGTATATGCCAATACCACGGCCATGAATGAATTCATGCCGGCCGTGCTGGCGCACTATCTGGCCAATCACCCCGACGTCAATATCGAATTGCGCGAGCGTTTAAGCTACCAGGTAGTCAAGGCCGTCGCCGACGGGACCGCCGACATCGGGGTCACCGCCCAGGCCGGCGGTGGAGAAAATGTCGAGTTCCTGCCGTATAGAACCGACAGGCTGGTACTGGTCACACGCTCGGACCATCCATTGGCTGGGCACGATATCCTGAGTTTCGAAGAAACGCTGCGATACGATTACGTAGGCTTGTCCGAAGCGAGCGCCATTCATGCTTTCTTGCTGCAGGCCGCCGATGACATGGGGCGCGTTCTGCGCTTCAGGGTCGAAGTCAGCAACTTCGAAACGGTGTGCCGCATGATTGCCGCCCAGGTCGGGATCGGCGTAATTCCTGAATCGGCCGCACACCGTTATGTGAAGAACCTGCGCCTTAAAATCATTACGCTCAGCGATGAATGGGCACTGCGCAAACTGCATATTTGCGTGCGGCAGTTCGACAGGTTGCCGGTCTTTGCCAAAGAGCTTGTATCGCTGCTGGTTCAGGACGCGGCCCAGCCCGCCGACGTGGCGGCTCTGTAGGAGCGAGCCTCGTGCCCGCTCGTTCGCCCGGGTTAAACTATGGGTTTGACGCGAATTGCCCCATGCCAGATTCCAAAGTAGTACTAGCCTCCAATAACGTCGGCAAGCTCAAAGAATTTTCAGCCATTCTTGGTCAGGCGGGTCTGGTGATGGTGGCCCAAGGTGAATTGGGTGTGGCCGAAGCGGATGAACCGTTTGCCACTTTTGTCGAAAATGCCCTGGCCAAAGCCCGTCATGCAAGCCTGCATACCGGCTTGCCCGCGCTGGCCGACGATTCCGGCCTTTGCGTGGATTGCCTGGGCGGCGCACCTGGCGTGTTTTCGGCCCGCTATGCTTTGCAAAATGGTGGTGAAAAATCCGACGCGGCCAATAACCAGCACCTGCTCCGGATGCTGGCGCCTCATAGGGATCGCATAGCCTCTTATGTGGCAGTACTGGTGTATCTGCGTTCGGCCGATGATCCGCGGCCGATTGTCGCCGAAGGAGTCTGGAAGGGCGAAGTGGTGGATACGCCGCAAGGCACCAATGGTTTCGGCTACGATCCGTACTTTTATTTGCCCGATCTGGGAAAAACAGCGGCGCAACTGAGTCCGGAAGAGAAAAACCAATTCAGCCATCGCGCGCAAGCCTTGAAAAAACTGATACAAGCGCTGCGAGCCTAGCCGATTGGCGCATGCTAGGTATCCGGTAGTAAGCTAGCGGCAATAGCCTCACCATCAACCCGTTGCGAGACCGCGGTGCATCCCACTTTTTCTATTGTGCCAGAAGCCAGGCCGGCCCAATCCCATGGCAAGCTGGTTACGCCTGCCAATGCAATACTGACCAGCCTGCCGCCATTGTCTTTATACGTGCATGTGCCTTGGTGTGTGCGTAAATGCCCTTATTGCGATTTCAATTCGCATGCTCTGCAGGGCGAAGTGCCCGAACAGCAGTATCTTGCCGCCTTGCGGGCCGATCTGGAACAAGCCTTGCCGCAGGTCTGGGGCCGCCAGGTCGTAACAATTTTCATAGGCGGGGGCACGCCCAGCCTGCTCTCGGCCTCGACGATCGACCAGATGCTGGCTTTGTTTCGCGCTTATCTGAACGTCTTGCCCGACGCCGAGATAACCCTGGAAGCCAATCCGGGCACGGTGGAAGCAGGGCGCTTCGCCGAGTATGCCCGCAGCGGAATAAACCGGATTTCGCTGGGTATCCAGAGCTTTGACGATCAGGCCCTCAAGGCCCTGGGCCGCATACACGATGCCAAACAGGCTTGCGCAGCCATTGACATCGCGCAAAATGCCGTGGGCCGAGTCAATCTGGACATCATGTACGCCTTGCCCCGGCAATCCCTGGAAGCCTGTGCCCAGGACTTGCGCCAGGCCATGTCCTTCGATACTGAACATTTGTCGCTTTATCATCTGACTCTCGAACCCAACACCGTATTTGCCAAATATCCGCCTCCAGTCCCCGACGACGATGCCAGCGCCGCCATGCAGGACTTGATCACCGAACAGACCAGCCTTCGGGGGTGGGAGCGCTACGAGGTGTCAGCCTATGCCAAGGCAGGCGCGCGCTGCCGCCATAATCTGAATTACTGGGAATTTGGCGATTATCTGGGCATAGGTCCGGGCGCGCATGGCAAACTGTCATTTCATGACAAGATCATCCGGCAGGCAAAACTCAAAAACCCGGCCTCCTGGATGGACCGGGCGCCGCGACTCGATGGCAGCCATATCGCGGAAGAGCGTACTGTCGGGAACGACGAGCTGGGATTCGAATTCATGTTGAATGCCTTGCGGCTGAAGGCGGGCGTGTCAAGCGCCAGTTTCAGTGAACGAACGGGCCTGTCGACGCTGGCCATTGCCCCGGCTGTGGGCCGCGCCGTCGCCAGAGGCCTGCTCGAATCCGATCCTGTACGATTGCAGGCTACCGCCCTGGGCTGGCAGTTTTTAAACGATTTGCAAGCCGAGTTTTTAGAGTAATGCCCAATTCCGGGCGTTTATGCACTATAATTTGCACCATTATGGTGCGTTATTTCTGTTTGTCTGAAATAAACCGAATCTTCAATGTTCAAGTAATTGAATCCCCAAGGATTCGAAAGCCTGGCACGATTTTTGCTTTACATCCTCTGACCACTCAAAATTGGTTTGACCTATTATTTGCTCAGGAGCCCATATGTCCACCGCAGAAGAAGTTGTTACGCTCATCAAAGAACGCGAAGTCGCTTTTGTTGATTTTCGTTTTACCGATACCTTGGGACGCGAGCATCATCTCACCGCGCCGGGCCATACGGTGGACGAGGACAAAATGGAAACCGGGCAAGCCTTCGATGGGTCGTCCCTGCCAGGCTGGAAGGGGATTGAAGCGTCGGACATGCTCCTGATCCCCGATCCCAAGTCGGCCCGCATGGACCCATTTCGCGAAGAGACGACGCTGATTCTGACTTGCGACGTTGTCGAGCCTTCGGATCTGAAAGGCTACGACCGCGATCCGCGCTCCCTGGCCAAGCGGGCAGAAGCCTATCTCAAATCCAGCGGCTTGGGCGATACTGCCTATTTTGGCCCGGAACCCGAGTTTTTCGTTTTTGACGCCATTACCTGGAACACCGACATGTCGGGCTGTTTCGTCAAGATCAAATCCGAAGAAGCCCCCTGGTCGAGCGGCCTGGACATGGACGGCGGAAATCTGGGGCATCGCCCCGGCATCAAAGGTGGTTACGTACCGGTCCCCCCCGTCGACTCCTTTCACGACATGCGCTCGGAAATGTGCCTGCTGCTGGAACAGCAGGGCGTGCCGGTGGAAGTGCATCATCACGAAGTGGCGGCTCCCGGCCAACTCGAAATCGGCACCAAATTCAGCACTCTGGTCGAACGCGCGGACTGGAACCAGATCCTGAAATACACGATACACAATGTGGCGCACGTATACGGCAAAACCGCCACGTTCATGCCCAAGCCTATCGTCGGCGACAACGGTTCGGGCATGCATGTGCACCAATCCATCTGGAAAGACGGCCAGAACCTGTTCGCGGGTAATGGTTATGCCGGTTTGTCCGAGTTCGCTCTGTATTACATAGGCGGCATCATCAAGCACGCCCGCGCGCTCAATGCCTTGACCAATCCGGGTACGAATTCGTACAAGCGATTGGTGCCTCATTACGAAGCACCGGTCAAGCTGGCGTATTCCGCGCGCAATCGCTCGGCCTCGATACGCATTCCCTATGTCGGCAATCCCAAGGGCCGCCGCGTCGAAGCGCGCTTCCCCGATCCGCTGGCCAATCCTTATCTCGCCTTCTCTGCATTGATGATGGCCGGCCTGGATGGCGTGCAGAACAAAATCCACCCTGGCGATCCGGCAGACAAAAATCTGTACGATTTGCCGCCCGAGGAAGATGCAAAGATTCCAACGGTATGCTCGTCGCTGGAAGAAGCCGTCAACGCCCTGGACCGCGATCGCGAGTTCCTGACGCGCGGCGGAGTGTTCAGCAACGACATGCTCGACGCATATATTGAACTCAAGATGGGCGAGATCACGCGCTTGCGCATGACCACTCACCCTGTCGAGTTCGATATGTACTACAGTCTGTAGGCGTTCAGTGGCCGGATGCCAGTGCACCCGGCCTGCGAGGCGCACTATATGGACATAGCAAGCTACGACTTATTGGCCACAGCCGTAGTGCTTCTCGATGAGCATGGACGGGTGGCTCATGTCAACGCAGCCGCCGAAGAACTATTCGGATTGTCGCGCAGGCAACTGAGTGGTGTTTTCGGCCATGCCCTTTTTAATAATGCCGATGCCGCGCTGAAGGCGCGCTTCGGCGAGGCTATCCAGGGCAAGTTCGGTGTGTTGCGCCAGGATCTTTCAATCAACCGCCCGGGAACCTCCATACCGGTCAGCCTGACCCTGGTGCATTTACAGCAGCAGGACTGGGCGGCATTGCTCGAAGTGCGGGAGCTCGAACATCATGTCCTGCTCGAGCGCAATCGGCATCTTAGCCAGGAGCTCGATGTGCAACGCGAATCGCTGCGCAACCTGGCGCACGAGGTCAAAAACCCCTTGGGCGGAATTCGCGGCGGGGCGCAGTTGCTGGAGGCCGAGCTTGGCGACGAATCGTTGCGCGAATACACGCAAGTGATCATGGCCGAGGCCGATCGTCTGACCAGTCTGGTTGATCGCCTCATCATTCCACAGGGTGCGTCGCTGAACAGGGCGCGTTTCAATATTCATGAAATTTGCGAGCGCGTTTATACCCTGGCGCGTGCCGAATACGGGTCGAAAATAGAAATTGTGCGCGATTACGATGCATCGGCCCCCGAGCTCATGGGCGACCTGGAACGTTTATTGCAGGCCCTGTTGAATATGGTGCGCAATGCAGCGCAGGCACTCACGGAAAGTACGGCTGCGAGTGCACCCAAACTGGTTTTACGCACCCGCATCGGCCGTCAGCTGATGTTGGCCACGCAACCGGTCAAAATGGGTATCGTGGTCTCGGTTATCGACAATGGGCCTGGTGTGCCCGTCGATTTGCATGACAAGATTTTTCATCCTCTGGTAACGGGTCGAGCCAGCGGCACCGGCCTGGGCTTGAGTCTGGCCCAGGAATTTGTACAGCAGCATGGCGGCGTGATTGAATTCGACTCGACTGCGGGCCATACGGAATTTCGCATGATATTGCCTTTGGAGCTGCCATGAAGCCCGTCTGGATTGTCGATGACGATCAAAGCATACGCTGGGTGCTCGAAAAGGCGCTGGCCCGCGCCTCGATTGACGCTCAAAGCTTTACCTCGGCGGCGGCGGTGCTCGAGGCCCTCAAAGATGCCACGCCGGCTGTGCTGGTGACCGATGTGCGCATGCCCGGGCAGGATGGCCTGAGCCTGCTGCAGGCCATCAAACAGCGGCACCCCGGTCTGGCGGTGATAGTCATGACCGCTTTCACCGATCTGGACAGCACCGTATCGGCATTTCAGAAGGGGGCTTTCGATTACCTAGCCAAACCTTTCGATGTCAACGAGGCCGTCGCCCTGATTCGGCGCGCCGCACAGGAGCAAGATCCGCAAGATCAGGCGCAACAAAGTGCCAGCGGGTCGGCCATGCTGCAATCCTCGTCGCTGGCCATGCAGGAGGTGTTTCGCGCGATCGGACGTCTGGCGACGTCGCGCGCAACAGTGCTTATAACGGGGGAATCGGGGACAGGCAAAGAGTTGATAGCACGTGCCTTGCATACGCATAGCGCCCGGGCCGATGGTCCGTTCATAGCGCTTAATGCGGCAGCGATACCACGCGATTTACTGGAAGCCGAACTGTTCGGCCATGAGCGCGGCGCTTTTACCGGCGCTACGAATCTGCGGCGCGGGCGTTTTGAAGCCGCGCATGGCGGCACCCTATTCCTGGACGAAATCGGCGATATGCCGCTGGAGTTGCAGACTCGCCTGTTGCGAGTCCTGGCCGAAGGAAGTTTTTATCGGGTTGGCGGGTCCCAGGCCGTGACGGTCGATGTCCGCATCGTCGCCGCCACGCATCAGCCTCTGGAGCAACGAGTAGCACAGGGGCAGTTTCGCGAAGATCTGTTCCATCGCCTGAACGTAATCCGCCTGCGTTTGCCGCCGCTGCGCGAACGCAAGGAAGACATTCCCGCCCTGGCGCAGCTTTTTCTGGAAAACAGCGCCCGCAGCCTGGGTGTGCCGGTGCGGCGCCTGACGCCTGAAGCCTTGCGGGCCCTGATGGCCTTCGATTATCCGGGCAATATCCGGCAGCTTGAAAATTTTTGCCACTGGCTGTCAGTCATGTCCGCCAGCCAACTGGTGAATACGGACGATCTTCCTCCGGAAATCGGTGCGCCGGCGGCCACGCCTATTGCCTTGATTTCGGCCGGCCACCCTCACACGGAAGAGCCCGTCGCGGCGCAAGGGCCGGATTGGACTGCGATGCTGGCAAAGCAGGTGAAGGAAAAGCTCGTTCAAGGCGAGCCCGCCATCATGAGTACCCTGACGCGCGACTTCGAGCGCGTGTTATTGCGTATTGCGCTTGGCCATAGCCATGGAAAACGCGTTGAAGCGGCACAAAGGCTGGGAATCGGGCGCAACACCCTGACACGAAAATGCCAGGAACTGGGCCTGGACGACGAATAGGCTTTGCGGAAAAGGCCCGCTCGAATTTAATTGTTTTCGCCGCGCAGGCGGGCCTGAGCGCGTTGCGTCATCAGTGCCTCGCGTCCGATGAAATCGGCGACAAATGAATTGGCCGGTTGATGATGCAGCGCGTAGGGTGTGTCCCATTGGTCGATTTTCCCGACCCGCATGACCCCGATCCGATCCGCTATGGCGAACGCTTCAGCCTGGTTATGGGTCACGAGCAAGGCGGTATGGCCAGTATTTTTCAGAATGTCGCGCACCTCGAAGGCCAGGCGCTCCCGAGTATCTATGTCCAGATTGGAAAATGGCTCATCGAGCAGCAGCAGGTCAGGCTCGGGAGCCAGCGCGCGAGCCAGTGCGACACGCTGCTGCTGTCCGCCGGACAGCTCGTGCGGGTAGCGCCGGGCGCAGCCCGTCAGCCCTACCAGCGTCAATAGTTCGTCTATGCGCCGCGCGCGGTGGGTTTTATTTTGGCGGCGCAGGCCAAATGCGATATTTTTTTCCACATTCAAGTGAGGAAACAGGGCGTAATCCTGGAACATCATGCCGACGCGGCGATATTCAGGCTCAATCTGGTATTCGGTGGACGACAATATCGTGTCACCCAGGCGTATGGAGCCGGCGCGGACCGGCTCGAAGCCGGCAATTGCCCGCAATACCGTAGTCTTGCCGCAGCCCGACGCCCCCAACAGGCAGCCGATGTGGCCGCGCCCCAGGCTTAAGAACAGTTTGTCGACGACGGGCAAACCTCCATCAGGAGTATCGTAATACAAAGAAATTCCATTTAATTCAAGGAATTCAGGCATAAAATTAATGTTTAACTTTAAATTGAGTTCGAGCCAGTAAAATAACCGGCAGCAATCCCGCCAGCACAATCGCCAGGGCGGCTACGGAGCCTTCTTCGTAGGTGCCGCGCGCCGCTTCGGCGTAAAGCCAAGTGGCCAGGGTGTCGAAGTTCACAGGGCGCAACAGCAGTGTGGCCGGCAGCTCTTTCATGGCGTCGACGAATATCAGCAGGGCCGCGGCTCCCAAGGCGGGGCGCAGCAAGGGTAGATGAATTCGGCGCAGAGTGCCCCCGGGCGTTTCGCCCAGCAGGCGGGCAGCTTGTTCCAGCGAAGGCGGAATCCGCAGCAGGCCGGCTTCGATCCCTCCGGCCGAAATGGCCAGAAAGCGAATCACATACGCGCTGACAAGAGCGGTCGAAGAGCCCATGAGCAGCCAGCCTGGGGCAAGATCGTCGAATTGCCGAGTCAGCCATGCCATGCCGCCGTCAAGGAGCGCAAACGGCGTCAACAGGCCGATGGCCAGCACTGTGCCTGGCACCGCATAGCCCAGGCTGGCGATGCGGACGTAGTGCCGGGAGGCCCGAAATGGCGACACTGTTCGGGTGCTGCGGCCAACCCAGGCAAGAATCAGACCGCAACCCAGGGTTGCCAGCGTGGCAAAAAATGCAATTTTGACGGTGCTGATCCCGCTCTGTATCAGTTGAGTCGAAACACCGCCGACCAGGTGGAAATGCTTGAATGTTTCATTGAGTAAATACAGTGCCGGCGCCACGAAACCTATGATGACGGGCAACCAGCCCAGCGCGCATGCCACGAGCGCGGCCCGTTTGTTCAGTCTCTTGGGCTGCAGGGAGCGCATTCTTTGAGTATTGGCATAGCGTTGACGGCGGCGGCCTCGATGCTCCAGCAGAATCAGCGCAATCACCAGGGCCAGCATGGCCAGGGCAATTTGGGCCGCGCCGGCCAGGTCCGAGCGCGATACCCAGCTTGTGTATATGGATACAGTCAGGGTTTGCACCCCCAGAAATTCCGAGGCGCCTATATCGTTCAGGGTTTCGAGCAGCGCGAGGCTGACACCGACCGCAATGGCCGGCCGGGCCATGGGCAGGGCGACCCTGAAAAATACGCCGCTGGCGGGTTCGCCCAGCACCCGCGCGGCTTCGACCAAGCTGGCGGCCTGTGTCGAGAACATAACCCGGGTACTTAAATACACATACGGGTAAAGCACGAAGCCGAGCAGGAAAATTGCGCCAGGCAATGAGCGCAGATCAGGCAGGCGAAACTGACGCGGGCTGTCGTAGCCCAGCACATCGCGCAGCAAAGTCTGTATCGGGCCGATAGGGTGCAGGATGTCCAGATAGGCGAATGCCACAATGTATGTGGGCACGGCCAGCGGCAGCAAAAGTGCCCACGACAAGACCTTGCTTCCAGGGAACTCGTACGCCGTCACCAGCCAGGCACTGCCTGTACCCAGGCACGTGACCAGCACACCTACCCCAAGCAACAGCAAAACTGTGTTGCCCAGGGCTTCAGGCAGGACATAATGAAGCAGGTGAGCCCAATGAGCAAAAGAGCCCTCCATGGCGAACCCGCCCAAGGCAATGATGGGCGCGATCACGCACAGCACTATCAGGAATGCCCCCAACTGCCAGGCCAGACCCGATTTAGCCAGGGAAAAACAAGGCCAACGCAAAGTGTCTGGATTCCCGCGCTAGTTGTTGAAACCGACTTTGTCCACCAGCGTGCTTGCCTGCTTGCGATACTTGGCAATTTCCACAACGGGAAGAGGGTCTATTTCCAGAGGGCCGAAGCTGGCCACGACTGGGTCCAGCTTGACGCCGGCCTTGACTGGATACTCGTAATTGGCATTGGCATACAAGCTTTGCGCCTTGTCGGAAACCAGATATTCAAGCAATTTGACGGCGTTTTCTCTGTTCGGAGCATGTTTTGCGATGGATGCGCCGGAGATGTTGACGTGGGTGCCGCGGCTTTTTTCATGGGCGAACACAGGACGCACAACCTTGATGGCATCACCCCATTTGCGGGCGTCCGAACCCGGCTGGGCGTTCTTCATGCGGCCGACATAGTACGCATTGGCAATGCCTATATCGCAAATGCCGCCAAGGATGTCGCGAGCCACGTCGCGGTCGCCGCCTGTCGCCTTGCGCCCCAGATTAGCCTTGACATTTCTTAGCCAGGCTTCGGTGGCCTCGGTGCCATTGTGCGCAATCATGGCCGCTATCAAGGCCGTGTTATAGGGGTGCTGGCCTGACCGTATGCACACTTTGCCTTTCCATTTCGGATCGGCGAATGCCTCGTAGGTAATGGCCCCGACGTCCAGATCTTTGGCCACATAGGCCACACGGTCGCGCAATGACAGGGCGTACCATTGCTTATCGGCTCCACGCAGATTGGCGGGAATGGCTTCTTCCAGCACGGTGGAGCTGACCGGTTGCGTAACGCCGGCTTCAACCAGGTCGAGCATATTGCCTATGTCCACGACCATCAGCATGTCGGCCGGCGATTTCGCTCCTTCGGCCTTGATGCGTTCTATCAGGCCATCCTTGACGAACACTGTGTTGACCGCAATGCCGCTATCTTTGGTGAATTCATCGAGCAGGGGCCGTATGAGCGATGGCTCGCGGGTCGTGTACAGATTGACGTCAGCCGCGCAGGCCGCCAGCGGCAGCGCACTCAGGCCTGCCAACGCGAAAGCGCATAGCGTGGATAATGGCGTACGGGTTGAACCCATCAAATTTCTCCTGATATTCTGGAATCTGAAAACAAAGGGGATTGAATTGGCCGCGCGAACCCTGCAAACGCAAAGACCGCGCAATGCCGAAGATATAAATCGGCGTGTAAATATGTTTAAATAGAAATGATTCTCAGGAAGATAACAGATTCGATAAATTCATTCAACTTAATGTAAGTTTTCAGGCAAGCCATGCGGGACAAGGCGGTCAGCCAACGGTATGCTTGAGCATCGGTAGCCCTTCAATGCGCGATGTATTCGGGAAAGCAGGGCGCAGCGTAGGGTAAAATTAGGCGCATCCCGGTAAAGGCTTGATATTTCAGCGGCAATTCTGAACATGCTGGCCGAACCTTATTCTTTTTTTTTGCAAATACATGGCAGCTTTTAATTCTGAGCAGGTTCTGAGCGTTCGTCACTGGAACGACTCCTTGTTTTCGTTTACCACCACACGCGATTCGGCATTACGGTTCCACAATGGCCATTTCGTCATGCTGGGCCTGGAAGTCAATGGCAAGCCCTTGATGCGCGCCTATAGTATTGCCAGCGCCAATTATGAAGAAAACCTGGAATTCCTCAGTATCAAAGTCCAGAACGGGCCGTTGACATCGCGCTTGCAGCATTTGCAGGCGGGCGATGCGGTATTGGTCAGCAGGAAGCCTGTAGGCACGCTGCTGGTCGACGATCTGAAGCCCGGCAAGCATCTGTATCTGTTTGCCACGGGTACCGGCCTGGCGCCATTCATGAGCATCATCAAAGATCCCGATGTTTACGAGCGTTTCGACAAGGTGGTGCTGCTGCACGGTGTGCGTCACGTCAGCGAACTGGCTTATGCGGACTTCATCCAGAACGATCTGCCCAATAACGAGTATTTCGGCGAGCACATCAAAGACAAGCTGATCTACTATCCCACGGTTACTCGCGAACCCTTTCGTAATCAGGGCCGCATCACAGAAGTGATCGAAAGCGGGCGCTTGTTCCAGGATATAGGCCTGCCTCCCTTGAATCCCGAAACCGATCGCGGCATGATTTGCGGCAGCCCGCACATGCTCAACGACATCAGCCAGATGCTGGATCGGCGCGGCTTCGTCATCTCGGCGGGAGTAGGCCAGCCTGGAGATTATGTGGTCGAACGGGCTTTCGTCGAAAAATAGACCATTGGGGCTGTTAATATTCTCTATAGATGATTAAACTCTGATAGATGTTTTGTTTTTATCTCTCAGAGGTTATTTCATGGCCAAGCAGATTATTCATACCGATGCGGCTCCAGCCGCCGTGGGACCTTATTCGCAGGCTGTTGCGGCCGCACCAGGAAAAACAGTGTATTTGTCAGGCCAGATCGGCCTGGAACCAGGTACCGGCGAGCTGATTTCCGAGAACTTCGAAGGGCAGGTGCGCCAGTCGTTCGCCAATATGCAGGCAGTCATCGAAGCGGCCGGCGGCACACTCGAGAACATCGTCAAGCTGACACTGTTTTTGACCGACCTGAGCAAGTTCGCCAGTGCCAACGCCATTATGGCCGACGTTATTCCGCAGCCTTTCCCAGCGCGTTCAACGATAGGGGTTGCCAACCTGCCCAAAGGCGCCCAGTTCGAAGTCGAAGCGGTTATTGTCATCTAGGCCAATAAGCAAAGATCGTGTCCGAGGCTTATTCACGGCCACGCGCCAAGGCTACGTCCCCCGCGCCCGCAAAATCCAGCTCCCTGACTGAGCGCAAGCTTCTGCACCTGGGCTTGAAAGATCCGCAGGATTTTGTCGTGCATCTGCCCATACGCTATGAGGATGAAACACAGATTGTTTCCATCGGTTCCTTATATGCCGGCCAGACGCGGCAGGTAGAGGGCGAGATCGTACGCTGCGAAGTGCAGTTCCGCCCGCGGCGCCAGTTATTTGCGCTGATCGAGGATGAAACGGGCGAGCTTGTGCTTCGCTGGCTTAATTTTTATCCCAATCAGCAAAAGCAGGTCGCGGTTGGCAATCGTGTGCGCGTGCGCGGCGAAGTCCGCGCCGGTTTTGCCGGGCGTGAGATGGTGCATCCGAAGGTGGTTGCCGCGGGCGGCGAGCTCCCCAATTCCCTGACTCCGGTTTATCCAACGACCGACGGATTGCAGCAACCGACCTTGCGACGCGCGATCGACCGCGCTCTTCAGGTGGCGGATCTGTCGGATACGCTGCCGTCTGAAATCTGTGCCCGTCATGAGCTGATCCCGTTCGATCAGGCCATTCGGGTGTTGCATCATCCTCCACCGCATATTTCGTATGCCGACTTGATCGAACGTGATCATCCCGCCTGGCGCCGTATCAAATTCGACGAACTGCTGGCCCAGCAGTTGTCCCTGGCGGCAGCGCGCGCTGCGCGATTGCGTCAGCGCGCACGCTCCCTGCGAGGCGGTGAGCTTGCGTCAAGCCTGCTCCGGGCCCTGCCGTTCAGCCTTACCGCCGCGCAAGAAAGGGTTTCTGCTGAAATTGCGCACGATCTTGCCCGTTCGTTTCCCATGCATCGCTTATTGCAGGGCGATGTCGGTAGCGGCAAAACCGTTGTTGCGGCTTTGGCGGCGGCTCAGGCCATCGCCAGCGGTTCTCAGGTGGCGATCATGGCACCCACCGAGATTCTGGCTGAACAGCATTTTCAGAAACTGGTTTCGTGGCTGGAGCCATTGGGTGTGAAAGTAGCATGGCTTACAGGGAGCCTGAGCGTCAAGGCGCGCAGGGAGGCATCCCTGGCCATTGCGTCCGGGGATGCGCAGCTCGTCATCGGAACCCAGGCGCTGATTCAGGACAAGGTGAAATTTTTTCGTCTGGATCTGGTCATACTCGATGAGCAGCATCGTTTCGGGGTCGGGCAGCGATTGCTGCTCAGCCGCAAAGGCGAGGGAAGCGCCGCGGCCGTGATTCCCCATCAGCTCAGCATGAGTGCCACGCCCATACCGCGAACCCTGGCCATGACTTTTTTCGCCGATCTGGATGTTTCGGTGATCGACGAGCTGCCGCCCGGACGCAGCCCGGTACTGACCAAGCTGGTGGCCGATACGCGCCGCGACGAAGTCATGGTTCGCGTCATCGACGAAGTCAGGCTTGGACGCCAGGCGTATTGGGTTTGCCCTTTGGTTGAGGAAAGCGAGGCCTTGCAGCTCCAAACGGCAGTGGACACCCATGCCCGGTTGGCCGAGGCCTTGCCCGATTTGCGGATTGGCCTGGTGCACGGGCGCTTGAAGCCCGGCGACAAGGCCGAGGTCATGCAGGATTTTCGCAATGGGCTTATCGATGTGCTGGTGGCCACCACGGTCATAGAGGTCGGAGTCGATGTGCCCAACGCGTCGCTTATGATCATTGAGCATGCCGAACGATTTGGCCTGGCGCAGCTGCATCAGTTACGCGGCAGGATTGGCCGGGGCAGTGTGAAGTCGGTATGTGTGCTCATGTATCAGGGGCCCTTGTCGCGGGTTGCGCGCGAGCGCCTGCGTGCGATGTATGAAACGGCCGACGGATTTGAAATTGCCCGGCGCGATCTCGCTCAGCGTGGCCCGGGCGAGTTTTTGGGTGTGCGGCAGTCGGGTGTCGAATTATTGCGTTTCGCCAGCCTGGAAACGGATGCCCTGATCGTCGAGCATGCCAGAGCGGCGGCCCAGGAGCTCAGGGAGCACTTTCCAAAGCAGGCGCAAGCCCACCTGCAGCGCTGGGTGCGAGGACGACAGGATTTTTTGCGCAGCTGATTTTTGGCGAGTCGACAGCACCGGAACATGTGACTGTTTTACCGTAAACGTATTTATATTGTGAGATGCAGCATGACTTTGACGGAATTGAAATACATTGTGGCTGTTGCTCGTGAGCGCCATTTCGGCCGGGCGGCGGAAGCGTGCTTTGTCAGTCAGCCAACCCTGTCGGTAGCTATTCGCAAGCTCGAAGATGAACTGGGAGTCGTACTCTTCGAGCGCGGAGGGACCGAAGTGGGTGTTACGCCTATCGGCTTGCGTGTCGTGGCGCAGGCGCAGCGTGTGTTGGAAGAAAGCACCAATCTGCGCGAGATCGCTCGCCAGGGCCATGACCCTTTGGCGGGCCCTTTGCGCGTGGGGGTTATTCATACTGTGGGCCCCTATCTGCTGCCGCGCCTCGTCCCTACGCAAATCGCCGTGACGCCGCAGATGCCGCTGCTATTACAGGAAAACTTTACAGTGCGCCTGCTTGAATTGCTGCGGCAAGGTGAAATCGATTGCGCGGTCGTTGCCTTGCCTCTGCCCGAATCGGGGCTGATGATGCGTCCTCTCTATGACGAGCCGTTTTTTGTGGCGGTGCCCAAGCACCACCCCTGGACCAAGCTCAAGGAAATCGACGCCCATGAGCTCAAGGAAGAGACCATGCTTTTGCTTGGAACCGGCCATTGCTTCAGAGACCAGGTTCTTGAAGTATGCCCCGAGCTGTCGCGCTATTCGGCCGCCAGCGACGGTATCCAGCGCACGTTTGAAGGCTCATCGCTTGAAACGATACGGCATATGGTCGCGGCTGGCATAGGGGTGACCGTCCTGCCGGCCAGTTCTTTGTCCATGCCAGGCGTGCAAAACGACTTGTTGAGCTATATCCCCTTTAAAAAACCCGTTCCGGACCGGCGCGTTGTGCTGGCCTGGCGTAAAAGCTTTCCACGCCCGGCGGCGATCGATGCGCTGACTTCCGCCGTATATGCATGTGGGTTGCCCGGCGTCAATTATCTGCAGACGCGTTCCGCCAAAGAGTTGCTTGAAGCCTGATGCATTGCCGGTCTTCTGTCACACGCCCATGTTATCCTTGGATGGTGCTTCAAACTCATCATCACCCGGAGGTTGATATGGCTAAAACAGCTAAATCTGGTAATAACGCAATGCTCATCGATATTGGCATTTCCGAGAAAGATCGCGCCGCCGTGGCTGCCGAACTCTCCAAAATGCTGGCCGATTCCTACACGCTATATCTGATGACCCACAATTTTCACTGGAACGTGACCGGGCCGTTGTTCAATACGCTGCATCTCATGTTCATGACGCAGTACACCGAAGAATGGCAGGCCCTCGACAGCATTGCCGAGCGTATTCGCGCCCTGGGTCATTATGCGCCAGGCACCTACGCTCAATATGCCAAGCTGTCTTCGATCGCCGAGCCCGATACGGTCCCTGATGCCGACCAAATGGTACGCATGCTGGTCAAAGGCAACGAAGCCGTGGCCAAAACCGCTCGGGCCGCATTCAAGCGTGCCGATGCGGCCAACGATCAGCCTACCGCCGATCTCCTGACCCAGCGCCTCGACATACATGAAAAAAATGCGTGGATGCTGCGCAGCTTGTTGCAATAATAGAAAACCCTGCCCGCCGGATTCTAGTCATAAACGCCTCTTTCAGTGTATGCTTGCGCCGTACAATCAGGAGGCCTTATGAATATTCGTTTCACTCCAGCTGCGGCAGCTATCGGCCTTGCCGTCGGAATGCTCATGTCTGGCGCAGCCAGCGCCGATACCATCAAAATTGCCATTGCCGGCCCGTTCACGGGGCCGCTCACGCAATATGGCGATATGGTTAAACAAGGTGTAGACACCGCTATCGAGCAAATCAATGCCAAGGGTGGGGTTTTAGGCAAACAGCTTGTAGCCGTCACGATCGACGACGCATGCGAACCCAAACAAGGCCCGGTTGTCGCCAATCGCGTCGTCAATGAAAAAATACATTATGTAGTGGGCCATGTCTGCTCGGGTGCCACCATTGCCGCAACCAATATCTACAACGACGAAGGCGTGGTCATGGTTTCTCCATCGGCCACATCGCCCGCCGTTACCGACGGCAAGAATTACGACACTATCTTCCGCACTATCGGCCGCGATGACCAGCAAGGCCCCGCCGCCGCCAAGTTCATAGCCGAAAAAATCAAGCCCAAGCGCGTGGCCGTGCTTCACGACAAGCAGTCGTACGGCCAGGGTATCGCTACCGCCGTCAAGAACGAGCTGGAAAAAGACGGCATCAAGGTTGTGCTGTTCGAAGGGATCAACGCTGGCGACAGCGATTATTCGGCGGTCATCACCAAGCTGAAAAGCGTGGATGCCGATTTCGTCTATTACGGCGGCTATCACCCCGAAATGGGCCTGTTGCTGCGCCAGGGCGCCGAACAAGGCCTGAAGGCCCGCTTCATGGGGCCTGAAGGCGTGGGCAATCCCGACATCAACGCCATTGCCGGCCCGGCCGTCGAAGGCATGCTTTTGACGCTTCCTGCCGATTTTTCTCAAAACGCCAGCAACGCGGCAGTGGTCAAGGCCTTTAAAGACAAGAAACGCGACCCAAGCGGCGCGTTCCAGCTTACCGCCTATTCCGCAACCCTGGCGATTGCGGACGGCATTAAAGGCGTAGGCGCCGACAACCCAACAAAAGTGGCTGCCTATCTGCACAGCCATTCCATCGATACGCCCATAGGCAAAATCGCGTGGAATAAGCAGGGCGACCTGACCAACTTCAAATTCGATGTATTTACGTGGCACAAAGATGGCACGAAAACCGTTTATAAATAAAACGGAACATACATAAGCCAGCCCGACTGGCAGTCAGGCCTCCAGGCGGAAACTCCCGGAGGCCTTTTTATTTCATCCCGAAAAGGGCTGAAAATTGCACCTGGCATGCAGGCAATTATTGGCGCAGACCTATGGCCAAGCGATTGAACGCACTCATCAACGCGATGGCAAAACACAAATCCGATATCTCGGCATCGCTGAAATGCGCCTTGAGCGGTTCGAATGCATCATCGGGAGCGTGGGTGTTGGCTACGTCCGCCAATGACTCCGCCCAGGCCAGCGCTGCACGCTCCCGTTCGCTGAAATGCGAACTCACGCGCCACCCGGCTACGCTATCCAATTTCGCCTCGGGCATTCCGCCCGAGCGCAACAGCGCCGAATGCATTTCCAGGCAATAGGCGCAGCCGTTGATTTGCGAAATCCGCAGATTGACCAGTTCTATCAAGGGTTTGCCGAGAGTGCTTTTCGCTAAAGCTTTCTTTACGGCGCCCAAGCCCTGGTAGGCCTCGGGAGAGAGTGTCTGGTAGGGCAGTCGGAGGGAACTCATGCATATTCTCCAAGGAGTGATGAAGGATCAAATAAGAGGTCGAGTGGACGGGCTCGATTTCAGTTCACCGGGAGGGTCTGTCTGAAATGCAAGCCCGTTGCCAGCATTCCCTGGCGAAAATAGAAACGCTGTGCCAAGGCATTGGCCAGAGCAGTGTCCAGGACCAGATGAGCGCAATCGAGTCGTTGTGCCTCCCGGCGCAGCGCTCCAATCAATTGCCCGCCCAAGCCGTGGCTGCGCGCGTCGGCGGTCGCCACCAGATCGTCGACGTAGATGAAACGCCCGCAAAGCAAATTTTCCTGCAGGCGATATCCGGCCAGGGCCACGACTTGCGTGTCCTGCCAGGCCGCAAGCAGCCGGTAGCCTTGCTCCATTTGCCGCCGGACTTGCTCGGCGAAGGCTTTCCCGCTGGCGAGATGCGGCCTGAGTTCCAGCATTACCGGGAAGCAAGCCAGGCAGTCCCGCTGGGTTTCGATAGGGCTCAAGCGTATGGCTGTCATGGCGTAGGTCTTTGTTGTGCAGCCTTTACTTTAGGGAAATAATGTCATAGTCGAAAGGTGCAAGAATATAAAATATAAATAGGACATAAGGATGGATTTCCGCTATTTGCAGCCGCGTCGGGGCCAGGAGGCGCCGATTTACCTGCAGTTGTATCGGCGTTTTCGCGACGCCATCGCTGAAGGCAAACTGAGCGCGGGAGATCGCGTTCCATCCGTGCGCAGCTTGGCCAGTGAGTTGAACCTGGCTCGTGGCACGGTGGAGGCGGCCTACCAGATGCTGACTGGCGAAGGATATCTGCTGGCCCGTGGTCCGGCCGGCACCGTGGTGTCTCCGCAATTGGGTGAACACGCGGGTACGAGGTCACCCGTGGCCTTGCAGGGGCTTGGGCAACAGCTCCAGGCCGGAGCATCCGAGCCCCGGCTTTTTCAACTGGGACTTCCGGCGCTGGACGCATTCCCTCGCAAGACATGGGTGCGGCTTGCCGGCCGCAGATTGCGCGGCATGAATGCGGCTGCCATGGCTTATCCGGAACCCAGTGGCTATGAGTCCTTGCGCCGGTCGATCGCCGCCTACCTCGGCATTTCACGCGGCATTGCCTGCACGCATGAGCAGGTCTTTGTCACGGCAGGCTACCGCGGTGCGCTGGATTTGATCTGCCGCACCGTGCTGCGGGCGGGCGATACCGGCTGGTTTGAAGATCCAGGCTATCTGTTTGCCCGGCAATTCCTGACGCGCACTGGAATGCATCTGACACCGGTGCCTGTGGACGATGAAGGGCTTAACGTCAACGCAGGCCTGCAAGGCGCCGCAAATGCCCGCTTTGCCGTTGTCACGCCCACGCATCAGAGTCCGCTGGGCGTCGCATTGTCATTGCCTCGCCGTCTGGCCTTGCTGGATTGGGCCGACTCCCGCAAGGCCTGGATCATCGAAGACGATTACGATAGTGAATTCCGCTATCATGGTCGCCCGCTGCCTGCCTTGAAGAGCCTGGATCGCGGCGGGCGCGTGCTCTATACCGGCACCTTCAGCAAGGTGCTGTTTCCCGGGCTACGCCTTGCCTATCTGGTCGTACCAGAGAAAGAGGTAGGAAGATTCCGGGACACGGCGGAGGTGTTTCACGGCCAGGGATCTATTCTGCATCAGGCCACAGTAGGCGATTTCATGTCGCAGGGGCACTTTGCCCGCCATCTCAAGAAGATGCGCAACCTTTATGCGATGCGGCGCGGCTATCTGCTCGATGCCCTGGGGCAGGTGTTTGGCGGGAAACTGCATGTCCCGGGCCGGGCTGGGGGCATTCATGTACTGGCACAGCTGGACACGAAGAAGAGCGATAAGGCTCTGGCCGCAGCGGCGAATGCTCAAGGCTTGGCCGTACAGGCATTGTCCATCTGGAGTATGAGTGGAAGGGTGCCCAAAGGGCTGTTACTGGGCTTTACCAACCTTGCTACACCTGAGCAGGCCGTGACATCGAGCCAGCGCCTTGGCCACGCCCTGGGCGAATTATAGACGTCGCATCCCGAAGATGGCCGGCTGTCCTGGTTCTGCATTTGGTCAATCGATGCGTTTGCCGGTTTCGGCATCGAACCAGTGCAGGGAATGGTTGCTGTCGGCGCCCATCTGGATTTTATCGCCGGCCTGGACCGGTCGGGACGCGGTCAGCCCTACCGGGCAACGCAATACGATCTGGGTGTCGCCGAGGCGGCCGTGGACAAGTTGTTCAGAGCCAAGAATTTCGACCATTTCGATATCGACAGGCACTCCGGGGGTATTCAGGTGCATGTGTTCGGGGCGCATGCCCATGATCACGCTACGGCTTGCCAGCGAAGCGGGAATCGCCTGCTGCGCGATATCGAGCACGCAGCCATCGGTGCTGCGAACCTGGCGCTGGGCGTCGATTTGTACCGGAATCAGGTTCATCGGGGGTGAGCCTATGAAGCTGGCAACGAAAACCGACGCGGGCTTTTCGAAAACCTGGATCGGTGTGCCGATCTGTTCCGGAATACCTTTGTTCATGACGACCATGCGTTGGGCAAGCGTCATGGCCTCTACCTGGTCGTGGGTGACATACAGGCTGGTGGTTTGCAGGCGGCGGTGCAGCTTCTGGATTTCCAGGCGCATCTGTACGCGCAGCTTGGCATCCAGATTGGAAAGCGGTTCGTCGAACAGGAATACTTTCGGCTCGCGCACAATAGCGCGCCCCATGGCAACCCGCTGACGTTGGCCGCCCGATAGCTGACGAGGGCGGCGATCGAGCAAATGTTCCAGCTCCAGGATCTGGGCGGCGTTGTCGACGCGCTGCCGGATATCTTCTTTGGTGAGTTTGCGGATTTTCAGCCCGTATGCCATGTTTTCGAACACCGACATATGCGGGTAAAGTGCATAGTTCTGGAACACCATGGCGATATCGCGCTCGGCGGGCTCAAGATCGTTTACCACCTTGCCGTCGATGGCGATTTCGCCTCCGGTAACGCTTTCAAGCCCTGCCACCATGCGCATCAGGGTGGATTTTCCGCAGCCGGACGGGCCTACGATAACGATGAATTCGCCATTGGCCACATCCATGTCGATACCGTGGATGACGGCGACGTTGCCCGGATAAGTTTTGGTGACATTGCGAAAACTGAGTGTAGCCATAGTTGATTAATTCCAATTGTATGCACAGCCCTGCCTATGGGCGGTGTGCTTATTTTTCAGCATCGACCAGGCCCTTTACGAACCACTTCTGCATCAGGATCACTACCGCCGCAGGCGGAAGCATCCCCAATATGGCCGTCGCCATGACCAGGTTCCAGGAGGTTACGCTATCGCCGCCGGCAATCATGCTTTTGATGCCGATGACGATCGGGTACATGCGCTCCTGCGTGGTGATGATGAGCGGCCACAAATACTGGTTCCAGCCGTAGATGAACTGGATCACGAACAGGGCGGCTATGCTGGTCCGGGACAAGGGGAACAGAATATCCTTGAAGAATCGCATGGGGCCCGCCCCGTCGATGCGGGCAGCCTCGACCAGCTCGTCGGGGACAGTCAGGAAGAACTGGCGAAATAGAAAAGTGGCCGTTGCCGAGGCGATGAGCGGGAGTGTCAGGCCGGCATAGCTGTTCAGCATGCCCAGATCCGCCACGACCTTGTAGGTAGGCGCGATTCGCACTTCGACAGGCAACATCAGGGTGACGAAGATCATCCAGAAAAAGAACATCCGGAACCGGAACCGGAAATAGACCACGGCAAAGGCCGACAGCATGGAAATTGCGATTTTCCCTATGGAGATGACCAGTGCCATGACCGTGCTCACCCACATCATGCGGCCCACCGGCGGCGTGTTGTTTTCACTGCCCAGCAGCACCGTGATGTAGTTGTGGAAAAAATGGCCGCCCGGCAGCAGCGACATGGGCGCCTGGGCTACTTCCTGGGCGGTTTGGGTCGAGGCCACGAATGTGATGTAGAGCGGAAAGGCAATAATCGCAACCCCGAGGAGCAGGATCAGGTGGGAGAAAAAATCCAGGTAAGGACGGCGTTCTATCATGGTAGAGTCTCTGTTCGATTCCTGGATTCGTTAATAGTTGACCTTGCGGTCAATATAACGGAACTGGATTACCGTAAGGCCGACGACGATCAGCATCAGTATGACGGATTGCGCGGCCGATGATCCTATGTCGAGCCCCTTGAAGCCCGAGTTGTAGACCTTGTAGACCAGGATCGCGGTCGAAGTTCCGGGGCCGCCCTGGGTCATGATGTCGATAATGGCGAAAGTGTCGAAGAACGCGTAGATGACATTGACCACGAGCAGGAAGAAGGTGGTGGGTGACAGCAGGGGGAATACGATGGTCCAGAAGCGCCGCGCGGGGCTTGCTCCGTCGATGGCCGCCGCTTCGATCAATGATCGTGGAATGGATTGCAGGCCGGCCAGGAAGAACAGGAAGTTATAGGAAATCTGTTTCCAGACCGAGGCCAGCACCACCAGGACCATGGCGTCGTAGCCATCCAGCCGCGGGTTCCAGGAAACACCCAGGCGGGTGAGATAGACCGCGAGCACGCCGACAGACGGCGAAAACATGAACAGCCACAAAACCCCGGCAATGGCTGTGGCTACAGCATAAGGCCAGATCAGCAGGGTTTTATAAAAACCGGCCCCCTTGACTATACGGTCGGCCATGACAGCCAGGAGCAACGAGATCACCAGGCCGGATACGGCAACCAGCAGCGAGAAAACGGCCGTGACCTCGAACGAATGGACATAGTCGGAATTGGAGAACAAATCGGCAAAATTGCTCAGCCCTACGAACTGGGAAGACAGTCCGAAAGGATCTTCGATCCGGAAGGCTTGCCACATGGCCTGTCCCGCCGGCAAAAAGAAAAACAGGATGGTGATCGCCAACTGGGGCGCCAGCAAAAAATAGGGCAGGGCTTTATGAGTGAATACAACACGTTTTTCCATGCTTGAGCCTTGTGATCTTGCCCTTCCGGCCGGTCTTCGCCCGGGCCTCCGCGAGCCGCAGGCGCCATTGTGGCACAGGCCAAAAAACCGTGAAGAGTGCCCCTGTGCTTCGGGGCATGCCTCACGGTTTCAGTAGGCCCGCCAACTATTTATTTGACGCTTTTCTGGAAACGCTCCAACAGTTCATCGCCGCGCTTGACCATGACGTCGAGACCAGCCTGGGCGCTGACCTTGCCTGCAAAGATCTGTTCCATTTCGCCATCTTCGATATCGCGAATCTGGGGCAGATAGCCCAGGCGTACGCCGCGAGAGTTCTTGGTGGTAGTGGCGTCGAGCTCTTTGACGGCGATGTCGGTGCCCGGATTTTTTTCATAGAAACCGGATTTTTTCGTCAGCTCGTAGCCAGCCTTGGTGACCGGGACATAACCGGTACCTTGATGCCATGCGGCTGCCTGTTCCGGGCTGGCCAGGAACTTGAAGAACTTGGTGATACCCTTGTATACCGCGGGGGATTTCTTGGAAAAAACCCACAGCGAAGCGCCGCCGATGATGGTGTTTTGCGGGGCGCCTTTTACGTCGGCATAATAGGGCAGTGTAGATGTGCCCAGGCTGAATTTGCCGTTTTTGAGTATGCTGGCGCGCGTTCCGCTGGAGCCGGTAAACATGCCGCATTTGCCCGAGATGAATAGCGCATTGGCGGTATCGCCGCGGCCGCCATAGGTAAATGTGCCTGCCTTGGCCATATCGGCCAGGAACTTCATGTGGCGCGCGAACAAGGGCTTGTTGACTTCAAGGCGGGCATCCAGGCCGCCAAAGCCGTTATCTTTCGAGGCGTAGGGAACGTTATGCCAGGCTGCAAAGGTTTCGAGCTGGATCCATGACGGCCAGTTGGTGGTATAGCCGCATTCCATTCCGGACGCACGCAGTTTTTTAGCGGCCTCGGCCACTTCGGGCCAGGTCTTGGGCGGTTTTTCGGTATCGAGGCCCGCTTTCTTGAAAGCATCTTTGTTGTAATAGAAAACGGGTGTCGAGCTGTTGAAAGGCATGGATACCAGCTTGCCCGACGGCGAGGAATAATAGCTGGCTACCGCGCCCAGGAAATCCTTGGGATTGATGGGGTCGCCGGCCTTTTCGGACATTTCCTGGACCGGGACGATGGCCCCTTTTGCATACATCATGGTGGCGGTACCCACCTCGAAGACCTGGAGGATATCGGGTGCATTGCCGCCACGGAAAGCGGCAACGCCCGCATTCATCGTTTCGGCGTAGGATCCTTTGTAGACCGCATGGACGACATAGTCGGACTGGCTCTTGTTGAATTGGTCGACAATAGAGTTGACGCGCTCGCCCAGAGGACCCTGCATCGCATGCCAGAACGTGATGTCGGTCGCCGCATGCGCCGTGCCGAGGGTAGCGATAAGACCGGCGAACGATAATGCTAGATATTTCGCTCTCATGAGCTTGTTCTCCTTGGAAAAGCCTGCCGAGACGTCGTGTACACGGTCAAGCCTGTTAAGTAGTCTATGACATGCTTATTACAATGTCGTGACTGTAACGACACTGGATGCGCAGGTCAATGCATATAAACACCATCATCAATTTCGCAGAAATCGTACAATATGCCCCCTATGACTAAAGAACTTACCCTCTCTCTCATCGGTGGCGGCAATATGGCAACCGCACTGGCGACGGGCCTCATCGGCAAGCGCTGCGCCGCACACGACGTACATGTCATCGACCCCAATGAATCCGTAAGGGCGGCCTGGCAAGAGCGCGGCACGACGGTGGCTGCTACCCCTGATGCCCAACTGGCCGGGCGCCGGGTGTGGATCTTCGCCGTCAAGCCTCAGCACATGAAAGAAACGGTGCTCAGCTGTCGGCCGTTCATCCAGCCCGAAACGCTCGTCGTCAGCATCGCGGCCGGCATTACCGGTACCACCATTGCCGGCTGGCTGGGTACGCCGGAACGCCCCTGGTTGCGCGCGGTGCGCTGCATGCCCAATACGCCGGCCCTGATCGGCGAGGGCATTACGGGCATGATGGCTTTGTCGGGCGTGTCCGAAGACGACAAAGCCCTGGCCCAGCAGCTCCTGCGCGCAGTGGGGGAGGTTGTCTGGGTCGAGAGCGATCAGGCGCTCGATGCGGTCACCGCCTTGTCGGGGAGCGGCCCCGCCTATGTATTCCTGTTTCTGGAGGCCCTGATACAAGGAGCCAAAAATCTGGGGCTCAGCGACCAACAATCGCGCCAGCTGGCGCTGGCCACTTTGCATGGGTCTACGCAACTGGCTGCCTTGTCGCCCGAGCCGCCGGCCACTTTGCGCGAGCGCGTGACTTCCAAGGGCGGAACCACTGCGGCGGCGCTTGCCGTATTCGAACAGCGCCAGTTTGCGGCCATAGTCGGCCAGGCAATGCTGGCGGCATCCGGCCGGGCGGCCGAATTGGCCATCGAGTACGCAAAATGAGTTTCTCCGGTTCAAGCAGGCTGCTGGTGCCCATGACTCCTTCCCAGTTTTTTATTGCCGTCCTTGCCATGGGCGTGGTTGTCGTGGGTTCGAATATCCTGGTGCAGTATCCGATCAATCATTGGTTGACATGGGGCGGTCTTTCCTACCCGATTGCCTTTCTGGTGGCTGATGTCCTGAATCGCCGCTTTGGTGCGCGAGCTGCGCGGCGGGTTGCCGTAATAGGGTTTGTTGCCGCATTGCTGGTGTCATTCTGGGTCGCCACGCCGCGTATCGCCGGCGCTTCAGGCCTTGCCTTCCTGTGCGCGCAACTGGTGGATATCCACGTATTCGACCGTTTGCGCGACCAACGCTGGTGGCGCGCTCCGCTGCTGGGCGGCGTAGCGGGCGCCACGCTCGACACCTTCGTGTTTTTCAGTGTGGCGTTTGCAGGAACAGGCGTGCCCTGGTTGGCCTTGCTGTTTGGCGACCTGGCCGTCAAGCTATTTGTCAATTTAACGATGTTGGCGCCATTTCGCGCCATGATGTGGAATTTGGCTCGTCCTGCCGCGATGCAGCAAAATGCCTAAGGGGTTTTCCGTAGTGACAAGGCAGGGGCTAATCGTCAGAATGGCCAAGCCATACGAGGCAGAAGCCTGCTACTAGAGTTCGCCGTAACAAGTTCGTCCGACCGGCTGCAACGCGGATAATTTGTTACGGCGAACTTCATCGGAGAACAGTAATGACGAGTTCCTGCAAAATAGCTTTGCTGTTGCCGGCCATCCAAGCCACAGCTACCTGGAACCCCTGCTCTTATGTCTGATTTCATACCCGAACTTACGCAACAACTGTTCAACGGCTTGTCGCTCGGCGCAATTTATGCACTGATCGCCATCGGCTACACCATGGTATACGGCATCATCGGCATGATCAATTTTGCGCATGGCGACATCTACATGATCGGCGCCTATGTAGGCCTGGTTACCTTGTCGGCAATTGGCGTCAATAGCGGCCTGCCTTTGCCGCTCATGGTGCTGGCCATGCTGCTGGTCGCCGCCGTGGTAACGGGCATCTATGGGTATGCCATCGAGAAAGTCGCCTATGCGCCGGTGCGCAGCAGCCCCAGGTTGGTGGCGCTTATTTCAGCCATCGGCATGTCCATTTTCCTCGAGAACTGGGTGGCGATCGGGCAGGGCGCACGCGATATGGCAGTCCCCGCGCTGATAACCGGCTCGGTTCAATTCAATATGAGTTCCGATTTTGCGGTCACCGTGCCTTACTCGCGCATCATGATCATTGTCGTGACTGTCCTGCTCATGGTCGCGCTTTCGCTTTTCATCAAATATTCACGCACGGGCCGCGCATCGCGCGCGTGTTCGCAAGATATACACATGGCGAATCTGCTGGGTATCGATACCAATCGCATCATCTCCTTTACCTTCGTCATCGGCGCCATGCTGGCGGCGGTGGGCGGCGTGCTGATTGCTCTGGCCATAGGCAAGCTGAATCCCTTTATCGGCTTCATCGCCGGAATCAAGGCCTTTACGGCCGCTGTGCTGGGCGGGATAGGCAGCATACCGGGCGCCATGCTGGGCGGCGTACTGCTGGGGCTGGCTGAAACACTGGCGGCAGCCTATATTTCCTCCCAATACAAGGATATTGTGGCGTTCAGCCTGCTGGTGCTGATTCTGCTGTTTCGCCCAACCGGCCTGTTGGGCAAGCCTGAAGTGGAAAAAGTATGAAGGGTACGAATTTCAAGAATGCGCTGATTGCAGCCTTCATGGCCGGCGTTATTATTGCGCCCGTATTCGGCTTGCAGATCGTGCGCCGCGGGGCGCAAACCCATCTTCTGCCCGACTGGCCCATGATCCTGGCCGGCATGGCCATCGTGTTTGTGTTCCAGCTGTTCCGGCCTGCCGTCGTACAGCGATTATTCTCAACGAAAGGCAAGAAGCGCTTCGCCATGCCGGTGCTGAGCGATTCCACGCGGCGCATACTGATCTACGTGTTTGTGGCGGTCGCTGTCATCTGGCCGTTTACCACAGGCCGGGCGCAGGTCGATCTCGCGACGCTGGTACTGATTTACGTCATGCTGGGCCTGGGCCTGAACATTGTTGTGGGTTTTGCCGGCTTGCTCGACCTGGGCTTCGTGGGTTTTTACGCGGTCGGAGCCTATACCTATGCTTTGCTGTTTCACTGGGCAGGTTGGGGCTTTTGGCAGGCTCTGCCTTTGGCGGGCGGCATGGCCGCGCTGTTCGGATTTCTGCTGGGCTTTCCGGTGCTGCGATTGCGCGGCGACTACCTGGCCATCGTGACCCTGGGTTTCGGCGAAATGATACGTTTGCTGTTGACCAACCTGTATTCGATTACCGGCGGCCCGGATGGCATATCAGGCATACCCAAGCCGACCGTATTCGGCTACCCGATGGTGCGCCGAGCGGCGGAGGGGCAAACCACCTTTCACGAACTGATGGGTTGGACGTTCAATACCCAAGACGTAATTGTGTATCTTTATTTGACGGTCTTGTGCCTGGCGCTGCTGGCCCTGTTTGTGTCTTCCCGTGTAATACGCATGCCTATCGGCCGCGCCTGGGAAGCCCTGCGTGAAGACGAGATTGCGTGTCGCTCGCTGGGGCTCAATCCCACCCGCATCAAACTGTCGGCCTTCACCATGGGCGCCATGTTTGCCGGATTCGGAGGGGCTTTTTTCGCGGCCCGGCAGGGCCTGGTCAACCCCGAGTCATTTACCTTTATCGAGTCGGCCCTGATTCTGTCCATCGTCGTCCTGGGCGGCATGGGCTCGCAACTGGGGGTTATTCTTGCCGCTATAGTGCTGACGGTCGTACCTGAATTGGCCCGCGAGTTCGCCCAGTACCGCATGTTGATTTTCGGTCTGGTAATGGTATTGATGATGATGTGGCGTCCCCAAGGCTTATTGCCGGTCAAGCGCCCGCAAGTGGAGCTGACGACATGAGCGGCACTCTGTTGAAGGTATCCGGGCTGACCATGCGTTTCGGCGGCCTGCTGGCCGTCGACGATATTGAATTCGAAGTCAGGCGCGACGAAGTCTTTGCCATCATCGGGCCTAATGGGGCGGGAAAAACCACGGTGTTCAACTGTGTTGGGGGCTTTTACAAGCCCACGACCGGCAACATCCTGATGGATGGGAAAAAAATCGGCGGCTTGCCCAGCCACAAGGTTGCGCAGCAGGGCTTGGTACGCACATTCCAGAACGTGCGGCTTTTCAAACAACTGACCGTGCTGGAAAATCTGCTGGTGGCGCAGCACACTCGACTACAGACGGGTTTCTTGCAGGGTTTGTTCAGGGTACCCTCGTATCGCAGGTCCGAACAGCAAGCGCTTAAACATGCGGTTGACTGGCTCGATTTCATGGGCATACGCCAGTTCGCCAATCGTGAGGCAGGCAACCTGGCTTATGGGCATCAGCGCCGGCTGGAAATCGCGCGCTGCATGATCACCAAGCCACGCCTGCTCATGCTCGATGAACCGGCAGCGGGTTTGAACCCACAGGAAAAACGCGATCTTCAACTGCTCATCGATCGCCTGCGCAAAGAATTCGATGTGGCTGTTTTGCTCATCGAGCACGATATGAGCCTGGTCATGGGGGTATCAGATCGCATCCTGGTCATGGAACACGGCAAGCCAATCATCACGGGGCTGCCCGCCGAAGTCCGCTCCGACCCGCGTGTCATCAAAGCATACCTGGGGGAAGAATAGGTGCTGAAGCTCGAAAACGTCCATACTTATTATGGCGCCATCCAGGCTCTGGATGATGTTTCGGTTGAAGTCAATCAAGGCGAAATCGTCACTTTGATCGGTTGCAACGGTGCGGGCAAAACCACCTTGCTCATGACCGTGTGCGGTTCGCCGCGGGCCAAAAGCGGCCGCATCACTTTCGAAGGGCAGGACATTACCACTGCGGATACGCATGCCATCATGCGCCAGGGCATTGCCATTTCACCCGAAGGGCGGCGAATCTTCTCCGACCTGACCGTAACCGAAAATCTGCAGATGGGTGGTTTTTTTCTCAATAAGAAACAGATTATCGATGGTCTTGATCATATTTATACAATGTTTCCCCGGCTTAAAGAGCGCGCCAATCAGCGCGCCGGCACCATGTCGGGCGGCGAGCAGCAAATGCTGGCCATAGGAAGGGCACTCATGACGCAGCCCAAGCTCTTACTGCTCGATGAACCTACGCTGGGCCTGGCGCCTTTGATCATTACCCAGATTTTCGAAATTATCCGTACGATACGCCAGCAGGGCGTGACAGTTTTTCTTGTCGAGCAGAATGCCAACAAAGCCTTGCAGGTAGCCGATCGCGGCTATGTGCTCGAAACCGGCAAAGTGGTGTTGGCCGACACTGGCGCCAACTTGCTGAGCAACGACGAAGTACGCAAAGCTTATCTTGGCGCGTAAAGCGGGGTTGGAAGGCGGGCGGCCACAAGGCTGCCCCCCTGCAAAAGGCCGTTCAATCGACAACAAGCCTTTGGCCATTAACAGGGTGTTACGCCAATCCTTGCGCTTTCAAAGCGGCCTGGACGCCGGGGTCGGCTGACATGCGGTCGTGAAAGGCCAGCAAATTCGACAAACCTGATATGTCCAGGCCTTTGGCTTTAGCCCAGCGAATGATGGTGTACAGGTATGGATCGGCAACCGACCGGCTACCGCTCAGCCATTTTTTTCCCGCCAGATGCTTGTCAACGATGCCAAGCAGGAAAACGACTCTTGCCGCCGCTTTGCTGGCCAGTTCCGCTTGAAAATCCGCGTTATCGGTAAAGGCTGCCGGGCCGAAAACCAGGCTGAAGGTACGGTGCAGGTCTGAATTGCAAAAACTCAGCCAGCGCCGCATTTCGGCGCGTTCCCTGGGCGTGTCGCCCAACAGTTTTGCTTCGGGATTTTTTTCCGCCAGATATTCCAGAATAGCGGCGCTTTGCGTCAGGGTCAGATCGCCGTCGATCAATACGGGCACCGAGCCCACGGGATTCAGAGCCAGAAACGGCGGTTCTTTTATTTCCGTGCGGGTCACGGCCTGTGATTCGTACGGCTTGCCTATCCATTCCAGAACAATTTGCGTCGCGAGAGGGCATGCGCCCGGCAAGTAATAAAGTTTCATTGATCTTATGCTGGAAACTTCGGGGGATGGCCCAAAGAGGGATAGCGCGTCACGCATGGCGTGACCCAGTTCCGGCAACCTCCTTGAATAGTGCGCTATCGGAATTACGTTGCGTGTATCTTATTCCATTTCCGCGCCCGTTGTGTGGGCTCGCCGCGGGCCGCTCCGCATACGGCGGGAGACACCCGCGAATCATGCCGCCGGACTGAAAATCGAATCAACTGCGCGACTTCAAATGCAAGGCAAGAAATTTTTCCATGCGATCGTAGAATTCGAACTTGTTTTCATCGTTATGAAAACCGTGGCCTTCGTTATCCTTGACAATATATTCGACCTCTACGCCGCGGGCCTGCAGGGCTGCCACCATTTGATCGCTTTCATCCTTGTTGACGCGTGGGTCGTGCGCCCCTTGCGCAATCAATAAAGGCGTTTTGATTTTATCGGCGTTCAAGGCCGGCGATGTAGCAACCAGGCGGCTCCGGTCGTGTTCGGGGCTGCCGACCATGCAGTGCATTTTCTCGAGCATGGGCTTCCAGTAGGGAGGAATCGTGTCCATGAATGTCAGCAGATTGGAAACTCCCACGTAGTCTACTGCCGCGGCGTACAAGTCCGGTGTGTACGTGATGCCGGCCAGGGTCGCGTAGCCGCCGTAGCTGCCGCCATAAATAGCGATGCGTGCCGGGTCTGCGATGCCTTGGTCGACCAGCCATTGCACGCCGTCCGTAATGTCGTCCTGCATGCTCAGACCCCACTGCCCAAAACTGGCCTCCCAGAAGCGCCGCCCATAGCCTGTGGAGCCCCGAAAATTCATCTGCAGCACGCAATAGCCCCGGTTGGCGAGAAATTGCGCTTCAGGGTTGAAGCCCCAGCCGTCGCGTGCCCAGGGGCCCCCATGTGGGTTGACAATGCACGGCAGATTCTTTGCCTCTCGCCCAAGCGGCAAGGTCAGATAACCGTGCATGGTCAGGCCGTCCCGCGATTGGTATTGAATAGGCCGCACGGACGCCATGTCCTGCTCGGGCAGACTGGAGTTGATATCGGCCAGTTTGTCCAGCGTATTGCGATCGGCGTCGTAAAGATAGCGTGCGCCGGGCGTTTTATCGCTATAGGCGGCCACAATGAATTTGCTTTCGTCGCGCGTGCTGCTTTGAAAAGCTATTTTGTAGCCGGGCAGCATTCCCGACAGGCGCTTGAAGCGCTCGGCACTGACTGCATCGAAAAAATGGTACGCCGGCTTATCGGCTTGATAGACGGCTGCCGTCAATACCTTGCGTAGCCGTGAATAGGCGGCGCCATCGAGGTCGACGGAATCGGCGGTAAAAATCTCTTGTTCCTGATCGGGGCGGGTCGGGTCTATGATGACCAGCGCCAGAAGATCCCGGCCGCGATTGCTCAGCGCATAAAAAGATTTATTGTCGAACGTAAAGAATTCCGGGCTGACGGTCGTGCGAAAATCGGTGGTGATAATGGGCTTGAACGATGCTGTTTCATCGTCCCGATAGAGCAAGGTGGTGTGCAGCCCGTCGCTGGTGATGCCTGCCCGTACGCGGCCGGCGTGGTCGGTTTGCCAAGCCACGATATTGCCGGGATTTTCAGCCACCAGGCTCAGTGCCGCGGTCTTCACATGGGCGCGATAGACGTCGAATACCTCCGGGTTGCGTCCGTTATGGCTGATCAGTATGTGTAGGGGATCGTCCTCCAGGTCGTCTTCGACGCTGGCTCGCACACCTTCAAGCGGCGTCAGGTCGGTGATGGTGCCTGCGGAAACGTCGACCGCAACCACGTGAAAATTCTCATCGCCGTTGAAGTCTTTCTCGTACAGAATTGTATGCGACCCTTTCCAGAAATACTGGCCGATGTCGCGCTCCGTTTCGCCGGTCAGGCGACGCGGCTCACCCACTGGCGTGCTGCCCTCAAGCGCCTGCACAAATACATTCATGCGGGCCGGCTTGCCATCGATACTGACCGGCTCCATGAAACCCAGCATGGTGCCGTCTTCGGACAAGCGGAAAAAGCCGCGGTCGGGATTCCGGAAAAAATCCTTGACAGGATAGTGTTTCGGAGCCTGCGGCGCGGCGAGGCCGCCGTCGTTGGATATCATATGTGTTTTATGCAGCAAGCGGGAGAACGGATTTGTCGGCATGGTCGGAATTTTGGCGTATGGATATGATCTCGGTACTATATCGGATAAACCGGATTCGATTTTTAACAGAGCGGGTTTTGTTTATATACTTGCCCGTTGATGTCGCTGTAACGCGGGTAGGCCTGTCGTCAAAGCGCCCTTCGCACAAGAACCAGCTCTCATACAACCTCTCCAAGGATTTTCATGGCTGACCGCCCTTCGCATATTGTTTTCCTGGACCGCGAAACCATTTCAGCGCAAACAGTGCTGCGGCCTTTGTCTTTTGCCCATGAGTTGACCGTATACGGCCGCACAGCCAAAGACAATATCGCCGGCCGGATTGCGCAGGCCGATATCGTGATCAGCAATAAAGTGCCGTTAAGCCGGGCCACGCTTGAACACGCACCCAAGCTCAAGATGATCGCCGTGGCCGCCACAGGAACCGATATCGTGGATTTGCCGGCTTGCCAGGAACGCGGCATTGTCGTGTCGAACATCCAGGGTTATGCCGTCAATACCGTGCCCGAACACACGTTCGCACTGATATTCGCCCTGCGCCGCAGCATCGTGGCCTATCGCGAATCGGTCAAGGCCGGACGCTGGCACGATTCGCAGCAATTCTGCTATTTCGACTATCCGATCAAAGATCTGGCGGGTTCCACATTAGGCATTATCGGTGATGGCGTGCTGGGCCAGGCAGTCGCCGCCATCGGCCGAGCCCTGAACATGCGAGTGCTCTTTGCGGGACGCAAGGGGGCCGGCAAAGCCGGAGCTTTGTATACGCCTTTTGAGCAAGTGCTCAGCCAAAGCGATATCATCAGCCTGCATTGCCCGCTTAACGCGCAAACACGCGGCATGATCAGCGATGCCGAGTTTGCCCAGATGACTCGCAAACCCCTGCTGATCAACACCGCCCGAGGCGGGCTGGTGAATGAAGAGGCATTGGCGCGCGCGCTGCGATCCGGCCAGATCGGCGGCGCCGGCTTCGACGTCACGACGCCTGAGCCTCCCGACAACCAGCATCCTTTGGTGCAATTGCTGGAACTGCCCAATTTCATCCTGACCCCGCATGTGGCGTGGGCCAGCGACGAGGCGGTACAAGGCCTTGCGGATCAGCTCATGGATAATATCGAAGCCTTTCATAACGGATCTCCCCGCAATGTGGTCAAGGCCAAATAGGGCTTGCACCGATTGCCGTCTTGTATGATCTTGTTCAACTCGTCACTACTTGTTCCTGAAAGTGAGCCGCTCAATGCGCATCGTTATTGCTCCTGATTCATTCAAAGAAAGCCTGACCGCTCCCGAAGTCGCCAATGCCATGGCGGAAGGTGTGCGCGATGTGCTGCCGAAAGCGGAAATTGTCTGCGTACCCATGGCCGATGGGGGAGAGGGGTCGCTCGACGCCGCCATCGCCGCCAGTTCGGCACAGCGCCGCAGCGCGACAGTGAGCGACGCCAACAATCAGCCTTGTCTTGCCGACTGGGCCTGGCTCGGAAACGGCAATGCCTTCATTGAAATCGCCACGGCGGCGGGGCTGGCACAAATCCCGCCTGAGCAGCGCAATCCCCTGACCGCCACGAGTTTCGGGGTTGGCCAATTGATTTTGCAAGCGCTGGACGCCGGCGCCAGGCATATCACCATAGGTCTGGGCGGCAGCGCCTGCAATGACGGTGGGGCGGGTATGCTGCAGGCGCTCGGTGTCGGTATGCTCGATGCGCAAGGCAAGGACCTCCCTCCAGGCGGAGCTGCCTTGCAACAGCTTGCGAGCGTGTCGCTGGAGGCGATCGACCCGCGTTTGCGGCACGTCGCGTTTGAGATCGCCATGGATGTTGACAATCCGTTGTGCGGGCCGTCGGGTGCATCAGCGGTTTTCGGCCTGCAAAAAGGGGCCAGCGGCCAGCAGGTTGAACAGCTCGATGCCGCGCTTGGGCATTTTGCCGGCCTGAGCGCTCGTATTCTGGGAAAAGACGAGCAGCACACTCCTGGTGCCGGTGCGGCCGGCGGCCTGGGTTTTGCGATCAAGGCATTCCTGAACGGTTCGTTCCGCCCGGGGGTAGAGCTGCTTGCCGAGTTGTCCGGCTTGCCCCAGGCGCTGGTGGGGGCCGACCTGGTTTTCACCGGAGAGGGCCGGATGGATGCGCAAACCCTGCATGGCAAGACACCGGCAGGGGTCGCCGCCTACGCCCAGGCCCTGGGCATACCGGTTATAGCAATAGTAGGGTCCCTGGGCGCCGGGTACGAAGCTTTGTACAAGGCCGGAATCACGGCGGCGTTCAGTCTGGTGCCGGGGCCCATTACCCTGGCGCAAGCTTGCAAAGACGCTCCCCAGTATTTACGGCAAAGAGCCGGCGATAGCGTGCGCATCTGGCTTGCAGGCCATAAGTCATGACAAACCTCGGCGATCTACCCGATTTTTCCCTCAATAACCGCCTGGCCCTGGTTACCGGATCAACGCAAGGCCTGGGGCTGGTCATTGCAAAAGCCTACGCCGCCAGCGGAGCCCGTGTGGTCATCAACGGCCGGAATCCCGATCATGTGGCGCGGGCCGTGGCGGCACTGAGCTCGCAGGGCTGCCTGGCCTATCCGTTCGTGCACGATATCGCCCGGCTCGACACTCAGGAAGCGGCGTACGCGCAGCTTTGCGCGCAGATTGGCGTGCCCGATATTCTGGTGAACAATGTCGGGATCCGTATACGCAAAACACTGGGAGAGGCCTCGCTCGCCGAAATTGTCGAATTGGTCAATGTCGACCTGATTGCCGGCGTTCATTTATCCAAGCTCGCTGCCCAAGCCATGGCCAAGAGCGCGGCGGCGGGCCGCATTATTACCATGACGTCGATTGCCGGCGAGCTGGCGCGGGCCGGCGATGCGATTTATCCGATTGCCAAGCAGGGATTGAGCGGCATGGTGCGTGCACTGGCGGTGGAATACGGGCCCAAGGCGATTACCAGCAATGGCATAGCGCCCGGCACATTTGCGACGGAAGCCAATGCCCAACTGGTCGACGACCCGCTCAAAAGCAAACGGGTCGTGGGCCGCAATCCGCTTGGGCGCTGGGGTCGGCCCAGCGAGATAGCAGGCGCCGCCGTGTTCCTGGCCTCGCCTGCCGCATCGTACGTCAATGGCCATATTCTGGTGGTCGACGGAGGCTTTTCCATTACGTTTTAAACTTTGGCGCGGGCGTCCGGGCGACCCTGTCTTGCAGATTCATTGCCCGGCCGGGGGCGGAGGCACTGATATATCGAGCCGCAATCAGTACGGCTACCAGGTAGGCGATCGCGACAACCCCGCACATCCACGGTAAACCATGCGACCAGTCGGGCTGCATATGGATCGCCGCACCCATCACCGCAACGCCCACCAAGGCGCCAATCTGGCGATTGGCATTCAATGCCGCGGCCGCGATATTGGCATGATCCTGGCCCGCCAATTGCATCATGATAACGGTCATTGCCGGCACGGCCATACCTACGCCGAGATTGGCCGCTGCCATCAGCACGATTAGTAGCGCATAGGGCATGCGTGCCGTAAAAATCGTCAGACCGACGAAAATGATTCCCGCCGTTGCAAGCCCCGCCAGCATGGTGGTGCGTGTATCCCGGCGGGCGCTGATCCGGCCGGACAACAAGCTGCCGATGCTGAACATTGCCATCAAGGGCAAAAGGGCGATGCCGGTATGCCAGGCGTCGGCGCCGCGCTCCTGCTGCAGATACAAACTGATCAGGAACAGTTGCCCGTATGCTCCGAGATTGATAAAAAAACCGATGCCGTTGGTGGCGGCAAAGCGCGAGTTATGGGACAGGTCCCGCGGCACGACGGGCGTGGCGCTGCGCTGTTCTCTCATCGCGAACAGCAATATGGCGGCAATACCCATGGCCGCCGCGCCCAGAATTGCCATGGATGACCAGCCGTATGATGCTCCATTGATCATGACAAAAGAAAATGCGGCCAAGCCGATTATGGCAAGCATGTGGCCTGTCGTGCCTAGCGCCTGGCGATGGCGGGGCGATGGGGCAAGATGGCGCAAACCCAGCATTATCCCCAGCAGGCCGATCGGAATGTTCAGCCAGAAAATGAAGCGCCAGCCGACCGCGGCCACAACGATACCTCCTACCAGTGGCCCTGTTGCACCCGCGGCCGATACGATGGCCGACCACAGGCTCAATACCTTGATGCGCGCTGAGTCTTCCGGGTATGCCTGATTCAGCAAGCTCAGGGAGGCCGGCATGAACAGGGCGGCTCCAACACCTTGCAGCAGGCGTGCTCCCACGAGGGCGGCGCCACTGGGAGCCAAGCCGCACAGCAGGGACGCGCTGACGAATATGCACAGTCCGGCCATATAGGCGGCCCGGGCTCCATAACGGTTCGCCATCGCCCCGCCCAGCAGCAAGAATGCGGCAAATGTCAGGGTGTAGCCGTCCACCACCCACACCAGGCCGGCCAAGCTTATATCCAGACTGGCTTGTATATGCATCAAGGCGACATTGACAACGGTGACGTCAAGCATGGCCATGACAAAGCCGAGCGCCAACGCGATGAGCGGCCATGCGGAAATGCGGGATGTCTCTTTTGCAGTGGGGATGAGCGTTGGAGCCAGGCCGGCGCATTGTTGTGTAATCGGCATGATGACAATTCCATATCTTGAAGAATATGGTGGAAATGTTAAAGGCTGCCGTAAATGCATAAAAGCAGTATTATTGCCTTGTCATCATGCAAAATTGCATTTCAAATGGATTGGGACAACGCCCGGGTTTTTCTTGCCATTTACCGCATGGGAACCTTGCGCGGCGCGTCCAGCGCGCTGCATGTCGATCAGGCGACAGTCGGTCGGCGCCTTGCTTCGCTTGAAAAGTCGCTTGATGTCAGGCTGTTTTTACGGACGCCAGCCGGCTACGTGCCGACGCCGGCCGGCGAGCTTGCTTTCCATGCCGCCGAGCGTATGGAAAACGCGGCTCATCAATTGCAGCGGCAAATGCAGGGCACCGACAAGCAACTGTCCGGCACTGTCCGGGTGGCATGTACCGATGGTACGGCGGTTTACGCCATGATGAATGCTTTGCAAACGCTGCACGCATCTCATCCGGACATACGGGTCGTCCTGACAACGTCCTCGCAAATGACGAACCTGACGCGGCGTGAAGCGGATCTGGCGGTCCGCCCCGTCCGGCCCGACAGTCCTGATCTGATCACTCGCCATCTGGCACGCTGCGAAGCGGCTCTTTATGCCTCCCAATCTTATCTGGAGGCACGCGGCGAGCCGCGGCAGGGCGTTGCCTTGGCCGGCCACGATGTGGTCATCTACCAACCGTCCATCGCCCGCTATCAGAGTGAAACACTGTGCGAAGAACCCATATGCAACGCGAAAGTAGCGCTGGAGGTGAACACAAGCCTGATGCTGTTCCATGCAGTGCGGGCCGGCCTGGGCATTGGCGAGCTGCCGACGTTTCTGGCGCACGACGACCCTCTGCTGCAGCGCATTTGGCCGGATAGGGCGGTGCCTTATGACATGTGGCTGGTTCTGCATGGCGATCTGAATCGAACTGCAAGAGTCAGGGCAGTTGCCGATGCAATCATCGAGGTTTTCGAAAAATTGTCCAAGGCCGCATCGATTCGAGAAAAAGACTCGCCTCGCCTGGAGCCGGCGGTGAACATGGCTTCCATGAATCCACGAATGCACGGAAAGTAGTACAGTTCTTTTGTACTGAACTCTCTTGAATCCGTGTGTGCAGGCTGCCGTGTATTCGTCGCAAGCCGCTCGGAATTTTTATCTGGAATCGTTATCATGAATCGCCCGGTCCGTCTGGCAATCAACGGCTATGGCCGCATTGGCCGCTGTTTTTTGCGCGCCTTGCAGGAATCTCCACTGAAAAGCAGGTTCCAGATTGTGGCGATCAACGAGCCGGCGGATCTGGATTCAATGGTCTATCTGACCCGGTACGATTCCACTCATGGAGTATTTCCCGGACAAGTGGAGCAGGGGCCCGACAGCCTGATCATCGATGGCATACACATCCAGGTCAGCCATGCACAGGCGCCTGAAGACGTCGATTGGGACAGTTTGAAGATAGATCTGCTGATCGAGTGTTCCGGCCATTATGGTACGCGCAACGAATTGAACCGCTTCCTGGATGCCGGCTGCCCACGCCTGCTGCTCTCGCATCCGGGGCGCAGTGCGCAGGACGTCGATTTCACCATGGTTTACGGAATCAATCATCACGAACTTACCGGCACGGAACGCCTGGTTTCCAATGCGTCCTGCACGACCAACGCCATCGTTCCGGTCATCGCGCAACTGCACCGTGCCTTTGGCATTGAACATGCCTTTCTGACGACTCTGCATTCCGTCATGAACGACCAACCGCTGATCGACGGCTATCATCATTCAGACTTGCGCCGGACCCGTTCAGCGATGCAATCGATTGTTCCTGTGGCCACCGGCTTGGCCCAAGGCGTGGAGCGTTTTATGCCGCAGCTCGCGGGCAGGGTCCAGGCCAAGGCCGTTCGCGTCCCTACGCTCAATGTTTCGGCCATCGACATGATGGTGAATTTGCAGCGCGATGCGAGCGCCAAAGAAATCAATGCGCTGCTGTGCGGCGCCGCCGAGTGCCAGCCTGGCCTGCTCGCTTATTCGGATGCTCCTCATGCGTCGGTCGACTTCAATCACAATCCTCATTCGGCGATCGTGGACGGCAGCCAGACACGAGTCAATGGACCCCGTTTCGCCAATGTTTTTGTCTGGTTCGATAACGAATGGGCGTTCGCGTGCAGACTGCTGGATGCGGCCGAGGTCTGGTCGCATCATTATGCGCATCAGCGGCAGCCGGCAAGACTTGCCGCACAGCATGCATAGAGCCCCCGCCGGGTGAGAGGAATTCAGCCCTGACACAGCCCGGACGGGCGTATAGTGTGCATCACTTTTTATTGCAAAGACCCAATTTTACATATTGAATCAAGGAGCATTTCATGGCTGCAACCCGCGTTGAAACTGACTCGATGGGTGCCATCGATGTCCCGGGAGATCATTACTGGGGCGCGCAAACGCAGCGTTCCATAGAAAATTTTCCTATAGGGGTGGCACGTTTCAAATGGCAGGCTCCGGTTATCGAAGCCTTGGGAATCCTGAAAAAGGCTGCGGCTCAAGCCAATGCCGAGTTGGGTGAATTGCCCGGAAATATTGCCGAACTGGTGGCGCGCGCAGCCGATGAAGTGATTGCCGGCAAGCACAACCAGGAGTTTCCATTGGTCGTGTTTCAAACCGGATCGGGCACGCAGTCCAATATGAATGCCAACGAAGTCATTGCCAACCGGGCGATCGAGATGGCCGGCGGAGTGCTGGGCAGTAAGACGCCCGTGCATCCCAATGATCACGTCAATCGCGGCCAATCCTCCAACGATACCTTTCCGACCGCCATGCATATCGCGGTTGCACAAGAGCTGCATCGAGCCCTGATTCCAGCGGTTGAATTGCTGCGGAACACCTTGGCTGCCAAGTCCGCGCAATATCAGGGGGTGGTGAAAACAGGACGGACGCATTTGCAGGACGCGACCCCGATTACATTGGGACAGGAAATCGGCGGATGGGTAGCGCAAATCGATTTTTCACTGGCCGCGGTCAAAGCCTGCCTGCCCGGAATATACGATTTGGCCATTGGAGGTACGGCTGTGGGTACCGGGCTCAATTCCCATCCGAAATTCGGCGACACGGCAGCCGCTCATATTTCCACTATTACCGGTTTGCCCTTTCAGTCGGCAC
Source organism: Paralcaligenes ginsengisoli (assembly GCF_054781135.1). Lineage (NCBI taxonomy): Bacteria > Pseudomonadati > Pseudomonadota > Betaproteobacteria > Burkholderiales > Alcaligenaceae > Paralcaligenes > Paralcaligenes ginsengisoli. The sequence continues at coordinate 251,930 of NZ_BAAGUZ010000031.1, forward strand.
CCAATAAATTCTTTGCCCTGTCGGCCCACGACGCCCTGGTCAATCTTTCCGCCTCGCTTCGTACGCTGGCCGGGGGGCTCATGAAAATGGCGAATGATGTGCGCTGGCTGGCCAGCGGCCCGCGCTGCGGCATCGGCGAGCTGCAGATTCCCGATAATGAACCCGGCTCGTCCATCATGCCCGGCAAGGTCAATCCAACACAGTGCGAGGCCATGACGATGGTCTGCGTGCAGGTTTTCGGCAACGACGCCGCCACGGCGTTCGCAGGCAGCCAAGGTAATTTTCAACTTAATGTATTCAAGCCTGTCATGGTGCATAACGTGCTTGAAAGCATAGGCTTGCTGGGCGATGCCTGCCGCGCCTTTAACGATCATTGCGCAGTGGGCATCGAGCCCAATCTGGATAAAATCGCGAGCAATCTGGAAAAGAACCTGATGCTGGTAACTGCCCTGAACCGCCATATTGGCTACGATAAAGCCGCGGCCATTGCCAAAAAGGCACAGCACGAGCAAACTACCTTGCGCACCGCCGCCCTGGCCCTGGGCTATGTCAGCGCCGAGCAGTACGACGCCTGGATTGTGCCGATGGATATGACGCATACCTGAAAAAAGCATGGTCGGCGCGTCGAACAGACGCGCATCGTTGTGCTCGCGGAAAGGTGATCAGAGTGTATTCTCGGAACCCAGAATAGCCGTAGACTGGCTTGACAGCGTGCCGCCGTTGCCATGCACGAGCGCCAGTTCGGCACCGGCGATCTGGCGCTCGCCGCATGCCCCGCGCAATTGCCTGACCGCTTCGATCATGATGAAAATGCCGTACATGCCGGGATGAATGCACGAGAGGCCGCCACCATTGGTATTGACTGCCAGGCGGCCGCCCGGAGCAATGGCGCCGCCACTGACAAAACTGCCGCCTTCCCCTTTTTTACAAAAGCCCAGGTCTTCGAGAAAGAGCAATGTGTTGATCGTAAAGGCGTCGTAAAGCTCAACCACATCCATGTCGGCGGGACTCACTTGCGCCATTGCAAATGCGTGCCGGCCCGACTGCGTGGCTGCGGTGACAGTAAGATCGTCCATCGACGAAATCTGGCGATTCCAGACCGCCGTCGAATTACCCAGAACATAGACAGGCTTGTGCTTGAGCGACTTGGCCCGATCGGCGCGTACCAGCACATAGGCTCCCGCGCCATCGTTGACCAGGCAGCAGTCGCGTATGGTCAGAGGATCTGAAACCATGCGTGCCGACAAGACGTCGTCTATTGTCAAAGGGTCGCGCATCAGCGCTTCCGGGTTCAGTTGCGCCCATTTGCGGGCGGCGACGGCCACTTCCGCCAAATGCTCCCGCCGGGTTCCATACTGGTGCATATGCCGGGCAGCAGCCAGAGCATAAGAGCTCAAAGGATTGAGCGGGTTATAGGGCGCCTCGTAAGGCTGAGGGTCAAGCTTGCGCCGAATCTTGCCAATTTCGGCACGGTTGAGCGTGGAAGTGCGTTGTGTGCTGCCATAGCATACAAGGACGGCATTGCATTGCCCCGACTCCAGGGCTTGGAGGGCGGGCATCAGGTGCGCAACAAAGCTGGAGCCGCCCAGCATGGTGCCATCGATAAACGTGGGCTTGATCCCCAAATGCTCGATGACAGGCATTGCCCACATGGGGGCTGAAACGCTTGCCGTGGTAATGCCGTCGATGTCCTGCATGGTCAGGCCCGCGTCGGCGACGGCGCGTTGGGCGGCCTGCACCAGGATTTCCATTTCGGAAAAGCCGGTAGCCTGCCCTATGCCCGCCTGTCCTATGCCCACAATGGCAACTGCTCCCCTGAGACGTTTGTTTATCATCATTCAGCCTCTGTTTGGACGAACACAAGCAGTTTGCCTTCATCTGCACTTATTATTCGGGCTTTTACCGGCATGCCGATTGCGACGGATTCCGGAGGTATGCCCTCGACGCGGCTCATCAGGCGCGAGCCTTCCTTCAAATCGACAAGCGCAACATTGTAGTTGCCGCCGTCTTCCGGCCTGCGCCTGACCACAGTGCTGGAGTAGACCGTGCCCAGCCCCGAAGGGGAGAACCACTCGAGATGGTCCGAGCCGCAGTAGGGGCAGAGCATTCGAGGGTAGAAAACACTATGCTGGCATGACGTGCAGCGCTGTATCAGAAAATTGCCCTGATCGAGCTGTTCGCGGAAATACAGATCGGCGCCTGTCTCGTGGGGTGCTGGTGCGTTTGGCATGGATGGATCGACCTTCAGGGAGAATTGGTGCAAGTCTTTATACTTTAATTCCTGCTATGCCATTGCCAAGCACCACGATATTGCGCTCCATGGCTTTGGCTTGAAAATGTATTTTTCCCGAATCGGCGCGCCACATTTCGCAAACCAGGGTTTCGCCGGGAAATACCGGAGACGAGAAGCGGGTATGCAAATAAGCCAGGCGCTCGGGCTTGTATTCGCAAAAGGTCTTGAGGATGGCATGCGCAGCGACGCCATATGTGCATAGGCCGTGGAGAATCGGTTTTGGATACCCAGCCTGCAGCGCTACCTTGGGGTCGACATGCAAAGGATTGAGGTCGGCATTAAGCCTGTACAGCAATGCGGCCTGGGGCAGTATAGGCAGGGTGCAAGTGAAATCGGGAGGTGTCGAGGGTACTTTGGGCAATGCTTCCGGGGGGCTGTCTCCGGCCTCGAAGCCGCCGTCTGCCCGGCAAAAAGTAGTTTGTTCGATGGTTGCCAGCAAAACATGGTCGTGCGCGCTGAACAACTTGCGTTCGACGATGACCAGGGCTCCTTTTTCGGCGCCTTTGTCGATGACATGCGAAACGCGGCAGCGCCCGACCACTTTACCGGCTTTTGCAAGAGGCTTGTGCAAAGTGAGGCGCTGCTCGCCATGCACCAGCTTGACCCAGGTAATGCCTGCGTCAGGGTCTTGCATCCAGAAACCGGGAAAACCCAGGACAACCGGCATGGTGGGAAATGCCTGCAACCGCGCCTCATATACAAAGGGGAGCTGTCGTTCGTCCAGGGGGTCGTGCCCCAAGCCTATGCTCAGCGCATACAGAATGGTGTCTTTCTCGGTATATTCCTGGGTTACATCGGCAAATTGCCAGTTTTTGACCACGGCGTAATCTAATGGCATGTCGGCGGCCTCAGATGGGGTCCCAATCTATGACTTCCGGGGAACGCTCCAGTTTGAAAAAATGGTGCTTGAGCGCGGGCACGGCCACCTCTGCAATCGATTCCGGCGTCCAGCCGTCCGACATATGCACGCTGCGAATTGGGCGAGGCTGGCTGAACAACATGATTTCGTTGGCGCGCACGGCAAAAATCTGCCCCGTTACTTCGCGTGCCGCGTCGCTGCCCAGATAGACCACCATAGGCGCCACTTTGCCTGCTTCCATTTTCTGAAGATTCTGAACCCGCTCTTTTTCTTCCGGAGTATTGGCGGGGATGGAACTGGTCATGCGGCTCCAGGCGAAGGGTGCTATGCAATTCGAACGGACATTAAAGCGTGCCATGTCCAGGGCAATCGATTTGGACAGGCCGACGATTCCCATTTTCGCCGCCGAATAGTTGGCCTGGCCATAGTTGCCGATAAGACCCGAAGTGGAAGTCATGTGAACGAAGGCACCCGATTCCTGTTCGCGAAAATGGGGCGCTGCGGCGCGGCTGACGTAAAACGTACCATTCAGATGCACATCGAGCACCTGCTGCCATTCGTCGCTGCTCATTTTGTGAAACAAACGGTCGCGCAAATTGCCGGCATTGTTCACCACCAGATCGATGCGGCCGTAAATGTCCAGTGCGGCCTGGATGATCTTCCCAGCCCCGTCTTGCGAAGCAACGCTATCGGTACTGGAAACCGCTATGCCGCCAGCCTTGCGAATTTCCGAAACCACGGCTTGCGCCGGCCCGTCGCCCCCGCCTTCGCCCGAGAGCGAAACGCCGATGTCGTTGATTACAAGCTTTGCGCCCGCCGCCGCCAAGGCCAGCGCAACGCCCCGGCCAATACCGCCGCCTGCGCCGGTTACGACTGCAACTTTTCCGGATACGATACCGCTCATGTGAAGATTCCTTTTCGTGTGCGGCGGGCAAATCTGCGCCCGATCATTCGCGAGTAAGTGGATCAGGACAATAGCGTCAATATCGAAAATCTACCGCTAGCGCCAGTCTACCTATAGTAGGGGATATCGCCGGAAAGACGTCATTCTTTTTGGCAAACCCTCTCTTAAGAATACAAAAACAGCAGAGGCGGGGCAGGGCCGATTTTGAGGTATTTCCCACTGACCGGGATCAAAAACGAAAGGCGCCTTTTGCAAAATGGGCGGTCAAGGTGGAGTAGACTAGAAATTGGATATCGGTTTGGCATTGAAGCGCGATGCATGAGCTGTTTAGCCCTACTTGCATCATGGTGTCTTTGATACACGGCTCTTTGCTAAACGTTCAGCGAGAGAAAAAAAATGGCTGCACATGTGACTATAAAGCGTGCTTACGACGAAGCGCATCCTTCCGACGGCTACCGGGTTTTTGTCGATCGCCTGTGGCCAAGGGGAGTGTCGAAGCAGAATTTCAAGTTCGATGCCTGGTGCAAGGATCTGGCTCCTACAGTCGCCTTGCGCGTCTGGTTTGGGCACAAGATCGAGCATTGGGACGAATTCAAACAAAGCTATCAGACCGAATTGCGATCCGCGGAGCAGCAAGCGCGCATGCGCGAGGTGATTGGAGCGGCGGGCGGGCAGCTTGTCACGCTGGTATATGCCGCCAAAGACCCATTGCATAATCACGCGCTGATATTGGCCGAAGAGATGAACAAGGCCGCATCGACCAAACGCAAGGTATCGCTGAAATGATCGAACCCGGCGCTATACTGTCAATGCAGGACAGACAAAGGCCATGATCCCATTGTCGGTTCCTGCATGACTCAAGGGGCCCGATATGGGTGGCGCTCTGCAACGATTGGCTATATGCAGCCTACTGCTGCTATTCAGTAGTTTTGCCTTGCAAGTCGCCTGCCCGGCGCAGGCTGCCCCGTTGCCGAAAACTGTGGTGGTGCTGCATATCGACGGCATTATCAGCCCGGCGACTTCCGACTTCCTGACTCGTGGCTTTACACACGCCGCCGAAGAAAAGGCACAGCTGATAGTTATTGAGCTGGACACGCCGGGTGGGCTCGATACATCGATGAGAACCATCGTCAAGCTGATTCTGGCTTCGCCCGTTCCTGTGGCCACTTTTGTAGGACCGGGCGGAGCGCGCGCAGCCAGCGCGGGTACGTTCATTCTTTATGCCAGCCATATTGCGGCAATGGCGCCTGCCAGCAATCTGGGTGCCGCAACACCCGTATCGATAGGATTTTCCGGAAACCCCGCACCCGACCCTGGTGCTGCGCCTTCCGGCGAGGGGCATGCGGCGCAGCCTGCCAAGGATGCCGCCAGGCAGCCGTCCGAGACTCATCCCGCCCCCGCCGGCCCGAGCGGTGACACCATGACAAGAAAAGTGACCAACGACGCGGCTGCCTATATACGCAGCTTGGCCCAACTGCGCGGCCGCAATAGCGGCTTTGCCGAAAAAGCCGTGCGCGATGCGGCAAGCATGTCGGCGCAGGAAGCCCTGCAATCAAAGGTCATTGATGTCGTAGCCAATAATCTTGATGATTTGCTGGCCAGGCTTGACGGCCGCGAGGTAAAGCTTGATTCAGGCCAAACCGTGCGCCTGTCCACTGCCGGCGCGCATATTGAACAGATTGTCCCCGATTGGCATAGCCGGATACTGGCCTTTCTGGCCAATCCTGAAGTCGCGTTGGTACTGATGATGGTAGGCATATATGGCCTGTTTTTCGAACTTACCAACCCCGGAATGGCCTTGCCCGGCGTAGCCGGGGTTATTTGCCTGTTGCTTGGCCTGTACGCTTTCCAACTGTTGCCGGTCAACTGGGCGGGCGTGGCGCTGATCGCCATTGGGGCTGCCCTGATGATTGCCGAAGCGTTTCTGCCTACCTTCGGTGTGGTTGGAATTGGCGGCCTGGTTGCCTTTTTCTTTGGTGGCCTGTTTTTAATGGATACAGGCGTCCCGGGGTTTGATCTGTCGATTCCTTTTCTGACGGGTATTGCCGCGGTCAGCGCGGTGCTGCTGCTTGCCATCGGGACTCTGGCTGCGAGGGCGCACCGGAGTCAGGTAGTTAGCGGGCGCGAAGAAATGATAGGCCTGCAAGGTGTGGTGACTCTGGCGCGCAACAGCGTTACGTATGCCGATGTACATGGCGAGAGCTGGCGCGTCCAATGCCACGAACCATTGTCCACGGGGGATTCTGTGCGTGTGACGGCAATCGATGGCTTGACGCTGCAGGTCCAGAGGCTCGGCATCAAAAAGCTCTACAAAGAATAACGCGGGAGAATGTCATGTTTTACCAATTCAATATAAGTCTGATCGGGGTTATTCTCGTCCTGGTTTTTCTGGCGGTCAGCGCGATCAAAATATTGCGCGAATATCAGCGTGCGGTTATTTTCACGCTCGGCCGTTTTACGCAGGTTAAAGGACCGGGCCTGGTAATTGTCATTCCGGGCATACAGCAGATGGTGAGGGTCGACTTGCGTGTTGTGACCATGGATGTTCCCAGCCAGGACGTTATTTCACGCGATAATGTGTCGGTCAAAGTCAATGCGGTCCTGTATTTTCGGGTCATAGCTCCGGAAAAGGCCATTATCCAGGTCGAACGCTATCTGGAAGCCACCAGCCAACTGGCTCAAACCACATTGCGCGCTGTGTTGGGCAAGCACGAGCTGGATGAAATGCTGTCCGAGCGTGAAAAGCTCAATCTGGATGTCCAGCAGATACTCGACGCGCAGACCGACTCCTGGGGCATCAAAGTCACCAATGTTGAAATCAAGCATATAGATTTGAACGAAAACATGATCCGCGCCATCGCCCGCCAGGCCGAAGCCGAACGCGAGCGGCGTGCCAAGGTGATTCATGCCGAAGGTGAAAAGCAGGCGGCGCAAGCCCTGATGGAAGCCGCCCAAATCCTGGCGCAACAACCCTCGGCCATGCAACTGCGCTACCTGCAAACCCTGACTCAGGTGGCTGGAGATAAAAGTTCTACCTTGGTCTTTCCCATACCCGTTGATTTGCTCAGTACCCTATTGAACAAGGCGGGCGGGCCTTCAGAGCCGAGGCCTATCCCGCCTTTGGAAGACAGGGCGGGATAGGTGTGCCTGCCGCGGGTGGCTCAAGGGCATCCCTGCGGCGCGGGCTTACTCGGTCAGCAACTGACCAATCACCGCGCCTACGCGCAGATCATCGATCTGGCCAAAATGATGAAGCCGTATGTAGCCTGCTTTATCAATCAATATCAGGCTGGGCGTACCCTGCAGCCTGTAGGCGCGCATGGTCAAGGGAATGGGATCCGCCGGATCGGCCTGATCGATGCCTATCGGGAAGCCAAGGCGGTATTCATGGACGAATGCCTGCAAGGCAACAGGGGTCATGGCCTCATGATGCTCGAACACTGAATGTAAACCGATTACCTGAACCTTGTCGGACGGAAAAGCCGTATGTATCAGCTTGGCTTGAGGAATGCCGTGAGACACGCAGCCAGGGCAGAGCATCTGGAACGCATGCAGCACCGTTACCTTGCCACGTAAGGACTCCAGGCTGATGGGGGTCACGGTATTCAACCATTGGCTGATCGACCAGGGTTGAGCCTGCTCGTAGGATGGATTCACGCTTTTCTCCAGGAAATACAGCATGGACAGCCATGCTGCAAGCTGCCGGTCGGGGTAAAGCCGCGAGGGCGGCTTTTACAGAGAGGCAAGCTCGGCAAATTGCTGCCGCCTACTATAAACTTTTTTCAGAAGCGTGGCCGTATAGTGTCAAGCGAATCGCCTATCGGCTGGATGCATCCCGAGCTATCGGTAAAATCATTCTCTCGATTAAAAATGGTAATAGAGACAAGATTGAATGAATACCACCTATCTTGAGAGCTTTGTCAAAGTCGTCGAATCGAAATCCTTCGCCGAGGCTGCACGCAGGCTTGACATCACTTCGGGCGCCGTCGCGGCCCGAATCCGTACGCTCGAGGAAGAGTTGGGCATAGCCATTATTCAGCGTTCCGGACATACCGTGAAACCGACTGAAGCGGGAATGCGCGTCTATGACCGTGCGAAAGCGCTGATTCAGGAAACACGGGATCTGCAGGCCATTGCCAAAAAGGGGACTCTAGTCGGAGAGCTCAGGCTCGGTGTGTTTCCATCAGCCTTGACAACTCACCTGCCGGAATTGCTTGAAAAATTTTGCAGTATTTATCCCGAACTGTCGATTTTCATCGCATACGGCCCATCGGTTGAATTGTGTCACAAGGTGCACAGTGGCCAACTTGACGTGGCTGTCGTCATCGAACCCCAGTACACCATTCCCAAGAATTGTGAATGGTGTACTTTGCAGGAAGAACCGCTGATTGTTATCGCACCGCCAGCGCTCGCCGGCCGCAGTGCTCACGACCTGTTGCTCACAGAGCCTTTCATTCGCTACGACAGGGCCGCATATAGTGGTCAGCTTGTCGATCGCTACCTCAAGGACAATCGCATAGTTCCCAATCAACGCCTGGAAATCGATAGCCTTTTGACGATAGTCTCTCTGGTGGAACGCGGAGTAGGGGTGGCGCTGGTTCCCGATTCATTCTCGATTTGGTATCAAACCTGTTCGTTGCTCAAGGTTCCTTTGCCGGAGAGGACTCCAATTCGGCGAATTGGATTGATTTGGGCAACGCAGGGGCCGCGTATCGCGTTGGCCAAAGCTTTGGTAGATCATGCTCAAAAAATCTTTGCCTGATTTTTATCCGATATTCAGAAGCAATTCTGCGTTCAAACACAATTTTTTTTCCGTTTAAAGAAAAAATAATTGCAGTTCGATGACACGTCGCTCCACTAGAATTTTGATCTATAAGGCCTTCTGCAATTTGATGGCAACACCTCAGTTTTGATCAAAAAGCCATGCTGATTGAAACAAGCATCGCTAACTCTAATGGTATGAACAATGATTGGATTTCGGATTCTTGAATGCAAACATCGAGTGGCGCAGTCGTGGGCTGAAAAATTCCGCGCTCTCCCGGTAGCAAATATCAGCGATGTCATGGCGCGGATAACGGCGGGCGGGCCGGGTTTGCGCCCAATGCATTTGTCGGGCGTGCTCTCAGGTCCGGCTTTTACTGTCAAGACTCGCCCGGGTGACAACCTTATGGTGCATAAGGCCCTGGATCTGGCACAGCCAGGAGATGTGATCGTGGTTGACGCCGGGGGCGATCTGACCAATGCCATCATAGGTGAAATCATGGTAAGCACGGCGCAAAAAAGAGGCATTGCCGGTTTGGTCATCAATGGTGCCGTTCGCGATGTGGGAGCAATAGGCACAGGGCATTTCCCGGTCTACGCGGCTGGCATTACGCATCGCGGCCCGTATAAGAATGGTCCGGGTGAAATCAATGTGTCAATCAGCCTGGATGGAATGATTGTCGAGCCTGGTGATTTGATTGTCGGCGACGAAGACGGGCTGTTATGTGTTCCTTTTGATCATATCGATGCTGTCTACGAAGCGGCCAAGACCAAGCACGAGCTCGAAATAAAAATCATGGCTGACATAGCCAACGGTTCATTGGACACCTCGTGGATTGATGCCAGTCTGAATCATCTGAATTGCGAGATCGTAAAGTAATTTTTATAAAAATAAAGCCGCAAGCTTAAATCGCAACAGACATGAAAACTAAAAACGTCGTAAGGCTCAATCTTTGGACTGATGCCAGTTTTGACCAAATTCTGGCGGCATGTCCGCAGAGCAGCCTGAAAATTCTCGATATCAAGACTCCCGAGAATGAAATATGGGCAGCACTGAAACGGGCGCATATTTACCACATTTCCGCTGCCAAGGATGAAGTTCCGAAAACTTGGTTTGTAACTGGAGAGTTATTGCAGCGCTGCCCCGAATTGGTTTGTATTTCGACGTCGGGTGCAGGCTATGACACAGTCGATGTCAAGGCATGCACCAATGCGGGAGTATTGGTAGTCAATCAAGCTGGTGGCAACGCCAACTCCGTGGCTGAGCATACGTTTGGCCTGCTACTTGCAGTTTCGCGCCGCATAGTCGAATCCGACAACAAGTTAAAAAGAGAGGCCGGATTTTCCCGCGAAGATCTTATGGGCCACGAACTGAATGGCAAGGTTCTCGGCTTGGTTGGCCTTGGCCATGCTGGAAGCCGTACGGCGCAGATTGGTGATGCATTTGGCATGAAAGTATTGGCTTATGACCCCTATCTGACGCCTGCCGAGATGGCGATGCGTGGCGCGCAATCCACGGCCCTGGACGAGTTGCTTGAATCTTCGGATATGGTTTCTTTGCATTGCCCGCGTAATCGGGAAACCATGCATCTGTTTGACTCACAGGCCTTTGCAAAAATGAAGCGTGGGGCACTTTTCATTACAACAGCACGCGGCGGAATCCACGACGAAGAAGCCCTATATGCAGCACTGATTTCAGGGCATCTTGGAGGAGCTGGGCTGGATGTCTGGGAGACGGAGCCACCATCGGCAGGCCACCCTTTATTGTCGCTTCATAACGTGGTGTCGACTTTCCATACAGCAGGGGTCACTTACGAGGGGCGTAAAAATGTTGCACGAATGGCCGCCGAACAGATTGTCAAGATTTGCACGGGCGGCAATCCAGACAGAGTCATCAACAAGGAAGTTTTACCCGCGTTTTTGTCACGGCTCCGCTCTTTGGATGGCTGAGGCTCAATTGGAAATCAGCGTGAAGCCTGTGCAGCGGGAGCTAGCCGCTTTGAAGCCACACTACGTCGCACTTAACTGCGGCACATCACAACCATAATTCAAAACAGGAGATATACGATGTTTTATTCCCACACCAAGTTTTTGAAAATAAAGTATCTGGCACTCGGTGCTATTGTTTCGACGCTCCCTTCTTTATTTTATAGCCCTGCTGCTCAGGCAGCATATCCAGATCATCCCATCAATATGATTGTGTCCTACGGTCCTGGCGGCGGCACAGATCTTGTCGCACGAGCCATTGCGCCATTTATCGCAAAATACTTGGGAAATAATGCACAGATAGTGGTGCTGAATCGCCCAGGAGCTGGCGGTGCCATTGGATTTACCGACATTGCCCGCGCCAAACCCGATGGCTATACCATTGGTTTTCTGAATACCCCCAATATGCTCACGATTCCGATTGAACGGAAATCCAATTTTCATTGGAAAAATTTTGATCTGATTGGTAATTTGATTGACGACCCGGACAGTTTCGCCGTTCTCGAAAGCAATCCAATCAGGTCGCTTAAAGATCTAGCCGAATACGCCAAGAAAAATCCCGGAGCCGTCACCGTCGGAACAACCGGGGCCGGATCGGATGACCATCTGGCCATGCTACTTTTTGAAAAATATACAGGCACCAAGCTGACGCATGTTCCATACAAAGGAGCCGGTGAGGTGCGCGGTGCGGTTTTGAGCCAGCAAATCGTAATGGCTGCTATGAATGTGGGCGAAGTCATGGCCTATAAAAAGGGCGGATCTCCCATGAGGGATTTGGGTTCCATGAGTGAAAATCGTACCGACTTGGCGCCGGAGCTTCCAACTTTCAAGGAGCAAGGCTATAACATAATCATGTCATCGCTGCGTGGTATCGGAGCCCCCAAAGGCTTGCCTGACGACGTAAACCAGAAACTTGTCAAGGCTGTACAAAAAGCCGTACTTGATCCGGAATTCCAAGCGCAGGCACATAAGTTATTTGTTCCCATCCGTTACCTCGCGCCCGCCGACTATAAAGCAGAACTGGAGCAGGGTGAAAAAGACTTTCAGGCATTCTGGAAAGAAACACCTTGGTCTGAACAGTAAAGCGCGTGTGAAATCGGCATGACAAAACTTTGCGCCCCGCTATAATTGCCGCAAGATGACGACGCACTCAAAAAAACGGCTTGAACGCCTCTTGTGCCTGGACGATTTCGAAGCCGAGGCCAAAAAATACCTGCCCAGGGCCATTTTTGAGTATATTGCGGGCGCCGCCGAAACCAATTTTTCGGCCAATGACAACCGTGCCGTTTTCAACGAGTTGGCTTTTGTGCCCCGCATCTTGCGTAATGTAGCAAAGCCGGCCAGCGATATTGCTTTATGGGACGATATGTATTCGGCCCCATTCGGCATCGCACCCATGGGTTTAAGCGCCATATCGGCGTTTCGTGGAGACTGCGTGCTGGCGCAAGCCGCCCATGACAAGAACATCCCCATGATCATGAGCGGCTCGTCGCTGATTCCATTGGAGGATGTTGCGCGGATCAGCGGCAATGTGTGGTTTCAAGCCTATCTACCGGGTAGCGAAGATCAAATCACCTCGCTGGTCCAGAGAGTCGCCCGCGCCGGCTATCAAAAACTGGTTATTACCGTCGACACCCCAGTGGCCGCCAATCGAGAAAATAACATCCGGGCCGGGTTTTCGACGCCCTTGCGGCCCTCGTTGCGACTATTGATGGATGGCGTTCTTCATCCCCGCTGGACTCTAGGCACATTCTTAAGAACGGTGTGCATGTATGGAATCCCACATTTCGAAAACAACTACGCCACGCGTGGGGCTCCGATTATTTCTCGCAACATCTTGCGCGACTTTTCCGATCGCGGCCATCTTGACTGGTCTCATTTCAAACTGATCCGCAAGCTCTGGGCCGGCAAGTTGGTCGTCAAGGGTATTATGGCGCGGCCTGATGCGCTGCTGGCCCGCGAGCATGGCGCCGATGGAATCATCGTGTCCAACCATGGCGGGCGTCAGTTGGATGGCGTGTTGTCGCCGCTTCGGGTACTGCCTGATATCGTGGACGCCTGCCCCGATATTCCTGTGATGATGGACAGCGGTATTCGACGTGGGACCGATATCGTCAAAGCACTGGCTTTGGGCGCAAAATTTGTTTTTGTAGGCAGGCCGTTCGGATACGCGGCAGCGATAGGAGGGCGGCATGGAGTCGGGCACGCCGTGGATCTGCTGGCTTCCGAATTCAAGCGCAATCTCAGCTTGCTGGGTTTGACTAAGCCGCAAGACATAAATGAGCAGTGCCTTGCCGTTTTGTTGAATAATAGTGTTTTCAGTAAGTATCTTGGCTGAGGTGGGGGTAGCAGATGTCAATGAGCACAGCCAGTGCCAGCGCAACTGAATTATCTGGTGATCGAAAGGGCTTTCCCTGGAGGCCGGCATGATGCTCTGGGCCCACGCAGGGCCTTCAATACTGGCGGCATTCCTCGCTTCGCTGGTCGAGTTCGTCGAGGCCCTGACTATTGTGCTTGCGGTAGGCACAGTGCGCGGCTGGCGATCCGCCCTGGCGGGCGTCGCCGGTGGCGCGGTCTTGCTTGCGGTTATGATTCTTGTCTTTGGCCCTCTGCTGGGACGCATGCCTATAGGGCTGCTGCGGCTGGCCATAGGGATGTTGCTGCTGCTCTTCGGCATGCGCTGGTTGCGCAAGGCCATATTGCGGGCAGCCGGCGTTGTCAGACTGCATGATGAGCAGGCGGCCTTCGAATCCGAAACCGCGGCATTGCAAGCCTCCGGAGTAAACATCAAAGGCAGGCTCGACCCACTGGCTGTGGCGACCGCCTTCAAGGCCGTGCTGCTTGAAGGTGTTGAAGTGGTTTTTATTGTCATTGCCGTGGGCGCCGCCGGCAATATGCTCATACCCGCCAGTGCGGGTGCGGCCTTGGCCGGTCTGCTTGTCATCGGGCTGGGCGTAATGCTGAAAAAGCCGCTGGCCCGTATTCCCGAAAACACACTCAAATTCGCGGTTGGCATATTGATATCGGCCTTCGGGATTTTCTGGGTAGGCGAAGGGTTGGGCCTGGCATGGCCGGGCGCAGATCTGGCGATTCTATTGCTGGTGCTTGTGCTGCTTGTCGTATCGCTGTTTGCCGTCAGTTTGGCCCGCAAGCGGTTTCAATCCATCGGTGGCGCGCAATGAAAGGAATCATCGAGTTCATGCGCAAAGTAGGGCGCCTGTTTGTGGACGACGGCAGTCTGGCAATTGCGCTCATTGCGTGGTGCGTGGCGGCCGGATTGGTATTGCGGGTTTTCGCTGCACAAAGCCCGTGGAGCGCGCCGCTATTTTTCCTGGGGTGCCTGGTGATCCTGCTGAGCAACATCATGCAGACGGTCAAGCGGCATAAATAAGGCAGGCATGAAAGGCATCGCCTGGCCTGGGCCGCTTCGCGGCGCGCTTGCAGCCCAAGCACCGTATTTTCAGTCAGGTTCCCCAATAAATCCAAATTCGACCGGTACTTTGGAATAGAAAAGACGTAGTTCGGGCGTGTCTCTGAGGTGCTTCAGAAATGCATCGCATTCGGCCTGCGACACCACCATGGTGATCTCGATAGGCTGATCCGCCAAATCAAAAAAACGCGCCGAATGAAGGCGCCGTCCGCTGCCTATGCCTTCTTGCGCAGCAAACATTGTGGCACCGCGAATCTGCATGGATTGAGCCAGGTTCAGCAGCCACTGATGAAGCGGCATATTTTTATAAGTGCGATCCTGCTGCATGAAAAAGCTCAACTGATAGCCTGTCATGGTACCGACTCCTTGTTCAGCTATGGGACAAGTATTGCACAATGACGATGCCAAGCAAGGTCAGCCCGATAGAACCGACAACATGCAAACCGATCTCAAGCGCGGCGCTGGCAATCTCCCGACTCTGTATCAGGCTGCCAACCTCGAGCGAAAATGTGGAGAATGTGGTCAGCCCTCCCATGAATCCCGTGATTACCGCCAATCGCCATTCTGGGGACAAGCCGCTGTGGTTTCTGAAAAACTCGCTGGCAACCCCTATAAGCAAGCCGCCTATAAGATTGGCCGCCAGGGTGCCCAGCGGTATCGTGGGCCAGAACGAGTTCAAGCTCAGTCCCAGAATCCAACGCAGCAGTGCACCCAGCGCCGCACCAATCGAGATCGCGAAAATTGCAGTTCCCATGATGTTCAATCCGTACGGGAGTCGGTGCAATTTGAGCAAACAGGCATGCCCGGTTGGGGCGCGACAGGGAAAGAGGGAAGTACACGAGTCGGTACGGCGGGGGTAAGCAGCCAGGTTTTCATGGGGCGAGATCCTTGTAATGAATATGTGATCCTGGCCGATAAAATCGCTGCTTGCACGCGGGCCCGCAGCTCCTGACCCAGGAACCTGCAGGCATCATCATCCGGCGCGTGCCGACGGTTAACGGAGGAATGCCATCTCCGCGCAAAGTGTAGCAAGCGCTGCTACGGCACGCAATCAAATCGCATGATCCGGCATATCTGCCGGCATTTTTACATCGCACTTTGAGCACGCGGTGCGTTGCACCGTGGCCCATGCATTATGAGTCCATATTATGGATTGGTAACTACCCCTAATATCCTTGATTCTTCTTGTTGCAGGAAACATATTCATTTATCATAAGCCATGAATCTGTAGTTCGATCCATTATATGGACCTTATTGCAGAAATGCTCCTCGGCTGCCCCACAAGGACTTCATGCCGAGGAACACATCATCCGGGATTTAAGTTGCAATACGCCACGAGCCATTGCCGCTTTTTAAAGGTTTTCGCCATGAGCAGCAGAGTCTTGTCTGTCGACGATTGGGATGTCGACCATTTTCAATTATCCATAAACGCCGGCGAAAGCATCTGGAATGGCGTGCACCAGGCGCTGGACAAGGCTGCAATCAGGTTTGCCCAACTTGAATTTGCGCCCGGCATGCTGGACTTGGCCGTCTACCATACCGCGCCTCCCGAAACTACCGGCAAGACCTTGGTAAAGTACGGCACGGGGATCAACATAGGCAAGGCTTTGCTTTTTTCGGCCAATGCGATCTACGGCCTTGGGAAGAACGAAACCCCTTTATTGCATTGCCACGGTTTTCTGATTGATGCGGACAACCGGATGCACGGCGGCCATTTAAGCGTGATGGATTGCATGGCCGGCGGCGCAGGGCTGACCATACAGGTAACATCCACGCCCAATACCGGTTTCGCCGTCGAATTGGACCGCACATCGAATATGCACGTATTCCACCCCGTCAAATACGAGAGGCCAAGCCATGGAGTCTAGGCTAGTCAGCGGCAAGTTCGGCCGCATTTTTTCCGCCCGCTTGCTTTGCAATGACGATCTGGTCGAAAGCGTTGAGGAACTGTGTGCCAGAAACCAGGTCGAGAATGCTGTGGTCAAGGGCGGCCTGGGCAGCCTGTTCCGCGCCCGGCTGGAACAGTCGGCTGGAGATACCTCCAAGACTGTCGATGTGGAGGGCTATGCGGTAGAGTTGCTGTCCCTTTCCGGGAATGTGTCGGTCGATGCAAGGTCCGGGCATGCCGCGGCGAATTTATTCGGCATAGTCGCCGATAACCAGGGTACTGTTTTTGCAGGCAAGTTCGTGCGGGGCTCATCGCCAACCTGCATTACCATTGAAATGACGGTGCAGGAGTGGTTGCCCGATTGATGCCTGCAGTCTGTAACCGTATGGCCGTATGGCGACTCATGAAATGCAGGCCGGACACGCGCCAGTGGCTCGCACCTGGCTACGATGTGAAAGCCAGAGAGCGGCCAGGGCGGCCAGCATGAAAATCGCCGTTACCAGAGGCAGCGGAGCTACGCCAAACTTCGGAAACCGGCCGAGGCATGATTCCACCGCTCGCGCGCTGGCGATGCAAGCCGAGTTGCGCGAGCTGCTCAAGGGATTGCAGACGCTTATGAACGGCAAATATGCGGATTGACCCCATATCCGTCCTTTAGGATTACACTCGAAAAACACCTAGTGTCTGAAACCGGGGCTTTCAGGGCCATCGGAAATTATCGACTGCCGGAACACACATCATGAAGCTTAGTCGTATCCTTGCGGCGCTACTGCTGTCCGCTATTTCGGTTTCCTCGTTTGCGCAGTCCGCGCGGGTACGCGGAGAAATCGAAAAACTCGATAATTCCATCCTGACCATAAAAACCAAGGATGCAACCGTTTTTCATATCAAGCTCGAGGACACAGCCAAGGTCACAGCCATGGCGGCCGCCAGCTTGGCGGACATCAGCACCGGAAAATTTGTCGGCACAGCCGCCCGCCCAGGGCCCAATGGCCAATTGGTGGCGCTGGAAGTGCATATTTTCCCCGAGAGCATGCGCGGGACCGGCGAGGGCCATCGCCCCATGGATAATGAAAACACCATGACCAACGCAACCGTGGAAAACGTGGTGACTGCTGTGCATGGCCGTATATTGACTCTGCATTACAAAGGTGGAGAGCAACAGGTTCAAATACCGGATGGCGTACCGATTGTAATGTTGTCCCCAAGCGATCGCAGCGCACTCACGCCAGGGGAACACGTATCGATCCGCGCAACAAAACAAGCGGATGGCTCTATCAGTACGGTACGAGTTACGGTCGGATTGAACGGCCTGGTGCCGCCTTTATGACTGGATAGGCCTGACTGATACGTGCTGCGTACACAAATCACCGGAAATTTTCCTTCTCGACACAAAAGTGAGCCCTCCATGCCCGCAAGTTTGGCAATGCGCTTTCTCTTTACGGTTTTTATCGCTCTTGGAGCATTGAATTGCAATGCCGAGCCCAAAAAAACAGTATCGGGCCAGAAGGCGCCCGTAAAGGAAATCGCCAACCAGCACCTCGTCGTTACCACGCAGGACGGAACTGGAATCTTGCCGCTTTATGCCAGCCGCAAGATTGACGTTGCGGCGCCCGATATAAAAAGAGTGCTGATCATTGTTCATGGTACGCTGCGAAACGCGGGTACTTACTTTGCCAGTGGCCAGGAGACTGTGCAGGACGCCGGAAAGAAAGGCGCAGGCACTATGGTAGTTGCGCCGCAGTTCCTGGCTCTCCAGGATGTGCGCGCATTCAAGCTCCCACCCGACACTCTGGCATGGAGTTCGGGGGGCTGGAAAGGCGGTGAACCGGCACGCGTTCCGGTTCCGATCAGTTCTTTTTCTGCATTGGATGCGCTGCTCGGGCATTTTGCCGATCGCACGCTATATCCGGCCCTGACGCAGCTTGTTGTGGTGGGGCATTCGGCCGGCGCTCAGGTTGTTCAACGCTATGCCGTAGCAGGCCAGGGCGAAGCAATCCCGCGCAAGGCGGGCATTGACGTTCGCTACGTCGTGGCAAATCCATCAAGCTATTTGTATTTCAGCAACGACAGGCCTGCTCCGCAGGGTTCGTTCCAGCCCGCCGATATTGCATCGTGTCCCAAGGCCATCGAATGGAAATATGGGCTGAAAGACGCTCCCCCTTATGTCGCAAAACAGAACGAAGCCGGACTCGAGGCCCGTTATGCCATGCGCGAGGTTGCGTATTTGCTGGGTACGGCCGACACCAATCCGTACACCCATTTTATCGACCGCTCGTGCGCGGGAATGGCCCAGGGCCCATATCGATTGGCTCGAGGGCTGGCCTATTTCAGCTACATGCAACACCGCCATCCAGCCCATCTGAAGCAATCCCTCGTTGAAGTGCCCGGGGTGGGGCATGACGCCCGGCGCATGTTTACTTCTGCGTGCGGGCAAGCCGTTCTGTTTGGCGGATCGATCCCGGCAAGCTGCCCACGCAAGCCGTGATGGCTTAATGCAGTACTATCGCTGCCTATGCTCCATATACATGCCAATCTTTTCCTCGACGAACGCGAAATCGAATTCACCATGATTCGCGCCCAAGGCGCGGGCGGCCAGAATGTGAACAAGGTATCCAGCGCCATTCATCTGCGTTTCGATATTTCCCAATCGACCTTGCCTGAAGAGTGCAAGGCCGCCTTGCATGCGCTGGGTGATCGCCGCGTATCGAAGGACGGGATCATTGTGATCAAGGCGCAATCTTTTCGCAGCCAGGAAAAGAATCGCGCCGATGCCATCGAGCGGCTATTGACCTTAATTCGCGCCGCCGTGCACCAGCCCACGTTGCGCAAACCGACCCGCCCGACGCGCGCATCGCAACGCCGGCGGGTTTTGCGCAAAACCCTGCATGGCGAAGTCAAACGCTTGCGCGCCAAAATAGACGACCCCCACGGCTGAGCAGGCCAGTCGGCTAAAAAGGCCGAAAATCGCCATACTGATACGGCCGGTCGCGAACCGCCGCAAGGGATCAAATGAATAAAGTTGAAAACGATGCATCGATTTTGGCGGCGACACAGCATTGGCTTGTTCGCGCCGTTATCGGGCTCAATTTATGTCCATTTGCCAAAAGCGTCTATATAAAAAAGCAGATCCGGTACGTGATTGATCGCTCGATATCCGATCAAGACGTTTTGGCGGCGCTTGAGGCCGAAATGATTTATTTGGCTGATGCCGATCCGGCCCAGGTCGATACAAGCCTGTTGATCGTGCCCGATATCTTGAGCGACTTTCTTGACTACAACAATTTTTTGAATCGAGCCCAGCGCTTGCTCAAGCGTATGCGTTTGACCGGAGTATTGCAGATTGCAAGCTTTCATCCGCGCTATCAGTTCGCCGACAGGGGTACCGACGACATTGAAAACTACACTAACCGGGCTCCATATCCGATTTTTCAGTTGCTGCGCGAAGCCAGTATTGAGCGTGCGCTGGCAGGGTTTTCCGATACGAGCACAATCTACGAACGCAACCAGGAAACGCTCCGTCGCCTCGGCCACGATGGCTGGCACAATTGGCTGAATAAGCCCGCCGATGACTAACTGCATTGAATTGGATTATGCACACAGCGGTCGCCGGCCGGGTCACCGATGCTCGTCAGCCCATTTCCTGACCGCCGCCATGGTGTTTTTTACGTGGCCATCCGGATCCATACTGCTGTATTCATAGTAAATTTTATGGTCGGGGGTGATTACATAGGAGATGCGGTTGGCCATGTTCGGCATAAACGCCATCTTGGCATCGTATGCCCTGATTATTTTTGAATCGGGATCGGCCCCAACCGCAAATTTGCTCCTGCACTCGCTTACAGAGAATTTCTTGAGTTTGTCGAGCTTGTCGGCCGAAACGCCTAATACCGTCGCACCGTATTTTTTGTATTCGTCGGTCGCTTCGGCAAAATCATGCGCCTCGATCGTACAGCCTTTTGTAAAGGCGGCAGGATAAAAATAGAGCACAACCGGGCCTTTTTTAAGGGCCTCATCCAGGGAGAAACCGAAAGCATTGCCACCCAGGGTTGCTTCTACGGTAAAGCTTGGCGCCGGATTTCCCGCCGCCAGCGCGGCCTGGCTCGAAAGCGGCATGGAGCAGAGCAGGGCGCATGCCCCGTATCCGGCAAATTTGACTGGATCAAAGCGAAGTTTCATGATTTTTCCTTGATGTCGCAAGGCGCACAAGACTGGGCGGCACATCGATTGGGCGGCAACCTGCATCGATAACATTAGCCCAATCATTGCAACGACACACTTTATATGGCAATTCATTATGGCTCCTTTACGAACCCGGGGCGGGCTCGGATAAACAAATCGTCGCATGGGTCAGCCCTGCAAGCCTTGTAAAAGCCGGCCATATCCCGCTACAGAGGCATTGACGCCGGCGATCCGCAATGCATTCCACATCATGGCCGATGCGCTGGATATGGCCGGCTTTCCAATGTCGCGTTCCAGCACTTCCAGTATATCGATCGTCGGCATGCCGACGCCGCTGAGAAATACGGCTTGCGCACCGACGACATCTACCTGCCGGGCGAGCCGATACGCCCGTTCCGCAGTTTCGTCGTAGATATTCGTCACGCCTTCAAGGCGCGCGCAACTGACGACTTCGAAGCCATGCGCTTGAAGATTGGCCTTGCATTGAAGCGTGGAGGCTTCGCTATAGGGAGTTCCAACCGCTACGCGGCTGATGCCCAGATGCCTGAGGGCGGCAACGACGCTTCCAAAAGCGGTAATGAAGGGGATGCCTGTGGTGCCTTCGATGCGTTGCACGAGATCTTGTTCGGCAGCCCGGCCCAGGGTATAGCTGGTGGCCGTGTGTGCCAGGGTGATTACCGAAGGCTTCACCATGGACAAAAGCGCAATATTCTCGTCGAGATGCGCTATTTGCGTTCTGTTGCGTTCTTCTTGCCCCTCAAGGCTTCCCGCGATGCCGTGTGCGACCATGCGCGTGAAATGAGCCGATACGCCCGGTGGCGTCATCTTGCAGATTTCCGGCTCTGTCGTGGGACTGCCGGGTGGGATAAGAAACCCCAGTCGTGCGCGCCAACCTGTCATGGAAGAAGGTCCTTTTGATTCGAAGAAAAATAATTGCTGCGTATACAAAATCCACAGCCCGGGCATGGATAAATTGTAGTGCCGAAAGCCGGCCATCATGCATAGCGAGCCGACGGCTATCGACGAACGCTAATCAGCTGCGCTTATGCATGGGCCTTAACGGAGAACTGCCAGAGGTTTGCCTCGAATCGGCAATCGCCTGGCCGAATTGATCGATGACGCGCAATGTTTTTGCCTGCGGGTCGAGTTCAATCTGCGATCCATGCGGCACCAAGGCAGTTACATCTTCATCGAATCCGGCAAGCATGGTGATGTCGCCCAGCGCGGCGCCTTGCACAAGAATGGTATTGACCGTATTGAAGACAATGGCCAGCGGCGCCATGTTGCGGGAGCGCATTTCATGCAGCATCCATGCGCTGGCAACTCCCCCCTTGGCGGTATCCAGCACCAGTATGCAGTCGACGTAGGATTGGCCAGCCAGTTTATGCGTGGGGCGTGAAAACACACCTCGAAGCCGGTCCAGGTCGTAGCGCGCCGAAAGCCCGTCATGGGCGACGAGGGCTTTGCCCGAGACTTTGCGCCCCATTGCGTGGCGCGCGTGAAATAGCAGCGTGTTCATTGAAGTTCTCCTTTTTCAGCCGCTGCAATGCAGGCTTCCATCGAAGCAAGTTTTGGCACATAGCCATAGCCGCCCAGGATATTGACCAGTTTTGCGCTATTGGTTGCCAGGTGCTTCCAGCCTTTGGCTTCGGCAATCTCGCGTGCATAAGATTGATAGAAGCACATGCCCGACATCACCGTACCGCCTGCGGATTCTATGTCCTGGGTATATCCGAATCTGTCGGCATCAGGCTTGACTTGGGGGCTGGTAATTGCCAGTAACGGAACTTTGAAGCGCCGCCCCTTGCTTAGCGCAGCAATAGATCGCAGTTCATACAGACTGAGCTGCGGCGCGGAAAACACAACGACATCGACTTTATTGTCGACGGCATAGCTGTCTCGCAAAGCGTCAAGGTCGCTCTTTTTTATATGATGTTGCACTGGCAGGACATCGCCGCCGACATCGCCAAGGCGCGACGCTTCAGGTGTGATTCCGACCAGGTGGTAGAGGGCCGTCGATCCGAAACTGGCCATCGCCGCTCCGAAATGCTTGAGTTCGTCGGAAGTTGGCGCTCTGTCTATCCCCTCTATAACGGGGACTTGCCAATAATTTCCCGCCAGACGGCCGATGACCCCGCCCAGCGCTCCCCATTCGTTCAGCGTGTTCGGGGTCCATTCCACACGCACGCGCAGCGTGGCTTGCCGGTGTTCGTCAAGATGAAAACCGTAGCGCGGTGTACGGCCTGTCAGACCGGCAGAGAGGGCGGAAGGGCCGCCTTCGAAATTGGACCGTGCGCCATTGACCGAATTGGAATAGATCACCACGCCGGTATCGCCGAACGCAACATGCTCGCCCCGAGTGGCGGCAAGCACAGTCTGGTAGTTGATGCAGGTGTCGGTCATGCTCACACCCAGCTTCACGAATGCATCGATGGCGCGCCTTTCCAGATGCAGCATCCAGTCGGCCTGGCCAATTACATCCGATTTCGAAAAATCGGTGCCACGGGGATCGGTGATGGTCGGCACCCGGACCTGA
Source organism: Paralcaligenes ginsengisoli (assembly GCF_054781135.1). Lineage (NCBI taxonomy): Bacteria > Pseudomonadati > Pseudomonadota > Betaproteobacteria > Burkholderiales > Alcaligenaceae > Paralcaligenes > Paralcaligenes ginsengisoli. Next base: position 274,769 of record NZ_BAAGUZ010000031.1, read on the forward strand.
TGGCGGCCGTCTTTGGCTTCCGCCAGCCCTTCGAGCCACAACACTCCGGCTTGCCCCAGGCTTTCGGTGTCTGCCATGATATGGGCCTGCGTAATGGGAACGAAATCCTTGGCCCCAAAAAAATCCCCGACAGAGACTTGATGCCTGATTGCAATTTCCGCCACTTTGCCGAATTCTCCGGCAAGCATGGCTTTTTCTTCATCGTTTAAATTCATGGTTTCAATCCAGGGAAAGGCCGGTTTCGCGAACTGCCGCGCCCCATTTGGCAATTTCCTTTTTCTGGAACGCGGCCAGCGGAACATCGAGCGGCTGCACGCCTATGCTATTGAGCCTTTTGGCATAGCTTTCGGAACGGACTATGCTTTCAAGGGCGGTAGTCAAAATGTGTTTTATATTGGGGGGTAATTTCGCAGGGGCAAATACAGCCCACCAGGCTGTTGCTTCGAACCCTTCGTATCCTGATTCGGATACCGTAGGCACATTCGGCAACACACTCGATCGCGTTCGGCTGGTCACGGCCAGGGCAATCAACTTGCCGCTGAGTACATGCGGCAATATGGACTGCACCGGATCGAACATCAAAGGAATCTGGCCGCCAATCAGATCCGTGATTGCCGGTGAACTGCCTTTGTACGGCACATGCGTCAGCGTGATGCCGGCCGCCTTGCAGAACATGGCGCCGGCCAGATGCCCCGGCGTTCCATTGCCTGCCGAACCATAGTTGATCAGGCCCGGCCGCGCTCGAGCCTGAGTCACGAGGTCTGCCAGCGATTTGAATCCGGCCTTGGGGTTGACCACAACGCCGATCGGCGCGCTGGCTATGGTGGATATAGGCGTAAAACTGGCAATGACATCGTAGGGCAGTTTTTTGTAGAGTGTGGTGTTGATGGCATTGGTTCCGACAGTCGCCATCAATAAGGTATAGCCATCTGGCGATGCCGTGGCGACCGCTTCTGCGCCTATGGATCCGCCCGCGCCGCCCCGATTGTCAATATAGACCTGCTGCTTCAGGATGTCGCCAAGCAATTTCGCCAGAGGCCTGGCAACAATGTCTGTCGGGCCTCCGGGTGGAAATGGCACGATCATGCGTACTTTGCTGGACGGATACGTTTGCGCCAACGCACGCGTCGATTGGAAAATGCCGGATAGTCCGGCAATTAGCGGCGTAAGCATCAATTGACGACGGTGATTCGAAAATGACATGGCACTCGCTCCTGGGGGTGGGTGATCAGGCCTGCTGGATTTACTGCTGTTTAAGCTTCTTTCCGCGTTCGACCGGACGCAAAGCGCTCGCAATCTCGAGCGGCCCGGGCATGCTGAGACGGAACGCATAGCGTTCCGGAACAATATAGATGCGCATGAATTCGCAAATTGCCCCGGCCGCCGTCCGCGAGGTTCTTTCCATGACAAGTACGTTGGCCCGCGCATCGATCGCCAATTCGCGGCTCACCGCGGCGGTAGGCTGTGCACAGCGAATGACGACATCGGCACGATCGATGCGCAGGCCGAGAAATTGCTGCAGAATTTCATAGACCATCAAATCGCGCGCGCGGCGCTCGCCCACGGCGGCGGCCGATGCCGGCAAGAACGCCTCCACCACGGCAAAGGGTTGATCGTCTACACAATAGCGGCGCCGCATGCGCACCGGCAGGTCCAGCCCTTCGGGCAGGCTGCGGTCGATGCGGCCGGCCGAGCTTGAAAATTCAAGCAGTTCGGTCTGAGGCTCGACTCCCTGATTGCGCAAGGCATCCTGGAATCCTTGAAACATGCTCAGGTCTTGATGCAGCGGTGGTCGCGATACAAATGTACCCTTGCCGCGGCGCGCCACAACCTGCCCATTGCGGGCAAGCAGCGCAATGGCCTGCCGTACGGTAATGCGGCTTACCCCATAAATGGTCATCAGCTCGGCTTCGCTGGGTACACGCATGCCGGGGGCCAGTCGGGCGCTGGAGATTTCCGTAGCCAGACGGTTGGCGATTTGGATATAGAGAGGCTCTTCACAAAGCGGATCCAGCAGCGCTTGCGATGAGGGGCTTTTCTTGAGAGATTTTGACTTGGCCATAATGTTCTAGGTTGTATTAATACATTATAGAATAGGTGGCTCAATTTGTGCCAATTTTTAAATGCGGGTTTTCACGTATCGGAGATGCCCCGAAGCTTCGGGCTGCGGGAATTCTGGAAGGAAGTTCTAGCCGGCCAGGCGAATCCGGGTTATTTCCGAGCGCGCGCCCAGGCGCATTGGCGGTCCCCAATAGCCTGTGCCGCGGCTGACATACACCTGCATGCGGCCGTATCGATGCAAGCCGTCCACGAAAGGTTGCTGCAGGGGCACAAAGTATTTCCAAGGCCAGAATTGTCCACCGTGAGTATGGCCCGACAACTGCAGGTCGTAACCCGCCGCTTCCGCGGCACGGGCGCTGCGCGGCTGATGCGCCAGCAATATCCTGGCCGCGGCATTGGCGGGCGCGCCGTGCAAGGCGAGCAGAGGATCGCTGGCCTGCTCGGCATCGAAGTTCCGGGCGCTAAAGTCGGTCACGCCGGCCACTACCAGCGTGGCGTCTTGGCGGACCAGGACCCGGTGCTGATTCATAAGTACCTGGAACCCCAGCCGCCGGAACTCGGCCACCCATTGTGCCGCCCCGGAGTAGTATTCATGATTGCCTGTAACTGCATAGACACCATGGCGCGCCTTGAGCCCGGCCAAAGGCTGGATGTGTTCGGAAAGGCTGGCCACGCTGCCATCGACCAGATCCCCGGTAAGGGCGATGATATCGGGCGAAAGCTCATTAACGGCGTGCACCACTGCGCTCACGTAGCGGCGCTTGATGGTTGGGCCGACATGCAGATCGGAGACTTGTACGATGGTGAATCCCCGCAGGGGGGGGGCAAGATCGGGCAGTCGCACCTCGATATCCACCACTCGCGCAAGACGCCGGGCACTGACCAGGCCCAACAGAACCGCAAGCAGGCTTACAACCAGTACGGCCAGGGCGCTTGCCGCATGCAACAGACTTATGGCGGAATCGCTGAAAATTCCGCCGTCGGCCATCGTCGCGGCCTTTATCGCTATCAGCAAGGCATCGCGCAGCAAAGTCAACACAAACAGCCAGGAAAACAGGCCCAGAGACAGAAAGCCAGCCCAGGCAATCGCGTCGATGGCCGGCTTTCCTACCGCCCGGCGTGTAAAGAAACCGGCCAGGATCAGCAGATAGATCAGCAGCAGCGCGGTTGGCGCCAGCCATCGGGTGATGCCGGGAGGAGCCGCGATTGTCAATCGCAGGGCGACATAGATGTCGGCCAGAAGCAGAATAATCGGCAGGCGCAGCAAAAAGGAAAAGCGTGTCATGGCTATCTTGTGGATGGCAATGTCAGCATTGTAGGCGGTGAAATCCCAATGCTTCGCAATGCGCTTCCCACTATGCCGATTCAGGTCGATAAGCAGGGCGATCCGGGGAGCAATGGAATCATGCGCCTTGTGCGGCCCTGAATTTCTTGCCGGCGTACATGGCCAGCAGCACGAGGGTGGTCGAGATCAATATCATGATGATTCCCAGCGCGGACAACTTGCCCCACAGCCCGTCGTCGGCGAAGCTGAGAATCTGGACCGCCAGCACTTCGCTTCCTGGCCGCGAAAGCACCACCGACACGGTCAGTTCGCGCACAAACATTGTCGCCATGAGTATCCAGGCCGAGACAATGCCGGGGATAAGCAATGGCACAATGACGCGGCGCATGGTCGTCAGCGCGCTTGCCCCGCAGACCAGCGACGATTCTTCAAGATGGGCATGCACCTGGACGAAGGCGCTTGCCAAAGGCCGGACGCCGTAGGGCAGATAGGTGGCGATGTAAGCAACAAGCAGGGCCGTCAGCGTTGCGTACAACGGTGTCTGCACGAAAAACCACATGAATCCAATGCCAATGACGATGCCCGGGAAGGAAAACGACAGAAAGCTGAGCGACTCGAGCAGCCCCGAAGCGCGTGTTCGTATCTTGACGATAACATAGGCCACGAATATCGAGAGCAGTACGCCAAGCGAGGCTCCGACCACAGCCAGGAACAAGCTGTTCTTCAGCGAGAGCAGCGATGCGGGGTCTTGCAGTACGTCGATCCAGTTTTTCCAGCCCATCAGTGAAAAAGCCCGCGCGCTCGGAACCATCGAGTACGGCACCAGCGATGTGTAGAACAGCACCGCTACCGGAAGTACGGCCATGACAAAGGAAAGCAGGGCCACCAGGGTAAAAAGCGGCATTCTTGCGCGCTTGAGCTCAATTGTGGTCGGACGGTAGCCGCGGCCCGAGATAGTCACGTATTTGCCGCTTTCGGAGGTCAGGGCGCGGTACAGCACAATCAATCCAATGGATGCCGCCAGCACGCTCATGCCCAGTGCGGCGGCCTTGCCGTAATCCGGCGAAAAACCGGTCGCGACCATCTGATATAAATACGTGGCCAGCACGTCTACCCGGCCGGGTGTGCCGAGAACCCGGGGAACCGCGTATGACGCAAGGCTGCGTACCATGCCCAGTACAAACGCCGCAAGAATGGCCGGCCGCAGCACAGGTAAGGTCACTCGTACCAATGTGCGCCAAACGCTGGCTCCGAATACCCTTGACGATTCTTCAAGGGACACATCGAAGGAAGCCATGGCCGGCGCAATGATGAGATACGCGATGGGCATATTCAACAGCCCCTCAACCAAAATCATGCCAGGCAGGGAGTAAATATTGAACGGCGCGCTTTGCAGCGAAAAGACTTCTTTCAGAAAGCTATTGATCAGGCCGTTGGAGGGATTCAGCAGCAGCGCCCAACTGACCGAAAACAGCAAATGCGGGATCATCATCGGAACAATCGACAGCACCGTGAACAACGGTTTGAACGGTATATTGGTTCGAGTGTTCAGATAGGCGAGAAAGAGCGCCAGCCCAGTGGCCAGTATTGACGAGCCCAGCACGAAAACAATGGTATTGATGGTGACATCAAGCAATACCGGGTCGGTATACGCTGCAAGGTACTTGTCGAGAGTGAACTTTCCGAATGCCGTCAGCCCCTGGGAAAAGCTGCCTATAAAAAGCATCGCCACCGGACAAAGGGTCAGAAACCCGACAATGGCGATCAGCAGCCACGTTAGCTTGGGTCGTGACGGATTCATGCCTGCCATGTCAGGCCGATACGAGGAGGCAGTGGGCGGGATCCAGGTAGAAGCTAACCTGATCGCCTTCCTTCATGGTAATACTAGGATCTATCCTGGCCAGCAGATGTTCATTGCCCACACGGATCTCCGCCTCATAGACTTCGCCGACGAATTCCAGGGACTCGATATGACCGCCAATAATGTTCTGCCCTGTTTCCCGATTGTTGTCGCCAATGCGGATGAATTCCGGCCGTATGCACAAGGTTGCTTCACTGCCGGCCGGGAGGTCGCGATGCTGGCAGTCGATAAGGCCCAGCCCCGACTCGACTCGGGTCAGATTGCCTTCCACGCTGCGCACTGTGGCATTGATCAGGTTGGCGCGTCCGATGAAGTCGGCCACGAAACGGTGATCCGCATTGAAGTAGATTTTCTGCGGAGTGCCGATTTCGATGATTTTTCCCGAGCGCATGACGGCAATGGAATCGGACAATGCCAGGGCTTCGACGCGATCGTGTGTGACATAGATTGCCGTGATTTTGAGAGCTCCCAGAAAGGTTCTGAGTTCCTTGCGTGTTTCTTCCCTGAGCTTGGCATCCAGGTTGCTCAAGGGTTCGTCGAAGAGAATTACCTTGGGTTCGGCAACCAGGGCCCGAGCCAATGCGACACGCTGCTGCTGGCCGCCTGAGAGCCGGGTCGCGGAACGTTTTTCAACGCCTTCGAGCTGCACGAAGTGCAGTACCCTGGCTACCTTTTCGGCAATAGCCTTTTTGCTCTCTCCCCGGATTTGCAGCGGGTAGGCCACATTGTCGAAGACATTCATGTGCGGCCAGATGGCATACGTTTGAAATACCATGCCCAAGCCACGCTTTTCGGGAGGAATGGCAATACCTTTTTTCTTCGACCACACAAGCTCGCCGCCGATGTGGATTTCACCCTCGTCGGGTGTTTCAAGGCCAACAATGCAGCGCAACAGGGTGGTCTTGCCGCAGCCGCTGGGCCCCAGCAAGGTGAAAATCTCGTTGGCCGGGATGGTCAGGTCGATGTTGTCGAGAGCCTTGACCGTCTTGCCTTCGGACACATAGCTTTTGGACAGCCCTTCGATCTTGATTTCCATGCTTTACTTGGCCGCGAAGATTTGACCGAACTCGTGCCCCCATTTTTGAATCTCGCTGTCGGACAGGTCGCGCACCGGCATCACCTTCACTTTATCTATACCGTCAATAGGCGGAAAGACACCAGGCGCCAGCACGTATTCGCCCACATCCTTGGCCAACAGGCTCATCGCTTTCTTGGAAAGCCAGAAGTCCATGAACGCGCGCGCCGCATTCGGGTGCGGCGCATGGGCCGCCACGCCAATCGCGCGTGGCGTACCGAGCAGCGGCTGCCCCCCGCGCGGCCCCCAGGCCAGAGGGGCGGGCGCCTTGGTAATGATGTATTTGGGCATGGAGATGCCAATCAGCTTCTCGCCGCTTTCAACCGGGGCGGGCGTAGGGCCGAACGAATCCACGAACATAGGCTGGTTGGCCGCCAGCCCTTGCAGATACTGCATCCAGTCGGCCTCGGATTTGAAAGCGAACTCCTTGAGCCCGACCAGCCACGAGATAGTCGAAGAATGGGTAGCTGGATTGGCCATTACGATCTTGCCCTTCCATTTTGGATCGGCCAGATCTTCATAGCGCTTTGGCGCGTCGGTTTCCTTGACATGATCTTTGTTATACAGATAGGACACGTACTCGATACCGAAAAGCGTGATCCCCGCGTCTTTTGTCGCCCAGTCCGGGTATCCGGCGGCAGCAGGAGAGTGATAGGGCGCCAGCACCTTTTTTTCGTTCAGCAGCTCCAGCATGGGCCTGGGAGCCTGCACCACATCAGCCAGCAACTTGCCGGCGCCGGATTCGGTGAGTATGGTTGGCAAGAACTTCGAGCTGGAGAGGCGTGTATATATGCCATCGATGCCGGTATCTGCATTGAAGGCCTTCATGATCGCCTTGACCGACGTAATATTGGCGTAAAACACGGCCTTGCCTTCGGCCTTGGCCTTGGATAGTGCAGTTTCGTCCGCGGCATAGGCGGACGGCAGCGCACCTGAGATTCCAGCCAGGCCGGCTGCGCCGGCCAGTTTCAGAAAAATTCGACGATCGATGGCGTTCATTGCACCTGCCCCTTTTTTTTAAATTTGAAATGGTGCTGCTACGAAATACATATAGCGCTCAGGAATGGTAGCCGTTCAGAAGAATGGTTTCAAGATATAAGCATCCGAGCAAACCCGCAGTCCGCACATTTCACCCCAATCCCCAGCACAGGGAAAAATTATCTGTATTGATCCCGCGATATGCTGAATAATCTCGCATGCGCGGGCGGATCGGCGAGAGTGATCGCAGGCGCTCTCAAAAGGAGACATACATGCTCAACAAGTCTGGCTTCCCCCTACGCGGGGCATGCTGTGTACTGGCGACAGGGCTTTTAGCCTTCATGCCTGCAACCTGGGCGGAATCGGCAAAAGATATGGGCCAGACCATAGCGGCGTCCGGAGCCTCGGGGGTTCCCGCCTGCGCCAGTTGCCACGGTGCAAAGGGACAAGGCATGGCGGCAGCCGGTTTCCCGTATCTGGCCGGGCAGGGCGCCTCTTACCTGGCATCGCAATTGCAGGATTTTGCCAGCGGGGAACGGAGCAATCCGATCATGGCGCCGATTGCCAAGGGGCTGAACGCCGAGCAGATAAAAGCCGTTGCAGGCTATTACTCAAAGCTGCCTGCGCCGTTCGACACGAAAGCCTTGAGCCGGCTCATCGATACGTACCCTCAAAAAAACGCGGTCGGCGCATGGCTGGCCAGTCGCGGCGATTGGGATCACGATATACCCGCCTGTTTTCAGTGCCACGGGCCGGGCGCAGTGGGTGTCGGCGAGCATTTTCCCGCGCTTGCCGGTTTGTCCGCCAAATACATCCAGGAGCAACTGACCGGCTGGCAGGAAAAGAAGCGCGCTCCAGGCCCTCAGGCCCTGATGGGCGACATTGCAGGCCGCATGAGTAAAGCCCAGATTTCGGCGGTTGCGGATTATTTGTCGAAGCTGCCTGGATCGGGGCTCGACGCCGTTGAGACAAAAGGAGCAAAGCAATGATTTCTACACGCATTCGTTTTGCCCATGGCGCTGTTGCATTGTCGCTGTTAAGTTTAGCCTTTCCTGCGGGAGCGCAAACAGCCAATCCCGACACGAAGACCGCCACGATATCCGTTGCGGCCGCAGAGCCGCAATTCACACCGCCTGCGGCCGATGCTATCCCGGATGGCGAGTTTGGGAAAATGGTGCGCAAAGGGCAGGATATTTTCCTGAAAACTCCGGAACAAGCGGGCCAGTACGTGGGCAACATCATGAACTGCGCCAGTTGCCATATGGACGCAGGCCGCCGCAAGAATGCATCGCCGCTCTGGGCCGCCTATGTTTTGTATCCTGCTTACCGGGCCAAAAATGGCCACGTCAATACCCTGGCGGAGCGCCTTCAGGGCTGCTTCCGCTACAGCATGAACGGCGCCATGCCGCCCGCCGACAGTGAAACCATTGTAGCCCTCGAGTCTTACATGTATTGGCTCGCAAAAGGCGCGCCCACTGGCGTGAAACTTGCGGGGCAGGGGTTCAAGAGCTTGCCGCCGCCGACGCAAAAAGCCGACTACACCCGTGGCCAGAAGGTTTTCCAGGAAAACTGCATTCTGTGTCACGCTGCCAACGGCCAGGGCCAAAGCGTCGAAGGCCGCATGGTCTTCCCGGCACTATGGGGCGACGACTCGTATAACTGGGGCGCGGGCATGCACAGTGTTGCAACGGCGGCGGCTTTCATCAAGGCCAACATGCCTTTGAGCAAAGGCTATTCCTTGACCGATCAGCAAGCCTGGGATGTGGCTTATTTCATGAATGCCCATGACAGGCCGCAAGACCCTCGATTCGAGGGCTCATTGGAGGCAACCCGCAAAAAATACCACGATTCGGATTCCGACCTGTACGGCCAGACGATCAATGGCAAGGTTCTAGGTGCCGACGCTGTTCCAGCCGGCGGCAGATTGCGCGGCGCCGGCACGGCCATCGCACGATAACTTCGAATATTCAGCGAGTATCGTTAGCCGGAGAATGGAAACATTCGCGGCGGAGTTGGAATAAAGCGGTCGATAGGAACGTTTACCTAGGTGGGCAGCACTTATTGCATACCTGGGGGTTACATTATGAAAGCGAACAAGCTCTTGCTGGTATTTCTGGTAGTCATTGCGGCTGTTCTGTCCGGGTGCGCCGCGGGTGACGGAACTTATAACAGCGGCACCTCTCCAATGACGAACGATACCGGCAACGGTGGCGGCGGCTACTAAGGAATCACCCATACGATGGCTACACGACGACAATTCATGCAGAGGGGCGCCGCTGCAATGGCTATTGCCGCCGGCTTGCTGGCCTGGCAATGCACAGCCTATTCGTTCGGCACAGCGGAAACCGCGACGGCCATTCCTCCCCCTGCGCATAATGAGCCGGCCGGCGGCGCGCATACCGAGACAGCCGTCTTCGCAGGCGGCTGCTTCTGGGGCGTTCAAGGCGTGTTCCAGCATGTACAGGGTGTACAGCAAGCCGTATCCGGCTACGCCGGCGGTGTGGCGGGCACTGCGCACTATGAAACCGTCAGCGGCGGCAGCACCGGCCATGCGGAATCCGTGCAAGTCACCTTCGATCCCGCCACAGTGACGTATGGCAAGCTCCTGCAAATTTTCTTTTCCGTCGCGCATAATCCAACGGAACTGAACCGTCAGGGCCCCGATACCGGCACGCAGTACCGTTCGGCGCTTTTTCCTACAAGCGCCCTGCAGCAGCAGGTTGCGCAAGCGTACATCGCTCAGCTCGATGCCGCGCATCTGTTCAGCCGCCCGCTGGTCACTCGCATCGAAAAATACACGGGCTTCTATCCTGCCGAGGCCTATCATCAGAATTTCCTGACGATGCACCCCAATTATCCATACATCGTTATCAACGACCTTCCCAAGATTGCGCAGCTCAAGCGCTTGTTTCCGGATCGCTACCGGAATGACCCGGTGCTGGTGAAAACGCCGTAGCAAGAGCGTCGAATGCGAAGAGGCAGAGCCAGCGACATTCGCGATGGTCCATTTTTATGAAATGATGCTTAATAGCCATCCACCCACCCCGCAGCCGAAAACGACCAGCCAGGGCGGCAGCTTCCAGAACATCAGGCCAGCCAATGCAATGAGCGCCAACCCGAAGTCCTCCTTCTTGAAAATGGCGCTGACCCACACCGGCTGGTAGAGCGCCGCCAGCAACAGGCCGACAACAGCCGCATTCACCCCGGCGAGCGCCGCCCGGGCGCGCGCGCTGCGGCGTAATCGCACCCAGAACGGCAATGCACCAATCACCAGCAGAAAAGAGGGTGCGAAGATGGCACCCAGACAAATCGCAGCACCGATCCATCCGTTGGGAGGGAGGCTCATCGAGGCTCCCAGAAAGGCTGAAAACGTGAAAAGCGGGCCCGGGACCGCCTGCGCTGCGCCATAACCCGCCAAAAAGGTTTCATTTGTCACCCAGCCGCCTGGTACGACCGCGGATTGCAGCAGCGGCAGTACAACGTGGCCACCGCCAAAGACCAAGGATCCGGCGCGGTAAAAGGCGCTGGCCATCGCCAGTGCCTGACCGGGCCAGGCTTCCACAGCGATAGGCAGGCCAAACAGAAAACAAAAAAACAGGCCCAGCGATACAATGCCAACGCGCGGACTGACTGTGATGGGAAGCGGATCATGGATGGCATCTTGAGCCGGCTTGAAAAGCATGAATCCCGCCACCGCGGCAGCGGCAATCACGCCGACTTGCCCCCATGCATTGGGCCACGAAAGGACAACGCAGGTTGATGCGACGGCAATGGAAATCCGTGCCCGGTCCGTACACAACTTACTGGCCATGCCCCACACGGCCTGCGCGACCACAGCAACAGCGACCACCTTCAGTCCATGCAGCACTCCCAGGGGAAACGCCGTACCCCATACAGACATACCCAGCCCGAACAGAACCAACATGATTGCCGATGGCAGAGTGAATCCCGCCCAGGCGGCCAGCGCTCCCGAAAATCCGGCACGTGACAAGCCGAGCGCCATGCCAACCTGGCTGCTGGCTGGCCCCGGCAGGAACTGGCACAAAGCAACAAGGTCTGCATAGCTATGTTCGCTAAGCCAGCGCCGACGCGTGACGAACTCAGCCCTGAAGTAGCCTAAATGCGCCACAGGCCCCCCAAAAGAGGTCAGCCCCAAGCGCAAGAAGATCAGAAATATGGACCATGCCCGCTCGCGCTGAGCACCTTCAATTTCCATAGACATCATCCGCCAAGTCTGTAATGACTGAAAAGTGCATGCTTATCAAGTTTCGGTAACATTGGGGTAGGAAGTATTACTTCAAACACTATTATTTTATCCAAGAGTATTTGACCTCTGATCCATCGGCCCGAATAAGGAGTTGCCATGAAGAAAACTTTGTTGCTATTGCTATTGCTATTGGGCGCCATGCCCGCCTTGGTTCTGGCCGCGGGCGGCCATATCGACGGCCACGATATGAAATCCATGCCGGGTCAGGGCATGTCCGGCATCGAAAACGGATCGGCCACGGGGCGGCCCGGCGATGCGGTCAATGTAAGCCGCACAGTTGACATTGTCATGGACGACACAATGCGCTTCCATCCAGGGCAAATCCAGGTTAGGCCAGGCGAGACTGTCCGGTTTTTGCTTAAAAATGCCGGAAAAATTCCTCATGAAATGATGATAGGTTCGACGGCGGAGCTGAAGGAACATGCCGCCATGATGCGCAATATGCCTGGAATGAATCATGCCGAGCCCAACGTGATTACGCTTGATCCCGGGCAAAAAGGCGATATGATTTGGCAATTCCCACAAACAGGAATCGTTGATTTTGCCTGCCTGGTTCCAGGACATATGGAAGCGGGCATGATCGGAAAGATCAAAATCCAATAGTCCATTGAGAACTGGGCCCATGCCTGAAAACAGAGAAAGAAGTCAGGTGTAGCCGCAGCGACTGCCGTGGCACGGCGTATCGGTATTTTCCGCTAATCGGCTCAGTGCAAATATCGGGTCAATCACAGCAATGGTGCTTTTTCCCGTGCTCCTGAACCGGCGGGCAAGGCACGGAACCGTATGAGCAGTAAACACAGCAGTCGCCGGCTCTGGGCTTGAGCACCGCATGGCAGTGTTCGCATTGATAGAACCACTGGCAGGAGTCGGTCGGCATTGTTTCCGCCTTGGTGTGTCCGCATTCCGGGCAGGTCAGGACACTTTCAAGAATAAACCCGCTCATGTTATTTTCCTTTTATGGATGAATGCGATGCCTTTCGCAATTTTATTGCGCCACTCTGTTTATTTCCACGGTGATATGCACGAGTTCTTCATGGATGCTCAATTGACGCCGGAAATAATCGGGCGAGGCGTCGGCGTCGGTCATTAGGCCGACAATACAGGCATATTTGTCTTTGCCAACCCGCCAGACATGCAAATCGCTGATAGTTGCCTTGACGGGGCTTGCTTCGATTGCATCCCGAATTTCCCCCACCACGGGTGCGTTCATCTCGGCATCCAGGAGAGCTCGCCCCGAATCGCGCAACAGGCCGTATGCCCACACAGCGACCAATCCTGCTCCGGCAATACCCATTGCGGGGTCAAGCCAGCTGGCGCCCCAGAACTTTCCGGCAATCAAGGCAACAATGGCCAGCACAGAGGTTGCCGCATCGGCGATAACGTGCACATAAGCCGCACGTAAATTCAGATCTTGGTGATGATGCTCATGGCCGATATGATCATGATGGTCGTGGCTATGCCCGCCCCTGAGCAACCAGGCGCAGGCGAGATTGACCAACAGCCCTGCCGCGGCAAGGACAATAGCCTCGTTGTAGAAAATCGGGCCGGGCGACAATAGCCGCTCAACGGACTGGAACAACATCGAGCCAGCCACCAGGACGAGCAGAAGGGCGCTCGTGTAGCCGGCCAAAACCTCGATTTTCCATGTCCCGAAGGCAAATCGGGCATCTTTCGCAAATCGCGTGGCAAAGGTATACGCCAGCACGGACAGGCCCAGGGCCAGCGCGTGGGAGCTCATGTGCCAGCCATCGGCCAGTAACGCCATCGAATTAAGTGTGTAGCCTCCCGCAATCTCCACTACCATCATCAGCGCGGTGAGCGCGGCCGCCCATGCGGTGTTCTTTTGAGACAGGGGATTGCCCTCGTTGAAAACGTGAGAGTGATGCCCGTTGTCTTCGACTAATGGTTGCTCCATTGCGTGCCGCCTTGCCAAACAAATGATTTATACTATACCCCAGTATAGATATAAGAATAGGAAAAATATGTCACATACCCTACGGGACAAGAAACGGCTATTAACTCGAATCCGGCGTATTAAAGGGCAAGCGGAAGCATTGGAAAAAGTAATCGCTGAAGAAGCGGAATGCTCCGCAGTGCTTCAGCAAATCGCCGCTATCCGGGGAGCCGTCAATGGCTTGATGACTGAGGTCCTGGAAGGGCACATCCGCGAGCACCTGGGGGCGGATAAGGTGCCGCCCCGGCAGCGCCAGGCCGATGTGGAGCAGGTAGTGCGTACCCTGCGCTCGTACCTTAAATAACCGGCTCCGGGATCGCCGGCAGAGCTCTTTTGTGCGCGGAATTTCGGTAAGTGCGCAGGATGATGTCATAGGCGTGCGCCGAGACGTCCTTGCCCTCAAGAAAATCGTCAATTTCGTTATACGTAACGCCGAAAGCGTCTTCGTCCGGCTTCAAGGGAGAGAGCGATTCAAGATCCGCCGTGGGCACCTTGAAAACCAGGGAATCGGGTGCGCCCATTTTCCGGGCCAGTGCCCGCACGCGCCGTTTGGATAGCCCTGTCAGTGGAGTAAGGTCGGCCGCGCCGTCGCCGAATTTGGTAAAGAAACCCATCAGCGCCTCCGCGGCATGGTCGGTGCCGACGACCAGTCCCCCATGGGCTCCAGCCACCGCATATTGAGCAATCATGCGTTGGCGCGCCTTGATATTTCCCAACAAAAAATCCTGCTGCGCGGCATCGCGAAACTCCACTTCCGCATCCAGCAAAGCGCCCAACATGGCATCGCTGGCCGGCTTGATATTGACTGTGACAGTCTTGTCCGGTTTGATCACATCCAAAGAAGCTCGCGCGTCGTGATCGTCGTGCTGCTCGCCGTAAGGCAGGCGCATTGCCACAAAAGTTGCCGCATGCCCGCGATGACGGGCTTGTTCCACCGCTCGTTGCGACAGGCATCCGCCCACCAGGGAGTCCACGCCTCCGCTGATGCCCAGGACCAAGGCGTGAAGACGGGTGGACAGCAGATAATCGGCGAGAAACTTTACGCGGCGCTCGATTTCCCGCTCTGCGTCAAAGGCGCTGCTTACACAAAGTTCGGCAATAATGTCGCGTTGTTCTGGTGTTGGCACGGTCGGGCCTTTCTGGGCTAGGGTTGGTCTGAAAGAAAAATAAGCCTTGTCAGGCAAAATAATATCTCAATGTGACCATTCGCGAGCGACTGGCGAAAATGCACGGCCTATTGAAGGGGACAGTTACAGACAAGTACAAATATCACGTGGCGGTTTCACAGCCCTGGACTATTAATGAGTAGACTTTCCTCATTGTCCAAGAAGTTGGCCACGCTGCATGAACTTGGGACTGGAGCAAAAAAAATGAAACGATTCGGCATTTTGATACTGACTGGAATTGCAGCGGCAAGCGTGTCCAGCGCTGCTGCCGCCCATGTCGACCTTGATGTATTTCTCGGTATTCCCCTTCCTGTGATCCAGCCCCCGGTGGTCGTCTACCGCGAGCCGCCTCCCGTAGTGTATAGGGAGCCGCCCGTAGTTTATGGGCCGCCCGTTGTGTATGGATACCCGGGCTATGAGGAGCGGGAAGATCGTCATTGGCGAGATAGGGATTGGAATAGAAAATGGAGCCGCCATCACCAAGAAGAGGACGACGACGATTAATAATGGGCGTGCGATAGGCTCGATTCACAAGCCAGCAGATTGCTATTTATGGCGAGGCCGCTTGCTCATACCTCTTCCTGCGGCACTGAGACTTTATTGCGCTTGACCGTCAAATACGACACCAGCGCAAAGATCGTTCCAAGAAACAGGGCGCTGGTTCCGACCGTGCCCAGGCCGAGTCCGCCACTATCGGGCGATTGAGAAAGAAAGTCGCCGCACGATGCGCCGAAGGGGCGGGTAAGAATGTAGGCTATCCAGAATGCCGCTATTGCATTGGCCCCAAAGGCATAGTGTGCAAGGGCAACCAGGCCGATCAGCGCGCCAAAGATCAGCGCCGATGCCGCATAGCCAAGCTGCAGGCCTTCCGCGGCCAAATCCCCGGCCGCAGTGCCCAGCGCAAACGTAAAGAGGATTGCCGCCCAATAAAAAAGCTCGCGCCTGGTGGTGCAAATGGTGTGGATCGAAAGCGTTTTTTCGCTGATATACCAACTGACGAATGTTGCTGCCAGTGCTGCGCTGAACACTGCCGTGGTGGCCTGCAGCGACACACCGAAATTATCGACCAGATTATCGGTAAGAAGCGTGCCGAAAATGCTGAGCAGGACTACGGTAGCCCAGTAGATCCAGGGAATGTATTTGCCGGCCCGAAGCTGGACAAGGAGAAAACCCAGCAGAACCACCCCCATGACAATGGACGTCCCGGTCAAGCCCAGGTGCATATTGACGTTGAGAAAATCGGCGGCCGTTTCTCCGACCGTAGTCGCCATGATCTTGATGACCCAGAAGAAAATTGTGACTTCCGGAACTTTGTTCAGCATCGTCCGTATATCTTGGTTCGTGGGCGTATTCATAATAGCTCGCTTAAACAAGGTAGGAAATTAATGGGCAACGACGGTTGCCGACCTGGCTGAGAAAACCCGGATGCCGGGCAGGGCGCTACCATTTCACCCAGCCCCGCCGGATCAGCGGCGCGAACGCGATGCGGTATATCGCCACGGCCCAACGAAAGGCAGGCTCCATGACGCGGCATCCAGCCCGCCAGCACAACCCTGCGCTGCAAGCCGCGACCACTGCCGCTCCAGCCATATCCAGGGGAAAGTGCACCCCCAGGTAAATGCGCGCCCAGGCAACGGGCAAGCCCAGAATGGCCAAGGCCGCTCCGCCAGCACGTAAACGGGGATGCATTAAAAAGCTGAATGAAACAGCCCAAAGCAGGGTTAGATGATCGCTTGGAAATGAGGAGTCGGGGGCATGTGCGATGAATGTGTGGCCCAGTCCAATCATGAAGGGACGGGGATGTTGCCACGCCAGCCCAATCGCCTGATTGGCAAGCAGCCCCGCCAAACCTGAAGCGGCCGCTTCGAACATCATCTTGCGTACGCTATCGTTCCCCTTGAGCCAGCCAAGCACCAAGACGGCCGGCACGATCCAGATGACGTAGTTGGCCAGCGCCTGTGCAATCGCAAGCAATGCCGCATGAGGGTGCTGTGGCGCATTGATCAGCAGAAACAGCGCAATATTGAGTTTTTCCATATGCGGCACAGTACAGGGCCAGACTTAGCTGATACTGAGCAGCATGACTGCACACACGGGTGTTGCCGGATAGGTGACCGCACTCGTTTCCCATCCCGACAAAGTAAATGCACATGCGAACCTGAGGGCAGTACAAACCGATGTTCTCAACGAAGCGACGCTGGCCACTCAGTTGCGAGGCCATGATGCCGTTATCAGCGCCTTCAGTGGTCACGCGCAGGGCGATAGCAAAATCTCCCTGCAGGACTATGCCGTGGCGATGATGGACGAACTCGAAAAGCCAGCCCATTCGCGCCGGCGTTTCACTGTGGGTTATTGATCAGGAATCCATCCGCCGCGCCATGGCAACCGAGCCGACGGATTGCCCCGACGCGTCGCGAATGACGGCAAAGCTCATTTGCACGTAAAGCCTGTTGCCCGATTTGCACAAGGCGCGCGTCCGGGTGGGGGCACCGCCCAGTCGAGTCTTGCCGGTGGCCATCGCCAGGGAAAAACCTCGCCAATGAGCTTCCCGCAAACGCTCGGGGATAATCAGATCGACACTCATGCCAATGGTCTCGGCGGCGCTGAACTCGAACAAGTGTTCGGCAGCCTGGTTCCAGATACGAATGATTCCCTGAGTATCGATAACGATGACGGCATCGGCAGTCTGTTCAAGAGCCAGGGTGTGAAGTTCAGTCATGAATTTAGAATTTAAATAAGAATATTATCGTAACGAATTGATTTATAAGAATACAGTATACATTTTTGACTTGAAAGCGACTCATTTCATCAGGGCTTTCTCTCGCATATTTATCAAGAAAAATACTGGCAATTCAGAAGGATCAGGACAAACTTCTACGACGTCTGGGTACGTAGGATGCTGGAGTTTTCCGCGCTGTGGGTCTATGGGCAGGGCGCGTGGAGTTCCATCCGGGCTGAGCGTATGATTTGCACTACCGCGCAGCACTCCAACGGTGGGCAGCCTGATCCATTTCAAACAACAGGAAGGGAGAATGTCATGAATGCATTGACCTCGGCTTTGGACATAGACGCCCAGGAATTGCTTCCCGAACTGGAAGCCATTTATAAAGACTTGCACCGCAACCCTGAGCTTTCCATGCAGGAGGTCCGCACTGCGGGTATTGCGGCCGACTATCTGGCTGCCCAGGGTTTCGAGGTATCGCGCCGGATTGGCCTGACAGGGGTGGTCGGCGTCTTGAAAAATGGCGCAGGCCCCACGGTCATGCTGCGTGCCGACATGGATGCGCTTCCTGTCGCCGAAGCGACTGGCTTGCCGTATGCCAGTACCGTCAAAGCCAAGGACGAAGACGGCATCGAGGTCGACGTGTCTCACGCCTGTGGCCATGATATGCACGTCACCTGGCTGATGGGTGCGGCACGGCTTTTGTCGCGGCACCGCAATGTGTGGAAGGGTACTGTATTGGCGGTTTTCCAGCCCGGCGAGGAAGTCGGGCGCGGGGCGCAAGGCATGATCGACGATGGGATGCTCGAACGCTTTCCCAAACCGGACATCATTCTGGGCCAGCACGTTATGGTAGGGGAAGCCGGCACCATAGGCTATCGCAGTGGTGTCATCCTGTCCGCGGGCGACAGCATGAAGGTCAGGCTTTTTGGTCGCGGCTCGCATGGCTCGCAGCCGCAAACATCCATCGACCCGGTCATCATGGCGGCATCGACCACAATGCGGTTGCAAACGATCGTGTCACGCGAAATCGCTCCGATAGACAGCGCGGTATTGACGATTGGGTCCTTGCAGGCCGGGACCAAGGAAAACATCATTCCGGACGAAGCCACGCTCAAGCTGAACATACGTACCTATGACGAAGACGTGCGCGACACCATGCTTTCCGCCATCAAGCGGATCTGCTGTGCGGAATGCGCCGCGTCGAACGCCCCGCGGGAACCCGAATTCACCACGCTCAGCTCTTACCCCCTGACCCGAAACGATGTGGAGGCGACCGAAAAAGTAGCCCAGGCATTCAAGGCGCAATTCGGCGAGCGCGCATATGAAACCAAGCCTGCCGGCGCCAGCGAAGACTTCAGCGTTTTCGGGCGCACCTGGAAAGTGCCTTATGTTTTCTGGTTTGTGGGAGGCACCGACGCCCAAACCTACATCAAGGCCAGGGAAGCGAAGCAACTGAATGCCATTCCCAGCAATCATTCACCCAGATTCGCTCCGGCACTCAACCCCACATTGAAAGCCGGGCTGCAAGCGATGCTGACGGCCACATCGGCCTGGCTGTGCGGGAAGGGGCAAAAGGAGTGAGCATATATGCCTTGTTTACCTCGCTCGATCTGATAGGCACATTCGCTTTCGCCATCAGCGGGGCCGTTGCCGCGCATCAAAAAAAGCTGGATTTATTCGGCATCATCACCTTGGCCTACACGGCTGCCTGCGGCGGGGGCATTATCAGGGATGTATGCATAGGCGCGCTGCCGCCCGCGGGTTTGTCGGATTGGCGTTATCTTGCCTTGTCTGTCGTCGCGGCAGGCGTGGTCATAGGCTGCGGCCAACTGGTGCAAAAACTCTCCCACCCGGTACTTCTGTTCGATGCCGTGGGGCTGGGTTTTTTTGCCGTTTTTGGCGCCCACAAAACCCTGGCTTATGGTCACAGCATGGAAGCGGCCGTCATTCTTGGCATGATATCGGCGGTGGGTGGCGGCGCATTGCGTGATCTATTTCTGAATCGCACGCCGATCATCCTGCAAAAGGAAATCTACGCCTCGGCGGCGCTCATTGCGGCGGTATTTCAGACCGGCGGCGAAGTCTTGGGCTGGTCCTTGCGCTGGGTTCCCTGGGCGGGAATAGTCTTGTGTTTTGTAATTCGCTACCTGTCGCTGCGCTTTCACTGGAATCTTCCCCGGTTTGCCAAGGACGACTAGAAATCGACCGCGTGCCACCGTAAAAAAAGAGCGGCGAACTGGGGTAAAAAAATAGTTATTGCCACGGGCAATAGACGTGATATATTAGTATTTCAAGATGACATCATACATCTTGTTCTAAGCTGAAAACATAAGCAGGGCAATGGTTTACAACGGATTTTGTCCAGTGTTACGTACTCTTCAGTGCCGCGGGAGAGTACGCCGTGAGAGTAATGCGCGCATATCTGGAAGGAAATACCGTTTGGTTCAGTAGGTAAAAACCCGGTCTGACAAGGACCTCAAGGAGGAGTGGAACAAATGTCAACAAACAAAGAAACAAGACACATTACACGACGCGACGCACTGCAGGCCGGCCTGGCCCTTGCCGCGCTCCCTTTAAGCAGCTTGCTGCCAAAGAACGCAGTGGCGCAGACCCGCCCAGTAACCAAGGTGCTCAATTTCACTACGGGCGCCGACATTGCGAAGGCAGAGAAGGAGGGCGAATTCCTTTTTTACACTCACGACAGCGAGCCCGCCGCCGCCGGTATCATCGAAGCCTTCACCAAAGACTTCCCCAAAATCAAAGGCAAGTATGTGCGCGCGCAGAACGGCGCACTGTTCAGCAAAATACTGGCTGAGCGCTCGGCCGGGCGCTACGACGCCGATGTCATCCAGTTCTCCGAACCTTCGACCGCGCTCGATTTCCAGAAGCGCGGCGGCTATCAGCGATACCTTTCGCCACAAGCCGATGCGTACGATCCAGGGCATCTCAGCTCGCCCGCCGGTGACTATTTCTGGGTCGCTGTGGGTTTCGCCGGCCTTGCCTATAACAGCAATCTGGTGAAGGCGGCTGATGCTCCCAAAACCTGGAAAGACGTCCTCAATCCGATATGGAAGAACTCCGTCAGCGCCAAGCAATCCACCTCGGGCATGCAGTTCGCCGAATGGTACGAGCTGCGCCGCCTTTACGGCGACGACTTCTGGAAGCAATTTGCCAAGCTTCGACCACGCGGCTTCGATTCCCGCGCGCAGGTGTTCGACCGTCTATCCAAGGGCGACGACAAGCTTTGCGTGCTGGCCGAATACGCCGGCTATATGCTTGTCAAGGACAAGGGCGCACCCGTTACCTTCGTGGCACCGAGCGATGGGCTTCCCGCCGCACCAATGCTCAACGGGATTGTCGACAAGGCGCCGCACCCCGAAGCCGCTCGACTCTTCGTTGATTGGCTGATGTCGATCCGCGGGCAGACGCATTACCAGAACAATAAATACCTTTATTACGGTTCAGTGCGTAAAGACGCGCCACCCATGCCTGGCGGCGAACGATTGCGCGATTTCAAACTACTGGTTCCGACCGACATGGCCAATTTCACAGCCAGTCACGGCCAGTTCATGAAGGAATGGAACTCCATGCTCGGACTGTAGGAGCTCGGCCCATGTTCGCAGCGCAAATACGCTTCGCACCTCGCCGGGTGCTGTCCGGCCAAATGGCCCCCATGGCAATGGTTGTCGCCGTGGTAGCCATTTTTGTTCTATATCCCATCTATTATCTGGTGCAGGCATCGCTCGATGTGGGCGACTCAAGCGTCCGGCCGCCGACCGCCTATGGATTCGACAATTTTGCCGCAATGTCGGATTACTGGGGAATCATGCTCAACACACTGAGCGTGACTTTCATGGCGACGGCCGTGGCGCTGTTTTTCGGCTTTCTGATCGCCTGGATACTGACTCGCACCAATGTGCCGTTCCGGCGAACGCTGGAACAGATGATGGTCGTGCCGTACTATGTCACGCCATTGCTGGGGGCACTGGCCTGGAATCTTCTGGGGGCTCCGGAAAGCGGCTTCATCAATCAACTCTGGCGCAGCATGGGCGGGCAGGGTGCACTGATCAACATCAACTCGGCGGTCGGTATCGCCTGGGTGATGGCCCTGTTCGAGGGGTCGGTCGCGTTCGTCATGATCGGCGCCGTAATGAAGTCGATGGACCCGTCGCTCGAAGAGGCCTCGCAGATCATTGGAGCGGGCCGTTTGCGCACAATGTTGAAGGTGACGTTGCCGCTGGTCGCGCCCGGGGTTCTGGGTGCGACGATTTTCGTGTTTGCCGAGATGCTGGGTTCGTTCTCGGCAGCATTGGTCCTTGGTACACCTTCGCGATTCTATGTCATTACAACCGCCATCTATCAGTTTGTGCTGCAATACCCGCCGCGCACGCCGCTGGCCGCCGCCATGGGGGTTTCGCTGTTCGCCGCAATGTTCCTGATGCTTACCCTTTATCGGCGCATCATCGCCAATCGCAGCTACGTCACCGTCAGCGGCAAGGCGTTCCGTCCCCGTATCATGGACGTGGGCTGGCTGCGCTGGGCGCTGTTCGCCATCTGCATGGCCTACGTGTTCCTGTCGGTGATATTGCCAGTGGCGACGCTGGTATATGCTTCGGTGCAGAAGCTGGCCGTAGCCTTTCCAAAAATTGACAACTTCACGCTGGAAAATTATCGCACCGCTTTTTCCCTGAACGCTGTTCGCTCGGCGCTGTGGAACAGCCTTCTGCTCGGGTTGCTGACCGCAACGATAGGGGTCGCCATAACCGGACTGCTGTCGTGGATCATTCAGCGCAGCAACATGCCGGGGCGCGGGGCGCTTGAATACATAGTCATGTTTCCCCAGGCCGTTCCGCGGCTGGTCTTCGCGTTCGGCATGATGTGGGCCTGGCTGGTGTTTCCGATCCCGATCTACGGTACCTTCTGGATCCTGCTGATTGCCTATCTGACTGTATTCCTGCCACTGGGAGTGCGTACAATTTCGAGCGTGATCGTGCAGCTCGACAAGAGCCTCGACGAATGCGGCCAGGTCAGTGGCGCATCGTGGAGCTATCGTATGCGTACCATTACCGCTCCGCTGCTGCGGCCCGGGATTCTTGCCGCGTGGCTATTGATGTTCGTGGCAAGTGTACGCGAACTCGGAGCGTCCATTCTTCTGATGGGGCCGAATTCCAAGGTAATGACACCCGCCATCGTTGAAGCCTTTTTCTCGAGCAGTTCCGAGCTGACGGCGGCGATGGCGCTAATACAGACAGTCGTTGTGGGCGTGGTGATGGTCGTGTTCACACTGATCACGCGCCGGGCTTCGCAGTATGGAGGGGCATGATGTTGCAACAAGAGAAAGCCGAACGGCCGGAAATCGAGGTCGAAAATCTAACGATCCACTATGGTTCCACGCTTGCAGTTGGTCCAGTGAGTTTCTCGGTCAAGCAGGGCGAGCAACTAACGCTGCTTGGGCCGTCCGGCTGCGGAAAGACCACGACATTGCGGGCGATTGCCGGGTTGGAACGGCCCAGCGGGGGGGCGATCCACATCGGCGGCCGCACCATGTACGATGCCGCGCAGGGCATCAACCTGCCGGCGGAGCGGCGCGGACTGTCGATGGTATTCCAGTCTTACGCGATCTGGCCGCACATGACTGTATTCGAGAACGTGGCCTACGGCCTGAGGGTAAGGCGCAAGAGCGCGGCCGAAATCAAGGAAAAAGTCGGCCAGGCGCTGGCCTTGGTGAAGATGGAGGCCTATGCAAGCCGTAACGCTTCACAACTGTCCGGCGGGCAGCAGCAACGCGTGGCATTGGCCCGGGCGTGCGCCTTTTCACCCCAAGTACTGCTGTTCGACGAACCACTGTCCAACCTGGACGCGAAGCTGCGCTCGGAAATGCGCATCGAACTGCGGGAACTGCAACATAGCCTGGGTGTCACATCGGTTTACGTTACGCACGATCTTGAAGAGGCGCTGGCCATGTCGGACAATATCATTGTCATGCGTGGCGGCCACATCGAACAGGCTGGATCCCCCGGTGAGATCTACAATTATCCCCGCACCGCATTCGTTGCGGATTTCGTCGGTTCCGCCAATCTGATCAGTGGCCGGCTGCGCCACGATCTGGCCCAGGATGGGCTGATCGCACTGGAAGCCGACGGCGGCAATATCGTGCACGGCACCGCCTGCAACCGCTCGCCCGGACCGGACCCCATGATGTCGGTGCGCACCGTCCATCTGCAGCTAAGTGCCGAGCCGCCACCGGACCAGATCAATGTCTGGCCTGTCGTCGTCAGGCGCGCCGTATTTCTGGGCGATCTGACACAGGTGCATGTCGATTGGGGCAACCGCGAAATTGTGATCCGGCAAACCAAGGCCGAGACCCTGACGCAGGGTTCGACCGCCTATCTGTCCATCAATCCCGAACATTGCGTTCTTCTGGAGCCAGGTGCATTACCCGAGCCGGAGCATGTTGCCCGGTCCATGCAAAAACCGGTGCTAGCGGCCCCTCTGATCGACTAAGCGTGACCAAGAATTTGCTCATTGCCTGATCTGGCGTTTTTCCCTATTCCATTTTTTCCGAGACTGTTCATGACTTCTTCCCCTGTATCCAAAATCGCGCTTGTCACCGGAGCCGGCAGCGGTGTCGGCCGGGCAGTGGCGCAAGCGCTGCTGCAGGACGGTTTTACCGTCGTGCTTGCCGGACGGCGGCCGGAGCCGCTTGTCGAACTGGCCGAAACGGCGAAGGGCGCCGGGCAGCACGCGCTGGCTGTACCCACCGATGTGCGCGATGCCGCGAGCGTGAAAGCATTGTTTGCCGAGATCGAAAAAAACTTTGGGCGGCTCGATGTACTGTTCAACAATGCCGGGATCAACGCTCCAGCGCTAACCATCGATGAGCTACCGCTTGAAAACTGGACCAATGTCATCGATACGAACATTACCGGCATGTTCCTGTGTGCCCGTGCGGCATTCGGATTAATGAAAAAACAAACGCCGCAGGGCGGTCGTATTATCAATAATGGATCCATCTCGGCCCATGCGCCGCGTCCGCTCAGCACTCCCTATACCGTCAGCAAGCACGCAGTGCTGGGCCTGACAAAGTGCATTGCGCTCGATGGCCGCGAGTACAACATTGTGTGCAGCCAGGTTGACATCGGCAATGCCTTGACAGAACTTTCGGCTCGTATGTCCAAAGGCGTGCGGCAAGCCAACGGCCAAACGGCAGCAGAGCCTATGTTCGATGTCAAATACGTTGCCGACGCGGTGCGCCTTGTCGCCGCCATGCCTCTGACGACCAATGTACTCAATATGACGGTCATGGCGAGCAATATGCCGTTTGTCGGCCGCGGTTGAAAAAGGGTTTCAACAAATATCCAAAAAACCTTAGATATCGCATAATGTACGTGCGTGTGCGATGGGCAAATTAGTTCCAGCTTCAAAAACCTCACGGGTATAAATCCTTGCCCTGAGCAAAGTATGCCTAGAGGGGAGAGCCTGATGGCAAAAATCGTTGGGATAGCAGGCAGTTTACGTTCCGGTTCGTTTAACGCGGCGCTGTTGCGCGCGGCCGCCGGAGTTATGCCCGATGGCTCCACTTTGGAAATAGCGACCATAAAAGGGATTCCGCTGTATGACGGCGACATTGAGGAAAAAGAGGGTATTCCCCCCGCAGTGCAGGTCTTGAAAAGCCAGATCATGGCTTGCGACGGGGTGCTGCTGGTAACGCCGGAATACAATAATTCGATGCCTGGTGTATTTAAAAATGCCATCGACTGGTTGTCTCGGCCTTCGGCTGACATTGCCCGCGTGTTTGGCAATCGTCCCATTGCCATCACGGGCGCGTCGCCCGGCGGATTCGGCACGGTCCTATCTCAGGCGGCCTGGCTGCCTGTGCTGCGGACCTTGGGCGTGCGCCCGTGGTTTGACGGCCGTCTGCTGGTGTCCCGCGCCGGAAGCGTATTTAACGATGCAGGCGATCTCATCGATCAGAAAGTAAAGGCGCAATTACAGCAGTTCGTGCATGATTTCGTCGATTTTGTGAAATCATAATATCGCAGGCAAGTCAAAGCGCATTATGCTAAAGGCGCCCGAACGCGGCTCGCCGATCAATGAGCCTCGCGTTCGAGGAAAATGGATAAAGTAATTGACAAGGTCGATACATATCAGTGCTGTGTGATTTTGGCCGTATTGCCCCAGCCCGACTGAATTATGCTGGCAGTCTGATTCCAGCCGGTTTGAGTAACCCTGGCGTTATTGTTGCCGCCCGTCTGGGCAATATAAGAGACCATATTGCCGCCGTCATGCTGGTCTACCTTGGCGAAATTGTCGCTACCGGCCTGGCCAATAGTGCTTTTCGTGTAGGCAAAGGTGTCGTGCTGGTCGGATTTGGCGGTATTGTCGCTGCCCCGCTGGTCAATCGACGATAGCGCGTAGTCGTTGTAGGTCTGGGTAATGGCTGCATCGTTGTCACTGCCGGCTTGGTAGATGCTGCCGCCGTTCGACGCCATGGCGGGCGCCCCGAATGCGAATGCCAGACCCAACGCAAGTGCTGAAAGACTGATTTTCATTGTGATTCTCCTCAAATTTAAGACCTGAAATACACCCTAACCCAGCGGTCTTAGCACTGGATTACTTTCGCATAGGCTCCGACGCTGTTGTATTGAGTAACCTTGAGCGGCGGGGCTCCTGCATATTGAGTGACTGACATAGCATTGAAGCTTCCATCCTGGCTTGCAAAAGCCGAGTTTCCGTAACCGTCCTGGGTAATAGTGGCGTTGTTATTGCTGGCGTTCTGATACAGCCTCACCGTTTGCGATCCACCTTGTTCCTGAGTGGAACGACTGGTTATTTCTCTTCGGCGAAGGCAGGCTGGCATATTGCAGATTCACATTGTCTTGAGTGCTCATCCCGGCTTTACCACGACACGGTTAGTGGGGATTTTTCCTGCTTTATTGTTTTATTCTGGCCAAGCTTTTCTGCCTATTGCTCACAACTACCGCTTTTTAAAAACATGTTGAAACTGCCTTTAATGGATCCCATCTTAGATAGGAGAAAGGGGCAGCAACATAGGGCATGCGATTTAATCCCACGTGGCTTTATGGCGTAATTCGAACGTATGAACACAGTCGATTCGCAAGGTGTTGAATAAATTCGAACGCCGCCAACGAAAACTTCAACTGGCCACACATTTGCTTCCGTCTTAGACTTCCAGGCACTATTTGAATGAGGCTGGCATATGTTGGGTACGGCATTGAAGGGCGTAAAAGTAGTTGATTTGTCACGCATATTGGCTGGCCCGTGGTGCACCCAAAATCTTGCCGACCTGGGTGCGGAAGTCATCAAGATCGAAAGACCCGGCAGCGGTGACGATACGCGCGGCTGGGGGCCGCCATATCTGGAATCCGTGGAAGGCGACATCTTGTCCGCCTACTTTACTTGTTGCAATCGCGGCAAGAAGTCCGTTGCGCTGGACTTCACTCAAGAAGCCGACAGGCAGCAGTTGTTGGCGCTGATTCGTGATGCCGACGTGCTGGTGGAAAACTTCCGTGTCGGAACGTTGGGAAAGTACGGGCTGGATTACGATAGCGTCAAGGCGGTGAATCCACGGCTGATTTACACGTCTATTACGGGATACGGCCAAACCGGGCCCAAGGCGCATCGTCCCGGCTATGACTACATTTTCCAGGGGCTTGGCGGTTTGATGAGCTACACGGGCCCGGCCGATGGCGCGCCGGGTGCCGGCCCCTTGCGTACCGGTGTCGCCGTGGTGGACATCTCCACCGGAATGTATGCCACTTCCGCAGTCTTGGCCGCCCTGTTTCAGCGCACGCAAACAGGCGAGGGCGCGTGGCTGGATCTGGCACTGTTGGATGTGGCCGTCGCCTTGAATGCCAACCAGGCCGCCAATTTTCTGGTGTCGGGCTCAAGCCCACGGCGCAGCGGTAATGCGCACCCCAATTTGGCTCCCTACGAGGTTTTCCAGGCCAGTGACGGCTTTTTCATCCTGGCAATCGGCAATGACACGCAATTTGCGCGTTTCTGTGATTTTTGTGAGCGGCCCGAGCTTGCCCAGGATGGCCGCTTCAAAACGAACAGCGGCCGAATCAACCATCTGGCCGCATTGCGAACCATTCTCAGTGAAATACTGGCAACGAAACCACGACAATACTGGACCGAAGAGCTCGATAAGCTGGGCATATCCTGGGGTTCGGTCAATTCGCTTGAAGAAGTGTTTCAGGACGAGCAAGTTCTGCACCGTCAAATGCTTCAAAAAATCATCCATCCCAAGCTGGGTGAAATAAAGCTGGTCAAAAATCCGATGTTGGCCGGAAACCAAGAAGACGGCACGTATCCCGCGGCTCCTCCATTACTGGGCGAGCATACCGCGTCGGTACTCGAATGCTTGAATACAAATATTGAGAGATAAGGAATGCATAAACACATCAAAATCGGCATCGCCGCATGCCTGTTTTCATTTTCAACCATATCGGCCGCCGCCTATCCGGATCGGGCCATCGAATTCATTGTTCCGTACGCACCGGGTGGGACCACAGACCTGATTGCCCGTATTGTGGCGACCAAGCTCGGCGATGTCCTGGGGCAGTCCGTCGTGGTCGCCAATAAGCCTGGGGCTGGTGGTGCCGTGGGCAGCGCTTATGCCGCACGCCAAAAGCCCGACGGATACACCCTGGTCATGGCTGTGGAGAGCTCGCACGCCGTCAACCCCAGCGTCCGAAGCAAGCCGCCATACGATCCCATCAACGATTTCACTCCCATTAGCAACCTGGCCAATGTGCTGGGCGTCCTGGACGTCAGTGCCAAGTCGAACATCAAGACCTTCCAGCAATTGCTCGATGTGTTGAAGGCGAAGCCAGGCAAGCTCGCCTTTGGTTCATCCGGGCTTGGGGGCTATAGCCATCTGTTCGGCGAACGTTTCCTGAGCGTGACGAAAACCAACATGCTCCACGTGCCCTACAACGGCCTGGGGCCAGCGTTGGCCGGACTTCTGGGTGGTCAGGTCGATGTGGTATTCGACAACCTTCCGTCATCCGCCGGCCAGATCGCCGCCGGCACGTTTCGCGCTCTTGCTGTAGCGGCCCCTAGCCGTGTGAAGAGCATGCCCGACGTTCCCACCTATGCGGAAGTCGGCTACCCACAATTGAATACTCCCTCGTGGTTTGGCATGGCGGCACCGGCAAAGCTTCCCGCTGACGTGCTCGAAACCCTTAACAAAGCGGTCGGTAAGGTTTTGGCCGACCCCAAGGTGATCGATCTGATCGAAAAGCAAGGCGCCGTCCCGGATCATACAAGCCCCGAGGAATTCAAGAAAATCATTGAAGAGTCCAACAAAAGATGGCAGGGCGTCGTGCAAGCCATTGGCTTTGAAAAGCTTTGAGGTGAACGATGAGCGAAAATACTTGGTCTGAACACGCCGATCTGTCGGTGGATGATAGCGGCACTGGAACACTGCGTATCCAGAATGCCGGAAAGCTGAATATCCTAAGCACTCCGGTCATTTGCGCACTGACCGAGGCACTGGCCCATGTTGCCGATCGCGACGACATCCGCGTGCTGGTCGTGCGGGGTGAGGGTGATGGGGCATTCATTGCCGGCGCCGACATCAAAGAAATGGCCCACTTCGACATGCAGCGCGCCGCAGCTTTCATCGATGGCCTTCGCAAACTCTCCGACGCGATACGCCTGCTTCCCAAGCCGGTGATCGCGCGCATTCCAGGCTGGTGCCTGGGCGGCGGTATGGAGTTTGCCTTGGCGTGCGATTTCCGCATTGGCGCGGACGCGGCAAAAATGGGTATGCCCGAGGTCAAGGTGGGCATTCCGTCCATTATCCAGGCGGCTTTGCTTCCCAGACTAATTGGCACGGCGCGTTCCAGCTGGATGCTGTTGACGGGCGAGATTGTGGACGCCGACAAGGCCCTGAACTGGGGGCTGCTTGACAGCGTGGTACCACTGACCGATTTGGACGAAGAGGTCACGCGCGTGGCCCGAATGATGACTGGCTTGGGGCCAGCCGCCTTGGCTCAGCAGAAAAGACTGTTGCGCGAATGGGAGAACGAACCACTTGAAACCTCCATTTTGAATGGCGTGCGCGAGTTCGCGCAGGCATTCAATACAGGTGAGCCGCAGAAGTACATGGGCGAATTCATCAAGGCAAAACAGAAGTCCGTTTAGTGGCGCGACCGTCATCGTTTAATGCCCCTGGTTCCTTTATGCAAGAACCGGGGGCTTTTCGTTTGCGCGGTAAAAAAGCCTATCATTATTGGCCAAGCTGTTTGCGTAACGATCAACGGGACATTATTTTGTGCGCTACGAACTAAAAGACTTGAAGCTTTTTCTTGCCATCGTCCAGGCTCAGAACCTTTCGGCCGGGGCAGCCACGATGCACATGACGGCCTCGTCGGCCAGCTATCGACTGAAAAACCTTGAATACACGGTGGGCAGCGGGCTATTCGTGCGAACCTCGAAAGGGATGACGACGACACCGGCGGGAGAGGTTCTGGCCCGCCATGCCAAGAAACTGCTGGCGAGCGTTGAGACCATGCACACAGAGCTCAGCGACTATTCCGGCAATTTGCGCGGCTCCATCAGGGTGCTGGCCAATAGCAGTTCGCTCAATGGCTTCCTGATACCCAGTCTTGCCAGGTTTCTTACCGGCAATACGGGAATCAATGTTGATCTTAAAGAACAGGAAAGCCTGAAAATCAGTGGCGCAATCGAGGAGGGCGTGGCCGACATCGGAATTGGCTCAGATCTGGACCCCTTGCCCAGCCTGGAGCGCCGGCTTTATGCGCAAGACCGGCTGGTCTGCGTAATGCCTCCCGACCACCCCTTGGCACGCGCGCCTCGCACAGTGTTTGAAGAGATCCTGGACCACGACCTGGTGTCCATGCAACGCGCAAGCAGCAACTTCCTGTTCTTGTCCAACCAAGCACGCCTGGCTGGAAAATCCATGAAAGTCCGGGTGCATGTACACAATTTCAGCGCAGCGCTGTACATGGTCGGAGCCGGTGTGGGCGTCGCCATTGTGCCTGCAAGCATTGCCGGTCCGGCTACCGGGCAGGGACAACTTCTTGCACTACCCATAACAGACGTCTGGGCTGAACGAACGCTGCATTTGGTGCTGCGTGCCGAAACAGGAGATCAATCCACGCTAGTCCGGCAGTTCTCCGAGATTCTGTTGAATGACCCTCAAGTCGTGGAGGCGCGTCAGTCACAGTCCTTATGAACTGAGATGGATTTTCTCAGTTCTGCTGTCGGACACTTGATCTGGGCGCGATACTTCGACACCGTTCTACGTGCGACGACAACTCCCTCGCGAGCCAATTTGCGGGCGAGCACTACATCAGACAGCGGCTCTTTACTTAGCGCAGGCTTTGTGATCGCTGGCGAACATGGTAATGGTGTCCTGCGGGTGAATGGCCGCAACTTAAGTAGCTAAGGCAAAGCACATGAACAAGCATACTTACTTATTCATGTGCCTGCGAAGCGCTCCAATAATATACGCATAATGTATATTATGTAAAGTTAATGATACGCCTTGCTGAGCATAGATGCCTCACCGGCCATTCAGGACAAATCACTGACAAACCATGCAGCAATGGTTTAGCCTGAGCGATCCGGCCAGAGGTGGTTATACTGCCCTCAAATCAGGCAAGTAAGGCAGGCTTTCTGTCCGGCTCCAGGCCGGGCAACACTACAATCAAGGACCCTCATTATGGTGCTTAAGCTTCACGTCATTATCTGTAGTACCCGGCCCGGTAGGGTCGGCCCGTCGGTAGCTCATTGGTTCAATGATTACGCGGCCCAACATTCCGAGTTTGAGGTCGTTCTTGTCGATTTAGCCGATTTCAATTTGCCGCTGTACGACGAACCTCACCATCCGGCGTTACGCCAATATGAAAAGGAACACACGAAGGCCTGGAGCGCAAGTGTCTCGGCTGCAGATGCTTACGTGTTCGTAACGCCGGAATACAATTACGGCCCGCCGCCCTCCTTCGTGAATGCATTGAACTATGTTTATAAGGAGTGGAACTATAAGCCTTGCGGCTTCGTCAGCTATGGCGGCGTCTCGGGCGGCTTGCGCGCGGTACAACTTGAAAAGCAACTCGTCACAACCTTGAAAATGATGCCAATGGTGGAAGGGGTTGCCATTCCCATGGTTGCCACATTGCTTGATGAGAACAAGAATTTCAAGGCGAATGAGCTCATCATCAATTCGGCGACCACCATGCTCAATGAGCTCTATCGCTGGACCGAAGCCCTTAAAAGTCTACGCAACAAGGATTAATCGTTTAAATGGTGCCCACGCGGGGTGTCGCTGCAAAACGTACCCGCTGCATCGTAGGGGCGACCCTTGTGGTCGCCGCCCTTGTGGCTGCCATAATCCCGCACTCCCAGTGCGCTTGGCTGTGCCTGACTCAGACATGCGATGATTGAACGGCCGGATACTCCTTGACCGCATCCATCACCCGCGTCGAGTATACGAGCGCCGCACCGGCATTGACCGAGATGGCCACGCCCAACGCCTCCGCAATTTCTTCCTTGCTGGCCCCCTGACGGATGGCGGCTTCGGTATGGACGGCAATGCAACCGTCGCAACGCACCGTGACGGCAACCGCCAAGGCAATAAGCTCGCGCACTTTTGCACCAAGCAAATTCTTTTGCTGGCCAGCCGAACTGAGGCCGACATACCCTTTGATGGTGTCAGGACTAAGTTGGGCGACCTCTTTGACGCCGGCACCCACTTGTTTACGATATTCATTCCAATCTAGCATCATGATCAGTTCTCCATTGTTGAGCAATTTAGCGGAAATTCTCGGTGAACATCCGTTACTGGTTTAGGATCCTATATAAGCAGAATGGTAGTTCATTGTGGGTGCCACGCGGCGTCGAAAGGATGAACGGCACCTTGGTCGGTCTGATCCTGGCTGGGGTCATTCTCGCAGTGCATCCTCAAGGGCTGTGGCTCGTCCTGACGCTCATGCTTCTCCAGTTCATCATCGAGATGACCGTGACTCGCAACTATGCTCTGGCCGTCGTGTTCATCACCGCTGCGGCCCTGACCATCGCATCGGGCGGGCATCCCGTGCCGGATGTAGGGCACGTGCTTTGGGTGCGCGGCGTCGATACCTTTATCGGCTGCATGACTGGTCTTGCGATCTTGGCGATGACGACGCTGCGCACCGTAGTGGAGCGCATTCCGCAGGAACTCGTCAATGCGCTGGCGGCGCTTACGACGACGCTCGGCCATGCCGCCGAAGGAGAGGTTACGACCGGCGCTGCCCGACGGGCACGCCGCGATCTTCACATCACATCATTGCCCTGCTCCAGGCCTACGATGTCAGCGTCGGCGCCACGCTGTGGCATCGCGATGTTGCCGAGCGGTCATGGCCCGCGGTCGTCGCGGCGCAGCGGCTTGGCTACCGCGTGCTGTCCGCCTGCTGGTCGCTGGAGTCTGCGGGAGCGGACGCCGCCCCTGAAATGGCTCGCACGCTGTTCGGCCCCGACGGCGAGAGGGAGGCCAGACAAGCGCTGGCAACGCTATCCGATGCCATTCATGCAGGAACGAAGCCCGCGCCGCTTTCCCATCTGCCAGAATTTCTGAACACGGAGATGATAAATCTGCATGACTCGCTCGTGTATAGCCTATCGACTCATGATTAAGTCTCTTATCAACACGATCAACCACAAGTCCTTGAGTCTCGAGTACATCAAAAGACCATTTCAATCCTTCATTGCTACGACCAATTGTTCATAATATCGAACTTATGATGTTCAAATTTGTCATCTGGCCTGCCTATTGAACCCGTCTGCCATGCCCAGATTTTTTTAACCAACAAGGTCTTTAGCGCTGCAATGGACTATCTTTTACATCTGATCGAACAATACGGCCTTACCCTTGTCTTTTTCAATGTACTCATTGAACAATTGGGTACGCCACTGCCCCGTCCTATCCCACACTAGTCATCACCGGCGCATTGCTGGTACGCAGCAGCTATTCAGCGCCTTTGCTGCTGTTCGTCGCCGTGCTTGCCGCATTAATTGCTGATGTCGCGTGGTACCAGGTAGGAAAACGCTATGGCCGCAAAGTCATGTCTTTGCTCTGTCGTATTTCATTCTCGCCTGATTCATGCGTCAGGCAGACTGAGCAGGTTTACTTGCGCTGGGGGGTGCCATCCTTGATGGTTGCAAAGTTTATTCCTGGCTTCGCATCCATCGCCAGCGCATTGGCCGGCGCACTGGGAACCCGGCGCCTGAAGTTTGTTTTCTTCGATAGCTTGGGCGCCGCGCTTTGGGCCGGATCAGCCATTTATCTAGGTTCGCTATTTAGCACAACTATCGGCGACCTGCTGAACGTCCTTGAACATCTGGGCAAGTGGGGCCTGTTCTTGATAGGAGCAGCGTTGTTCGCGTTTATTGCAAGAAAATGGTGGCAGCGCCAGCAGTTCCTGAAGTCCTTATGCATGGCGCGCATATCTATGGACGAACTCCACCAATTATTGCAGCAAGGCACGGCGCCCACCATCATTGATGTCCGCTCTGCGCTCTCACAGGATGAAAGCCGTATACCGGGCGCTGTTCCGATGCAAATAAAAGGGCCTCTCCCCTCTGACCTGGATATGACGCATGACGGTGAAGTCATTGTGTATTGCGCTTGTCCCAATGAAGCCTCTTCCGACCAAGTCGCCAAGCACCTTATGAAGCTGGGCTACAGTCGCGTACGGCCATTGGCCGGCGGCATCCACGCATGGATTGCCGCTGGCTATTCAGTTGAATCGTAAAACTGTCGTTATTCCTCTTATCACCGAGCATGAACGACTTGGACATTATGAAATTATGCCAAGTGCCCCATCCGCTAAAGCGCGACCTTTTGCACTTTGGCGCCTTCAAGCGAGACGCCCGCCATCAGACCCGCGTTGGTAAGCACGAAACCGACAACGGATTGTTTCGCGGTGTTGGTGTCTATTTTGCCATTGGCGCCTATATTGGCAATGGCAACCGTTGCATCAGCGCCAACCGTCCAACCATTGCTGTTGCGAAACTTATCTAAAGCCTCTTGGGTCATGAACAGCAAGACTATTGCCTTGGATTGGGCGCCCGCCTGGAGGCCGATAGAACCAGCCGTAGTGCTGTAATAGCCATCATTGCGACCATTCACCCGCAAGACACCATTACCGTGTTCGGCAGCGATCACAAAGCCCGCGCTCAGAACAGTCGGGAACACTAAGACTCCCTTGGCTCGTTCGACAAGGGCGCGCGAGTCGGGCGCCGACTTGTAAAGCCGGGACAGAGTCGCATTCGCACTCGTGTTAATGTCGCTGCGCTGCTGGCTGGCGGTCGCCTGATCCTTCGGCGCGGTCGTGGTGCAGCCCGAAAATGCCAGGCTGGCCACTGCTACAGCCAGAATGGCTAGACCTTTATTGCGAGACATCGATAGTT
The DNA here is from genome assembly GCF_054781135.1 of Paralcaligenes ginsengisoli. Lineage (NCBI taxonomy): Bacteria > Pseudomonadati > Pseudomonadota > Betaproteobacteria > Burkholderiales > Alcaligenaceae > Paralcaligenes > Paralcaligenes ginsengisoli. Next base: position 309,583 of record NZ_BAAGUZ010000031.1, read on the forward strand.
TTTGTTTCATAATTAACCTCTGTGATGTTGGAGTGCTGTATTTGCCAGTCAGCAAGAAACATGCCCAACTAAAGAAACAAGTCATTCGCCCAACAATTCCGCTATCGCCTGCATGCCCTCGATGTGTCCTGAAATGACTTTTATAACAACAATAAGAGGAACACAAAGCAACATGCCCCACAGCCCCCAAAGCCATCCGCCAAACAGCAGCCCAATGAAAACGGCAGTTGCATTCATTTTCGCAATCCGGCCCGTCATCCAGGTTGTAATCAGCATCCCAACCACAGCTGAAATCACCAGCAATGCACCGAATACCAGGAACATCATCGAAAACGACTCAAACTGCAAAAATGCGGCAACGCCTATCGCAACCGCGGTGATCAATGGTCCAAAATAGGGAATGACATGAAGCAGGCCGGCCGCGACTGCCCACGCTCCCGGGTTGCCAAGTCCAATCCAGTGCAGCACCAGCCATGTGATGAGGGCCAGAGATATGTTCATCACAAAAAGCATAAACATATATCGCTGGATCGATGTATTGATGTCGTCCAGAATATGAACGGTAATTTTCTTGTTCGTCAGCGTGGGCCCGGTAAGTTTCACCAGTTTTCGCTTAAATGTGTCTCCCGAGAGCAAGGCGAAAAAAACCAGAAAAAGGACCATGAGCAACTGCCCTACCAAACCGACAGCGCTCAATGACCCGGCCCAAAGCCAACCACTGACGTTGAATCCGGGTGGCTTTGCCGCGGCTGCGTCGGCTACCTGATTCTTGCCTTTGGCCCTACTGCCTTTGGTTTCGTTATTTGCCTCTGTGTCAGTCGCCGAACTAGCCGCCTTTTTAAGCGCATCGGTCATGCTGCGAAGCCTATCCAAGGCTCCTAGTTTGCCGTCGTTGGTTCTTATGAGTGCAGCGTTGAGCTTATAGATCGCCATCGGCGTTTCATCCATGATGGCTTGAGCCTCTCTGTATACCGTGGTCGCCACTACGGCTGTCGTGGCCAGAAGACCGAGCATAATGAGACCCACGCCTACAGCGCGTGGCACTTTAATGCGCTCCAGCCAAACGACCATGGGATTGAGCGTGTAGGAGATCAAAATGCCGAAAACAAGTGGGATGAAAAATCCGCGAGCCCATTGCAACGCAAAAACAAATGCGATGGCTGTGAGTATGGACAACGCAACGCTACTGACATTCACTTTGCGATGTTCCGATGGCGGCGTGGCATGGGCCAGTGCAATGGCCGGGCCTGGAGCGATGCCCTGGCTACTCTCTGCATTAGTGGTCAGCACATCGCGCAAGACTGTTTCGGATCGATCTGCATCCATGGGTGCCTCTGGCAAATCAAATTATTGTTCTTGAGTATCAATGCCAGCAATTTTCATGCTGGCCGACAGTCTGGTTCCATGGAAATTTTCCATTGACCGTTTGAGCGTCATAACTCGATCTCCGCAGCCAGAGGCGCGTGGTTGGACAATTGTTTCCATGGGTCCGCGACCTGCCTGGCAGGTTCGAATTGTGTGATGCTTCGCACATAAATCCGATCGAGACGTAAAAATGGGAAGCACGCCGGGAAGCTACGGGCAACCCGCCCTCGCCTTTCATTGAAAATTTCTTTCAAGCCGCTTCGACGCATCAGCAAATGATGTCCGCGCAAGCGCCAGTCGTTGAAATCGCCCGCTACAAGTAGTGGCGCGTCAGCGGGGACATGATCATCGATGCGGCGGCAAAGATCAGATAATTGCAGGCTGCGCTGCTGCTCTCGCCATCCAAGATGGACGCAAATAGCATGTATGTCCGTGTCAAGGGTCACCGGTCTCACCACGCAATGCAGCAAGCCACGCTTCTCGTGCTTGCCTACTGAAATATTTAGATTGTCATAATGCGTGATCGGGTATTTGGACAATAAGGCATTGCCATAATGGTCATACGGGTAAACGGCATTGCGGCCATAGGCAAAATCGGGCCAGATAGAATCGGCCAGGAATTCGTATTGGCTGGTGGCGGGCCAGCGCGCAAGACGGCTCGCATGCTCCTGATGGGCTCCCAGCACTTCTTGCAAAAAAACGATATCGGCCCCCGCTGCCCGGATCGCATCACGCAGTTCGTGCAAAATGAAACGGCTGTTGAAAACCGTAAATCCCTTATGTGCATTTACAGTGAGAATCTTTAATTTGAATGGAGGATTGTCGATAGTCATGGGGATCCGCAGCGATCGAATATGGATCAGTCAGCAAGTACCGCGCCCAGGGCGTGGATCTCTGAATCCCTTGACCGCAGCACCAAGCCGTGGGCTCGACTTTGTTTGACAAGCAGTCATGCATTGGAATAGAGTGGTTTCCAGGCCGACGATCCGCATCCTCGGACAATCGACACCTGCAAGGCGAATGCCAAAATGGAAGAGACCGAGAAAACTGCTGAGATCATCGCACACGAACTCAACAACATTTTTATGACTATTGGTTTAAGTCTCGAAATGCTAAGCGAGCGAATCGCTCATGACGAGGCCACCGGCCGCCTTTTTGCAGCCGCTCGTCATGGCATAGAGCGTGGCGCCAAGCTCAATCAGCAGTTATTAGCCTTCTCTCGTTGTCAGCTTGACCAGTCGTCTGCGACGCAAGTAACGACACATGCGGGCGACCCGGTTTTATAATAGTTTGCTGTCAGGTTAATTGGAAGGCAGGGAAGACGATGTATCTTTGTCGGCCGCGGCGCCGTACTCTTCAAGCCGGTTGTACAAGGTTTTAAGACTTATGCCCAGCCTTTCAGCGGCCACCTTCTTCACCCCTCCGCACTGCTTCAAGGTCGCCAGGATGAGCTGCCGGTTGGCGTCGGCCAGCGGCACCCCCACCGGCAGCGAAATATCGCTGCCCCGCCCCGCCGAATGTGACTGCAGATCGAAAGAAGTGAAATTACCTTTAATCACCTCGTCGGCGAGAATATAGCTGCGGTATACATAATTTCGCAATTCCCGTATATTGCCCGGCCATGAATATTCTTGTATGGCTTTCATGGCATCGGGCGCAAAAGACTTGCGGGTGTGGCCTTCTTCATTGAGTTCTTGTAGAAAGTGCTCGGCAAGCAGCACAACGTCGCCTTCGCGCTCGCGCAAAGGTGGAAGTTCCAAAGGAAATACGCACAGTCGATAGTACAAATCTTCGCGCAGTGTGCCGTTGCTCACTGCCTGCTCCGGATTGAAATTGGTGGCGGCAATCACTCGTACATCGACAGGGATTTCGGTATTCGTACCCACGCGCATAAAACAGCCCGTTTCCAGAACCCGAAGCAACCGCACCTGCAATTCCATTGACATTTCGGTGATTTCGTCCAGCAGTAAAGTGCCGCCCTGAGCCCGCTCGAAATACCCTTTATGCTGGCGATCGGCACCGGTGAAACTACCCTTTTCGTGGCCGAACAATTCGCTTTCGATCAAGTTGGGCGAAATGGCGCCGCAATTGACTGGCATGAAGGGTTTGTTGTGCCGGGGGCTGGCCAAATGAATGGCTTCGGCGGCAAGCTCTTTGCCGGTACCGCTTTCTCCCACGAGCAGCACTGTGGCCCGAGTGGGCGCCACTTTCTCAATACGGGCGCACAGCAGTTGCATGGCGCGCGACTTCCCTATCATTTTGATAAAGCAATCGTTTGAACCCGGAATGAGAGGCTCATGCAGCAAAGACTTCAACTCGCTCAGCAAAGCACGTACTCGGTGCAGGCTGACAGGCTTGCGCAGATAATCAACGGCCCCACAGCGCAGGGCATTGATTGCACTGTCAATGCTTGAGTGCCCGGTAATAAAAACAACCTGTGTATCGACCAGTTCAAGGCCTTTCCAAAACTCGATGCCGTCGCCATCGGGCAACATCATGTCGAGCAGGATCATGTCGGGCTTTTGACGTTCAATTTGAATGCGAGCCTGACGTATATTGGCCGCCACCGCTACAGTGTAACCCTCGCCTTCTGCTATTTCGGCAAGCAATTCGCGGATGGTAGGCTCATCGTCGGTGATTAATAGATGCGGCATATGGATTTGATATTAGTGGTTTCAGGCAGTCTGGAATCCGCTGCATAGACGACTTCCAGTGCGAATGCACATCAGTTCATATTCTGCGTTTCGATTTCCCGCTTGTTCTTTCGATATTTTTTAAAAATACCGTATCTCGTTTTACATTAGGCTGCACCGACTCGAATAGAGAAAATGCAACAAAATGCTAACGGTAGGGATGAAGAAGCTTATTATTACACTTTTAATGTCATGAATTTCATTACATTGAGAATAACAGGGCTAGCTTCATGGCTTGCCGGTCATTCATCGCGCTTTGTGCACGAAACTAGGTGGATTGCACTCTCCGGATCGGTCCCGATGCAGTGTAGCGGGTGCCACATTCTGGGCTCGCTCGATTTCAATGCCGTTCCCGGACAGCAAGTCATGTGCCCAGGCCTCGGTTCGAGCGAAGCATCGTTGAATTTTCCGAGCCGGGCTGCTCGAATGGGTGTGACGGTTGCATAAAAAAGCTGTAGAAGCCGTATTGCGACGTTTGTTTTTTGGGTCCAGAATTATTCAACAGTCCCTATTTGAGCAAACGATGAGCAAACGACATGAAAAAGAAACTCAATAACAAACATCCATTATCTGGCCTCGCCTCCAGGCCGGGCAATCAGTGCCCACATTGACACCGCGCAGGCTTGTCCTTTTGCTGGCGGTTTTCTTGCCGGCGCTGTCACCTGCTGCGCCACTGGACTATTTCCTGCATGCGGCAGGCCCCGCCGCATCGCCAGCGATGCACCTGAGCTGGGGTATAACCGCGCTATGCATTGCCGTCATCGTCATAATTTCCGCGCTGTTATTGGCGGCACTCAAGCGGCAGCGCCCGCCCGCCGATTCGCGCGAACTTGGCAAGGAAGGCGGCGGCATGGCATGGATATATATCGGCACCGCCGTGTCGTCCGCGGCATTGTTCGTAGCTCTCTACTATGCGCTTGTCGTGCTTTGGGCAGGCCGCCCACCATCATCGGTGCCATCATTGACAATTGTTGTCACAGCTTACGATTGGTGGTGGAAAGTCGACTACACCGACGCTGCCGATCGGGCACAGCGCTTTACAACGGCCAATGAAATTCACATCCCCACCGGCATTCCCGTAAAGATCGACCTAAAAAGTGCCGACGTGATCCATTCGTTCTGGGTACCGCGGCTTGCCGGCAAGACACAGGCGATTCCGGGGCAAACCAACACACAATGGATCCAGGCGGACACCCCTGGCATCTATCTCGGCCAGTGCTCACAGTTTTGTGGCGCGCAGCATGCACACATGGGCTTTGAAGTCGTCGCACAGTCACGTACGGAATTCGAGGCCTGGCGCGCCTCGCAACTGCGCCGGGCGGTACCACCCGTTGACGAAATCGGTCGAATCGGCCAGAAAGTTTTCATGGACCGCTGCGCCGGCTGCCATGCAGTGCGCGGCAGCGACGCAGTTGGGGTGTTCGCTCCCGACCTCACGCATATAGGATCGCGTGGAAAACTGGCAGCGGCCGTTCTGAGCAACACACCCGAACACATGCTCGACTGGATCGAGCATGCGCAGGAAATCAAGCCCGACTCGCTTATGCCAAGCATCGCGCTGAACGCGCAAGATGCCGCAGCGCTATCGGCGTATTTAGCGACCTTGCATTAATGCTGACGCCCTCGGGGAGGTATCCATGGCCGATGCCGCGACCCCTCCTCCCCGCTGAATGTGAAAATTCGCGGCAAGAAAGGCGAAATTTACTAAAGCCTTGACCATCAAATTGATGGCTGCCAAAACGTTGTTTCGAAGAAGGAAATGCATGATTTATCGCCCACCCGATTCGCCTGACTTGCGCCTGGCTCGCCAGCCGGAAATCAGCCGCATGGCGCCAGGCGGCGAACGTGAGCAATATCTGCGTCGTTTATGGGAAAGCACGCCAGGTTGGCGAGGATGGCTTGCGACCGTTGATCATAAACGCATCGGCTTGCGTTACATCGTGACTGCGTTCCTTTTTCTGATTGCCGGGGGCCTGGAGGCTTTGGTCATGCGCGTTCAGCTCGCGCGGCCGGATTCGCACCTGTTGTCGCCGGCGCAATACGATCAAATTTTCACGATGCACGGCATCACAATGATTTTCCTGTATGCATTGCCGGTGTTGTCGGGTTTTTCGAATTATCTGTGGCCTCTTATCCTCGGCGCACGCGATATGGCGTTTCCTCGGCTGAACGCGCTGTCATATTGGGTTTTTTTATTCGCTGGAGTTTTCCTGTATTCCAGCTTTCCTCTTGGAGAGGCGCCTAACGCGGGCTGGTTCAATTACGTGCCGCTTGCCAACCTCGAATACAGCCCGGGGCCCAATATAGATGTCTACGCCCTTGGCATGATATTGCTGGGTGTCTCGACCACGGTTGGGTCGGTGAACTTTGTCGTCACTTTATTGCGGATGCGCGCGCCGGGCATGTCGATCAACCGACTGCCCATTCTGGTGTGGGGCACCATGACGGCCTCGGTGGCCAACCTGCTGGTAGTGCCTGCCGTCAGCCTGGCATTTTTAATGTTGTGGCTGGACCGGCAAGTAGGCACTCATTTTTTTGATGTCGCCAATGCCGGACGACCGATGCTGTGGCAGCATCTGTTCTGGATGTTCGGGCATCCCTGGGTATATGTCGTGGTGCTGCCGGCCATGGGAATCGTGTCGGATGCCTTGCCTACCTTCTGTCGCCGGCCGCTGGTGGGCTACTCGGCGGTTGCAATCTCCACGGTAGCCACCATGGCGATCGGTTTCCTGGTCTGGATTCACCATATGTTTTCCACCGGCATCGGGCTTGCAACCTTATCATTTGTTGGTGCCACCAGCACCATCATCTCAATTCCCAGCGCCGTGGCAACCTTCGCATGGATTGCAACGATCTGGCTCGGGCGCCCTGTATACCGTGTGCCATTCCTGTTTTTTTCAGGCTTTGTCCTACTGTTTGTCATTGGCGGCCTATCTGGCGTCATGACGGCTGCCGTGCCCTTCGATTTACAACTCACTGGCACCTATTTTATCGTCGCTCACCTGCATTACGTGCTGCTCGGGATCAACGTTTTTCCGGTGTTGGGGGGCATCTATTACTGGTTTCCGAAAGTCACGGGGAAAATGACTCACGAGGCGCTTGGAAAAATCTCGTTCTGGATCAGTTTCGTGGGCTTTAACGTCGCCTTTTTCCCCATGCATATCTCGGGGCTTCTGGGCATGCCGCGTCGCATGTATACCTATCCAGCCGGCATGGGATGGGACACGAGCAATATGATCACATCAATAGGGTCGTTCGTGTTCGCTCTGGGCATACTCATTTTTATGGTGGATATTGCGCTGAGTCTGCGCAACGGCAAAGCCGCCGGCATCAATCCATGGGATGCAGCATCGCTCGAATGGTCCATCCCTTCCCCTCCGCCACCCTACAATTTCGCGGTTGTTCCGACCGTGGCAAGCCGGTATCCGCTGTGGGAAGACCGGATCGGACTGGGGGCTCATTCCTCGCTCGATACTGGCTTTCTGCTCGATCACGGCCGTGAGGCCCTGGGTACGAGTTCGATCAGAGCCGATCCCAGCGTCATCTTGAAAATGCCATCGGACTCTTATGCGCCCTTTCTGCTCGGCCTGTCCAGCGCATTGCTGTTTGTCGCCATGCTGTGGCGTGCATGGATATTCACGGGCTTGATGGCAGCCGCGTGCGCGGTGTCGATTTTGATATGGCTATGGCCCGAGCGCTTGTTGATTCAGCGCGAACCGCAGCCAGTGCGAGACGCGGGAGAGTACGATGAGTGAGCTTATGGACCGCGGTCGTATCTTACCAGTAGGCAGCGCGGGCGAATTGTCCGGCGGCTGGTGGGGAATGGGCGCAATGATAGTCACCGAAGCATCGTTATTCGCATATTTGATTTTTTCATATCTGTACCTTGCCTCGCAGACCCTGCAGCACTGGCCGCCTGAAGGGCTGCCTCGAATTGGCATCGGGGCGCTTAATACAGGCATTCTGCTGTTGAGCAGTGTCTTTGTGTGGCTGTGCGAGCGTCTGGTGCGCAGGCGCAGGATCAAATGGGCCGTTGCTTCCATGGCGACGGCCATTACACTTGGCATCCTATTCGTTGGCATCCAGCTCATGGAATGGCGCCACCACCCCTATGGCATTACGACACACCTATATGGATCGCTATATTTCACCATTACCGGCTTTCATGTCATTCATGTGCTGGTCGGATTAATCGTGCTGGCGTTCCTGCTTATCTGGACCTCATTGGGCTATTTCGACGACAAGCGCTGCGCCGCTCTGCGCATAGGAGGCTTGTATTGGCATTTCGTCGATATTGTGTGGCTTTTTATTTTCACCACGCTGTATATCACGCCTTTTTTATTCTAGGCCAGGACGGGAACGAACCATAATGGACCAGACCCCATCGCGCGCCCTGCTTGCCTCGCTTGCCTGGGCTCTCACAGCGAGCCAGTTATGCCTGGCTTCTCCCGTCGTTGCGCAAGAGCTCCATAGCGCGAACATAAAAGAGACCGCCCCGGATGCCACCCTGATGGCTCGCGGCGCCTATCTTGCGAAGGTCGGCGACTGCGCGGGCTGCCACACGGCGGCGACATCGAGCGCACCCTTCGCCGGCGGCCTGGCGCTGGGTTCACCGTTCGGCACCATCTATTCGACCAATATTACGCCGGACAAACAAACCGGCATTGGCCGTTACAGCTATGCCGACTTTGAACGCGCCTTGCGCGATGGTGTGAGGCGCGATGGCAAGCGCCTATACCCCGCCATGCCTTATCCTTCGTTTACCAAGATCAGCGAACCGGACATGCGGGCCCTATATGCCTACTTTATGCACGGCGTGCAGCCGGTCGACAATCGGCCTCCCGAGACGGACCTGCCTTTTCCTTTCAACCAACGCTGGGGCCTGGCCTTCTGGGACATGGCGTTTGTGTCCCATGAACGCTTTACGCCTACGGCCGACCATGATGTCCTGTGGAATCGAGGGGCCTATATCGTGCAATCGCTTGGGCACTGTGGTGCATGCCATACGCCTCGTGGGCCCGGCATGGAAGAGCGTGGCTACGACGAGTCTTCAAAGCACTATCTGGCGGGCGCCGTCAACGACAACTGGTACGCATCGAGCCTGGACGGCGATATGGGTTCCGGCCTGGGACGATTGTCGGAACAGGACATTGTTTCATTCCTGAAAACCGGGCACGGGGTCAATACGCATGTTGTCACTTTTGGCAGCATGGTGCGGGTGGTGGAAATAAGCACCCAATATTACAAAGACAATGATTTGAAGGCAGTGGCTCATTACTTGAAGAGCCTGCCCGCAAGTGAAAAAACAGGAGCATACAAGCCAGAGTCCCTTGCAGCGCAACAAGCCGTAGCCTCATTGAAAACCGGCGCTATCGAGCGTCCTGGCGCGGGTCTGTATATGTCATTTTGCATGAAGTGCCATCAAGCGGATGGGCACGGGAAGGCGCAGAAGTTTCCTGCGTTGGCCGGCAACCCCGCCGTACTGGCGGCTGACACGACCTCGCTTATACGGCTTTTGCTTGAGGGTGGCGCCAGCCCGCAAACGCTCGGTGGGCCCGAACATCGTAAAATGCCCGCGTTCTCGGGTAAATTCACCGATACCGAAATTGCGCGCGTCTTGACCTTCGTGCGCACCACCTGGGGCAACGACGCGGCGGCCGTGACCACACGCGACGTCTCGACATTGCGCACCAAGCTTCACAAGTAAGCGCCCGTTATCGGCATCACCCCGCATTATGTGATAGTAAAAGGCTACGGATCTCCAGCTCAGGCACGGCAATTGCTGCTTGCATAACGACATTCATAAACCCAGGAGCAGTCCTATGTTACGCACAGTAGCCAGTTTGAATGGCCATGCCATTCGCGCGACCGATGACGAGTTAGGTCATGCCAAGGAAATATATTTCGACGACGAACGATGGGGCGTGCGCTACCTGATCGTAGAGACCGGTTCGTGGCTGGCGAAGCGCCCAGTGCTGCTATCCCCCTATTCAATCACGGAGATCGACGATGCGTCAGAAACCATACAGGTTTCATTGACGCGCGAGCAGGTAAAAAATGCGCCTGACGTCGATACCCAAAAGCCTGTATCGCGTCACTCGGAAAGCGAATATTCCCGCTATTACGGATACGGGCAGTACTGGTCGGGACCTTATATGTGGGGAATTGGTGCCTATCCGATGCCCGTATCCACAGTGGCGGGAGGCCTTTCTCCAGCAGCGGAGCAACGTGACGAAGCACTGGATCACGCCTCTTCAGACACGTCTGAAGATGTTCATCTGCACAGCAGCGATGAGGTGTCCGGCTATGATATTCACGGCACCGATGAAGCTATCGGCCATGTGAAAGGCTTTATCTTCGACGATAAGGAATGGGCTATACGCTATTTGGTGGTGGACACACATAACTGGTGGCCAGGCGGAAAAAAAGTTCTTATCGCGACCCAGTGGATTGAAAGCATAGACTGGATGGATTCCACCGTACAGACCAAACTGACACGCGAGCAGATCAAAAACAGCCCTGAATACAATGAAGACATGGCTCTGGAAAGAGACTACGAGACCGAGCTGCATCAGTTTTACGGCAAAAAGGGATATTGGGACTAATCGGATCCCCATCTCTTGACTTGCCGCCGCAAGGGCAAGCACCAAGAGCATATCGGCAATGACTCTCTTTGAGATCTTGCCTCCAGCAACGTTTTTGAACAGGAGATGCCATGAAATCAGACAAAGCCAAGCCTAAAGAAACCTATCGCTCGCCGCTGGACACCTCCGCGATTCGGGAAGCGGCAAAAAATATGGATGATGGAGCCGTTACGGCTGGTTATCAGGGCAATCGCGAGGAAATCTTGGCTCTCCTTAACAGCGCCCTGGCCACCGAACTCGTCTGTGTACTGCGATACAAGCGCCACTATTACACTGCAGCAGGTTTGATGAATACGCCGATCAAGGAGGAATTCCTGGAACATGCGCAAGACGAGCAAGGCCATGCCGATCAGATTGCCGAGCGCATCGTTCAGTTGAACGGCCAGCCCGATTTGAATCCGGCCACCTTGGACGAGCGCAGCCATGCTGAATATGATAGCTCGAGCGATATTAAAGCCATGATCCGGGCCAATCTTATTGCTGAGCGTGTTGCTGTTGAATCGTATCGCCAGATGATTGAAAAAATAGGTGATACCGATCCCACGACCAGACTCATGCTGGTAGGGATCCTGGCCAAAGAAGAGGAACATGCCGACGAAATGCGCGACCTGCTTGATTAGTTAAAAGCGGCCGGCTTAAAGCCGGCCGTGGTTCGCGGTTTTCAGTAGGGGCTATTCAATGCGCCCTGCTCCGGCGCGCCGGCTTTATGAACGTCTTTACGCACTTTGGCTACCGCGTCCGGACTTACCGCCGTGCCTCGATTTCCCCAGGCGTTGCGAATGTATGTTGTCAGATCCGCAACCTCCGAGTCGCTAAGCTTCCATCCGAAGGCCGGCATCGCAAGCCCCGTGGGCCGCGTTTTGGGATCGGCCATTTTTGAGCCGGAAAGTATCACTTGAATAATCGTATCGGCCTTGGCCGCCTGAATTGATGGGCTGCCTTTAAGCACAGGGAATGCGTGTGGCTGTCCGGTTCCTCCGGCCATATGGCATCCTATGCAGTTATCGGTATAAAGTGCCCGTCCGTGATCCAAAGACGAAAGTTCCACCTTGCTTTTGTCCGGCGTGGTTTTAACGCTCGAATCGGCGCCTTTCCGAGCGGCATCACCGGGCAAGTCCTTCAGATATGCCGCCATGGCCTTCAAGTCCGCGTCGGTGAGATATTGGGTCGAATTCATGATGACTTCCGTCATGGGACCGGCCGAGGCCGCGTGGCGATTGGCACCTGTTTTCAGATAATCGACGATATCCTGGGTACTCCAGGAGCCGATTCCATCACGCATATCGCCAGACAAGCTGGGCGCAAACCACGACTGCCCCGCATCGCCGCCCAATAGGTTTTTATTCTCCTTGGTCGCCCCAAACATATTTTTCGGTGTGTGGCAGGCGGCGCAATGGGCGCCGCCCTCAACCAGATAAGCGCCGCGATTCCAAATGTCGGATTTGCCGGCAACGGGTTTATATTCTCCAGCGTGGAAAAACAGCATTTGCCAGCCCGCGGCGGCCGATTGCGTGCTTAACGGCCACGGCAGTTGCGACGGCTTGTTGGCCTGAGCCACCGGCGTCAGTGTATCGAGATAGGCCTTAATGGCGTCGACGTCGGCACGGGTCATTTTGGTATACCAGGGATACGGGAAAGCGGGATAAAGATGATGCCCGTCTCGGCCTATTCCAAAATGCATCGCCTTGTAGAAATCGTCGTTAGACCATTTGCCTATGCCGGTTTCAAGATCCGGCGTGATATTTTTGGAAAAAATGGTTCCAAACGGAGTCGGCACCGGACTCCCTCCGGCAAATGGCTTTCCATTTTTGGCCGTATGACAGGCCATGCAGTCACCTATTTTGCTTAGGTAGCGCCCGCGCTGTATCTGGGTGAAACCGGTTCCCTGAGCCCAGGCGCCCTGGGTGGTCAGAAAGACCAGCCCCAGCATGCCCGTCAACTCCAATGCTGCATGACGTGCCCGAAACATACCCGTCTCCTTTATGCTTATGCCTGAACCAAAGGCCCAGGGTCTTTCAAGTAGCGGGTGCGGATGGCGTGCGCTGCCCAATAGGTCAGTGCGCCGACCGTGCCTGTGGGGTTGTAGCCCGCGTTTTGCGGAAACACGCTAGCCCCCATTACGAATACATTGGGTACATCCCAACATTGCAGATAGCGATTCACCACACTGGTGCGGGGATCATCGCCCATCGCGGCGCCGCCGGTATTGTGCGTGGTTTGGTAGGGCAAAATGGAATAATGACCGTCACGCTGCATAATCTTGATCGAGCGCGGTTTCATTGCCTTGGCAATCAGCGTCGCCTTGTCGGTAAGGAAATGAGACATATCGTGCTCATTGCGATGAAAGTCGAACGTCAGGCGCAGCATGGGATTGCCGTAAATGTCGCGGTAAGTCGGATCCAGGTCCAGGTACGAGTCCCGATAACTCATGACGCTGCCATGAGTCGCGACCGATGCGCTTTTAAGATAATTTTCCGCCAGACCTTTCTTCCACCCTGCACCCCAGGTGGGTGTCCCCTCTGGAACGCGGTGTTGCAGGATAGGGCGGCCGCCCGTGGTCCATAAAGCGAGATAGCCGCCGCCTATGAATCCGTGCGGACCATGATCGAAATTGTCACCGTTGAACTCGTCCACGCACTGGCCCAATGCGCCCGCGCCCATAAAAGGGTTCATGATGTCATCAAGAAACACATCGACCGAAGAGGTAATTTGGTAGGCGTAATTGCGGCCTGTCACGCCTGTACCGGTTTTGGGGTTGTAGGGCTTGCCTATTCCCGAGAGAAGCAGCAAATGTACATTGTGCTGAGCAAAGGCACATAAAATAACGAGATCGGCAGGCTGTGAAAACTCGCGCCCTTCCAGATCGACATAAGTTACTCCTGTGGCCCGCTTGCCCGATGGGTCCATATTGACGCGGGTGACATCGCAACCGGTCCGATACGAAAAATTTTCCTTTTTCAGCAGTACCGGCAAAATCGTGGTCTGGGGCGATGCCTTGGAATAATTGCCGCAGCCAAACCATTCACAATAACCGCAATAAGTGCACTGTCCCATTTGCACACCCAGAGGGTTCAAATAAGGCTGGGATGTATTTGCCGCTGGCCCCGGAAATGGGTTCAGTCCGACTTCCCTGGCCGCCTTGTCAAATAATACGGTACCCAGGCTGCGTTTAAGCGGCGGCAGTGGATAAGCGCGCGAGCGCGCGCCCTCGAACGGATTTCCGCCGATCTGGATTTTTCCGTTTATATTGCCGGCCTGCCCCGATATGCCGCACAGATACTCGAACTTGTCGTAGTAAGGCTCCAACTCTTCGTATGTCAGGCCCCAGTCCTGGATTGTCATGTCCTCGGGAATGAATTTCTTGCCATAGCGCTCCTCGATATGACTACGCTGCTTGAAGTCCGTAGGTAGAAAACGCCATGTCTGCCCATTCCAGTGAACTCCCGCCCCTCCCACGCCGGCTCCGGGACGAAACGAACCCAGATGGCGCATTGGCAAGGCAGTTTGATCCGACGAATTTCTGAAGGTCAGGGTTTCGCGCGCAAGGTTTTCAAACATGTCATTGCGCACCGCATAACGCAACTCGTCCTGGATTAGCGTGGTCGCCAGATCCGGCACCGTGTTGCGATCGCGGCCACGTTCCAACGCCAGCACTTGGAGACCTGCGTCGGTGAGTTCTTGCGCCATAATGGAGGCCGTCCAGCCAAAGCCCACTAACACCACGTCAACAGATGGAAGTCGAGTTGCCATTGCTTATCCTTTCAAAACCTGTTTTCCGTCGCGGCCCAGCAAGCCGACAGGCGCTTGTGCGTATGGTTTGCCATAGAGGCTGATTTCGTCGACATAGTTGTAGCGCGGACCCGGGAATCCGATCAGCGCCCAGCCCGTAAAGTTTCGATTTCCACCATACATGGGGTCGGCCAAAAAGCCTTCTTGTGTGTTTTGCCACAGCAGCGTGAAAAAAGCTTTGGCTGGCACATCTTTCAATTTGATCTTTCCATGCTCGAGCCCATGCAATACCTGGTCCTGTTGCGATGGCGACAATTCGGCGAATTGTTTTTGAAAAACCTGACGACAATAAGCGTCGACGTTGTCAATGGCAACGCGATACAGGGCGGCCGGCGTATAAGCCAATTGATATCCCTGCTCGGGCGTGCCCTTCTCCCAAGGCCCTTGCATATACCAGGTTTGGGCATGCCCATACGGACCGGCCAACTGACGATCGATAAAAAAGGTCACCGCGGCAGTGGGAGCTCCGGTACCGCTATCTTCGTCTGGAATCAGCCTGGCCGTTGCCGCATCGACAAATCGGCGCTCGTGGTCATTGAGGAAGCTTCGGAAATAAGGAGGCCTGGATTTTTCATTGCCGGCACAGCCAAACAGCAAGCCGCCTACAGGCAGAAACAAGGCGCCTGCAAGCAGGCGCCGTCGAAGCGCTGAAACAAGGTGGTCAATTTCGGCTTGAGACGTGTCGACCGAATAACTGTTGTTGCCCGCACGAGACAATATTTTTCCGAACCCCAACGGAGTGTTCACGTATCCACCTCTTTAAATGAGCGGCAGGACGCCATGCCGCCGCAACATGCTGTCGACTCGACAGCAAATTCTGTGCCTATCCCGATTCAGGCGTGCTATATAAACAACCGTGCATTATTTACAAACCACTGTATTCTTTACAAAACACTTTTCCAGCAGGAGAGATGCGTCAGTACTGGAGGAAGCCGGAGCGCTACGCTTTTAGCGTGAAATCAGCGCGCCGACCCCATGAACGGGGGCATCGATGCATGGTCAAGCAAATCCCTCATTGCTTCTATAGCGGGCGAAATAACCCTGCGCAGTCGCAACGCACGGGGTAGGCCCCATAACACTTGCAGCACCAGCCACCCAAACATATCGGTTTGACGAGCCTGCGCAAGTTGAAAATATGTTTCACGCCAGGCTGCGCGTAAGGGGCGTCTCATCCATGCCACCCAGATCGCATTGCGGATAAGGCGGTGTTGCACTTGCCGGGAATCCAGCCCGGAAGCCGGGAAATGCCGAATAACCACATCGTCCGCATAAACCATGCGCCAGCCGCGTTCAGCCAAGTCCAGGGCCATCAAGACCTCTTCTCCTCCCAGGAAGAACGGCGGCCAGTAGCCTCCTACGTCATAAAAGGCCCGCGTGCGCATAACGCAGGCACCCGCCATAAAACCCAGTAGTTGCGGGCCGGGCAAATGCTCTCTGGCTAAAGGACTATGCCCCATGGAAACGCAAAGAGGATCCGTCTCGCGCTGAACGCCCACCTTCACGCAAGCACTCAGTACTGCCACATCGGGCGCTGCGTCGAGCAGATGGGCTGCCCGATTCAAGGCGCCCGGCTCCCAGTGCGTATCATCATCGCAAAAAGCAACGTAAGGGGTATGGACGTAGGCCACGCCGATATTTCGCGCCGCCGCACCCAGATTATGTCCAGCGCAGATCAACAACACTTCGGGAAAGCGCGCGGTAACTGCAGCCGCTGTGCCGTCGTTCGAACCGTTGTCAACAACAATGATCGGCCAGCGTTCAGGCAACTTGCAAATCAGCCCAAGAGTGTCCAGCAATTGAGCACAGTGATTACTTGTCAGCACCAAAATCGTGATACGCGCCTCTACGGAATTTTCCATGGCTTTTTCCCGATAAACCTATTCCAAGGTAAATAGCATAGAGTGTGCCCAGCGCACCAGCCTTGTTCCAACTGTCGATGGGCCGGTACTTCTTACACCAAATCGGTAATTTATAGTTTCGGGCGTCACACACACTCGATGTGGTGATGTGATATTGGCATGCGGCGGACAGGGCTCCCATCTCGTTTCCATACTTGGCACAGTTATTGCTTGAATCATGGTATAGGCCCTGGAGCCCATGTTTCCAAACGAGGTGCAAATTGGTACAGCTCACTTATGATATACAGGCGGAACAGCAAACCAGCCTCACTCCGCGCCTGCAACAGTCAGTCAAGCTGCTGCAAATGTCTACGCTGGATTTCAATCGGCAAGTTGCCGAGGCAATTGCCAACAACCCCTTTTTGGAAGATCCTGCGGAAGGTGCGCACGCCATCGGTTTGCGCACGGCTGATTTGGCCATGGATGTCACCACGGAAGCATCGGAAGCGCACAATCAAGAACCCGCAAGTTCAGGGCCGGCCGCCGCTCCTGAACCGGATGCGGACGGCCCTGGCGTTGAACACCTCGAATACAACGTAGCCGATTCGGCATCCGGCTATTCGGGCGACTATCCAGGCACACACAGTCACGCAGACAATGATGTGGGCTTATGGGCGCAGAGCCCAACCAACCTTCAGGACTCGTTGCGCGCCGGCCTGTGTGGCTATGAACTGAGCGCACGAGAACGATGTCTGATCGAATTTATTATTGATGCGCTTGATCCGGACGGCTATTTGCGAACTTCGTTTTCCGATCTGGCCGGCGCCAAACAGTTCAGCCCACCGGTCAGCGATAGCGAATGGATCACCGCTTTGAAGCTGGTACAGCAGTTGGACACGCCAGGCCTGGGCGCGCGCGATCTGTCTGAATGCCTGAGCTTGCAGCTGAACGCCCTGCACGATGATACCGCAGGCCGCGGACTGGCCCTGCGCATTGCCGCCGATGCGCTCGAACAACTGGGGCGTTGCGATTACAGCGGGCTGGCCAGGCTTATGGCCTGCACAGAACAACAGGCCATGCAGGCGTGTACGTTGATCCGCAGCCTCAACCCTCGCCCCGCCGCCTGTTTTACTCCCGTCGAACCCTCATGTTATGTCATTGCGGATGCCATTGTGCGCAAGGTGGGGAAATTATGGATGACGACGACAAATCAGGATACGGCGCCGCAAGTGCGCCTGAACAACACCTATGCCAAATTATTTCGCGAATCCCACGGTGGCGACCGTTCTCCGATGGCCAACGCCTTGCAGGAAGCGCGCTGGCTGGTGCGCAGCCTGGAGCAGCGCAATGCCACCATACAGCGCGTGGCGCAAGCCATCGTAGCTAGGCAACAGACGTTTTTCGACTATGGTGCAGTGGCGCTACGCCCCATGATGCTAAGCGAAATCGCCGATGAGCTCGGCTTGCACGAATCCACCATATCGCGTGCAACTAGCCATAAATACCTGGCATCTCCAACGGGAATCTTCGAATTCAAGCATTTTTTTTCGCGCAAACTGGCAACTCGATCGGGAGGGTCATGCTCGGCTATGGCCGTGCGCGCGCTGATTCAGGAAATGATCGAGGAAGAAAATCCTAAAGAGCCGCTGTCTGATGTAGTGCTCGCTCGCAAATTGGCTCACGAGGGAGTCGTCGTCGCGCGTAGAACGGTATCGAAGTATCGCGCCCAGATCAAGCGTCCGGCGGCAGAGCTGCGGCGATCTGCGTGATAGTCTCCAGTCCAGAGTGTCCGGCCTTAGTCCATCCTGGCTGGAATCCTGGTGGGCTTGCTCCGCTTTGGCCGCGCTGCCGCCTGGTATTGAGTGTTGGAGTTTTCTATAAAGTCTTTAGCTGCGCCTGGTGGCTCCAACAGTACCTGGCGCGACTCCCAGGCGAGCATTTTTTGTTGCAATTGGTGCCTTATCATCGATAGCCTCATAGGATGATTGATGGTTGAAAGCCGAACCTTGCCGCGCTGCAAAATCGGTACACGCAACATCAAGTTCAGACAGCAGGCTCAGCGTAGTCGAATTGCAAAGCCTTTTCTGTACGCTGTCATACATAGAAAAGATTACAGCAACCAGTCAATTGGCAGCTCCGACAATACGGACACGCCGAACCGCAGCCAGAATCCTGTGCCTGGATCGGTATCGTACACAATCACCTTACCGTCTTTATGTTCCAGCCATCGCAGTTCACCAGCCGGATTCAGGCGGATTTCGTAGGTTCGGCTCAGAACATTGCCGCCGATCGCTTGAGGAATTGCCCGTGCCATTTGGGGGCTATCGATTACAAAACCCATTTCGGTGTTGAGGCGTGCGGAGCGAGGATCGAAGTTGAACGATCCTATGAATATACGCGAATGATCGATCGAAATCGTCTTGGCATGCAGGCTGGAGCCCGAGCTCCCAGTCAGGTTTCGTTTCCTGGAACTCCTTCCCGGCTCCAGGCGCTTCATTTCGAACAAGGCAATGCCTGCGCGCAGTAGCGGTTTTCGCCGCTTCGCGTAGCCCGCATGGACTATGGCCACGTCGGTGGCTTCCAGCGAATTGGTAAGAATGGTGATTTTTACGCCACTCTTTGCCAGGGCGGCAAGGTAGCGAACCCCTGTCGAGGTCGGCACAAAGTACGGCGACACAATCTGCAACTCGTGTTCGGGAGATCCAAAAATACGCTCGAGCCTCTTCGGCAGCAATTCATTATCTGTTGCGAGACCCAGCCCTTTGGCCGGGTCGTCACTAATCATATGAGTGGTAGCCCACACAAAGGGCAGATGGCCCTCGCGCAACTGTTTCTGAAACGGCAGCGCGGCGAGCGTCTGTTCGTAGGCATGCCCGACCGGCTCTTGTTGGGCTGCAGTGGCGGCGGCCGACAGATCTGAAATAGAAGTTGGATCCACCTTGGGTAATATACGGTCGGCGGGATAGGATGAGCCGCTCGCCCAATAGCGATCAAAATCCTTCGAGACCGCCTGCACCACCGGGCCAACCGCCAGCACATCCAGATCAACAAACAAGAAATCCTGGCCCGCGCCAAAGTACTCGTCGCCTATATTGCGCCCGCCCACGATAGTGACTTGATTGTCGCTGGTAAACGATTTGTTGTGCATGCGGCGGTTCAACCTGGGGAAATCAGCCAGATAGTCCAGAACCCGCCAACTGCGATGCATAAAAGGATTGAACAGGCGCACCTCGATGTTGGGCTGCGCGTCCAGGGCCCTGAGGATGCCGTCAATGTCGCGGTTATTGTCATCAAGCAGCAGCCGAACCCTGACGCCTCTCCGGGCTGCGCGACTCAGTGCTTCAAACAGCAAGGTTCCCGCTATATCGTTATGCCAGATGTAGTATTGGACATCAAGAGAACGCTGCGCCACATTCGCCAGGAAAATTCGAGTGACCAACGCTTGGGGGCCGTTTGCCAAGGGTATCACTCCGGATTTTCCAGGATGCGCCAGCACAAGCGGCTCAAGCAAAGTGCCCAGGGACGTATCGGCTGTATTCTGAACGGCCACAGACTGGCTCCGCCCTTTTAGAGAAGGCAATTGCGCGCAGCCAGACAGCAGCAGGACTACGGTCATTGGTGCGCAAAGAGTACGTAGACCAGGCCATTTCATGGGCCTTCTCCATTTAGCCACACTGGATAGTATTTTATTGGATCCAGGACGGGTTGGAGCTCAGCGCCAAACTGCCCGACAAGCCAAAGAGGCCTGCGTCTGTCACAGGGCCTGGAATTATAAAAATTGTTTCGCCGCGACAGTTTTTCGTAAAAATTCATTATAATAATAACCATTATCATTTGTATTTAATAAAAAGTGCTTGAACCACACAGCACGACCTGAAGTTACCCGAAGAAGACTTCCCTCATGAATCGCTACACCCCTGTAGGCACGGCTCTGTTTGCTCTATTTGCGTCACCCACTGCCATCGCACAGCAGCCGGCCGCACTGTCATGCTGTCGCTGGCTTATCGCATGTAAATCACTTTGAAACTACACAACAATAATCATGCTGATCTCGGTTCCAAACGTACTTGATCCGGAAAACGTCAAAACTGTCCGCAACCATCTGGACCAGGCCGGCAGCGCCTGGGTCGATGGACGCGTGACGGCCGGTTATCAAGGTGCGCCGGTAAAATTCAACCAGCAGATCGACGAGCGCTCCGACGTGGCGCAAGCCTGCCAGAAAATCATTGTGGGCGCGCTGGAGCGGCATCCGCTGTTTATCAGCGCTGCGCTACCCAATGTGGTCTACCCTCCCATGTTCAACCGTTACAGCGAGGGCATGAATTTCGGAGCGCATGTGGACGGCAGCTTTCGTATCCATCCGCACACTGGTCAAAAACTGCGCACGGATGTTTCCGCCACCCTGTTTCTCAGCAACCCCTCCGACTACGACGGTGGCGAGCTGCAGATGGAAGACACGTATGGCGTACATGCGGTCAAGCTGGCGGCCGGCGACATGGTTATTTATCCAGCAAGCAGCCTTCACCTGGTTACCCCGGTTACCCGCGGTGTGCGCGTGGCCTGTTTTTTCTGGGTACAGAGCCTCGTGTCCGATGACGGGCGGCGTTCGCTGCTCTTCGACATGGACAACGCCATCCAACGTCTGAACCAAACAGGAGCGGACGCCGCCGCGCGCCGCACGCTGATTGGCTGTTATCACAACTTATTGCGGCAATGGGGCCAGCCTTGAAGGTTGGCGCCTGCATGCCTATTTCCAACGGATTACGATGAATACTACTCAAACCAGCAGTACCACGCATGCGTCACGTGCGCGACAGCATAACCGACGCGCCGGATTTATACGCTGGATACGCAAGACCCATGGCTGGATTGGGCTGTGGGGAGCCCTTCTTGGACTGTTGTTTGGCACCAGCGGCATCTGGCTCAACCATCGGGCAGTGCTGAAACTGCCGGCGGCAGCCCAGCAACGCACGACCATGCAAATTGCCGTCCCCGACCCGACTCCGCCCAATGCCAAAGAGATGGGCCTCTGGCTGCAGGGAGCATTGAATCTGGACAGCCCACCCTCGATACGCGTCGAACCCGCCCGTCGGGTCGCATGGGCGGAACCGGCAACCGCCGGCTCCGCGCAGCCATCCATGCACATGCAGCCGGAACACTGGAGTTTCAGGTTTGGCGGCCCGCATTCCCTGACTCTTGTAGATGCCTGGGCGGGTAACCGTTCGGTAAGCGTGCGTCGCACCGACAATAGTTTTCTGGGCACGCTCATGAACCTGCATAAAGGCGTGGGAATGAGCATCCCGTGGATCTTGCTGGTTGATACCTTGGCGGGATCTCTGATTTTTCTGTCGATTTCGGGTGTAATCCTGTGGGTGCAAACCAGCCGCAAGCGAGCCATCGGGACATTGATTTTCGCGTTATCGGCCGCGACAGTCGCCGGATTAATCAGCGTGCGCTTATAACTCAGTCGATTCCAATGCCCCGCTGCCTTATCTTTTCGGCTGGCTTCGAAAGGAAGCCAAAGGCGGCGTCGCCCAGCTCCACGCCGCCGAGTTCTTCCCCGTGACTACATGTCGGATACAGACTGGCCCAGAATACTGCCGTCAATGACGGCTCTTCCGTGCTTCACGCCGGCGCGCCTTGCCTCCCCCAGGGCATCATATGAAAGACTTCTGGGAAGCGGGAATATCCGGCTATTGAGCATGTCGGGCTCGCTGCCGGCTCGGAAAATTCTTACCGAGACATCATATCCCTGGCCCTTCCACGCCGGCATGCCGTGTTGATCTCTGCTGACGTAGATGTACGTCTGAATCTCGAATCCCTTATGAACGGGAAGAACGGTGGTAAACATAGTAAGCCTCTTTGATGTGTCGCACATTGTAAAAATCAATGTTGCTGCCACCCTTGGTCATGAGAGTATCGGGAATCGTTCATATGGCCGTCAGGCCTGTGTTGCTGAGTCACCGCATTGCCGCGATGGCCGTCATTTCGGTCTCCACGGTAGCCGCCACCGGGTCCCCATACACATCCCGAGAGCGCGGCCGTAAGAACAGCAAGGCATGTATAGATAAAAATACGCATATCATTCTCCGATCTAAATCGAAGACATCATCCCTCCAAATGAGATACCCGTCTGTGCGCTACAGAACAATGTCTGTTAAGTCCAATGGCAATGCTGCCCCACGCTCGAGCTGGCCCCTTTGAATGTGCGTTGTCGAACAGACGATCGCCCTTTCTTTCTTTAGCATGAAAAGTATTCAGCGGTATGCGATATATCTATATCAATGGCTCTTTGAGCCAACCGCGCCAGATCGTCCTTTGCGGCGAACAAGAGGTATCATCATGGGTAACTTTCGCAAATATATCGTGGGTGTGGCGGCTGTGCTTGTCGTCGTGAGCATGGCTGGGTGCGGCGGCATGTCCAGGCGCGGCACAGACACCGTTGTGGGTGCTGGAGTGGGTGGCGTTGCGGGTGCGGTACTGACCGGCGGCAGTCCATTAGGCACAATTGGTGGAGCTGCCGTGGGCGGGGTTGTCGGAAACCAAGTGGGAAGGTAGTCGTTTAGGCCGCATGCAGATCCGGCAGCAGACGATCGAACTCTCGTTTTACGACGCCGTAGCATTCGCATACGCGCGTCTCCAAGCCCGGCCTGTCCAGTACTTGGATGTGCCCGTGGCTATAATGGATCAGGCCGGCGTCCTGCAGTTTCAACGCTGCTTCGGTAACACCGGGTCTGCGCACCCCCAACATATTAGCGATCAATTCCTGCGTCATCACCAACTCGTTCGAGGGCAGCCGATCAAGGCTCAACAGCAGCCAACGGCACAATTGCTGATCAATCGAATGATGCCGATTGCATACGACAGTCTGAGCCATTTGCGTAATTAGCGCCTGAGTATAGCGCAGCAATAGCCGTTGCAAGATACCTCCGCGATTGAACTCTTTTTTTAGCGTGCGGGCGTTGAGTCGATAGGCTTGACCCGCGCTTTGCACTATTGCCCTGCTTGGCGTCGTTTCACCTCCCATGAATAGAGCAATGCCAACAACCCCCTCGTTTCCAACAATCGCGATTTCGGCGGAGGCCCCGTCTCTGGTCACATGCAGCAAGGAAATGATCGAGGTAGTGGGAAAATAAACATGATCCAACGGATTTCCGGATTCGTAGACGACATACCCCAGCGGCACGTCAATCAGCGACAGATCAGGAGTCAATCGATCTCTTTCCTCCGCAGGCATGACGGCCAGCAGATGGTTCAATTCTAAACTGTGTTGCCTCAGCATTGGCCGCTCCTGATGAGCAGAACGTCGGTATGTTTGCCAAACCAGTTGTAACAATTCTTTATGGACAGTTGTACCGGAATGATTCTGGCCATGTGGTCTGTGATTTTCAATTCTTGATCTCTTGCCCTGTCCTGTCAATTCCTATTCAGTATTCCATCCTGCCCGTTAGTGTCCAGCATACGGCTATCACTGGCTTGGCGTGAAGCGTGCCAAACCGGAATTCAGGGCATTTTTCAGCCTTATGTATGTAAGCGAACAGATCCGCATGCATAGCAACTGCTATTGTCAGTCTGAAGGTTATCCAGAGCCACCGTGGCACAAGGACTTCTTATTTTTATCAACCACTCAAAGGTCTTTTATGAAAAAAATCCTCGCTTTTGCCATTTGTTCCTTACCTTTATTGATGGCGCAGAACGTATTTGCACAAAACAGTGCGCCCATCGATAAAAGCGTTAAATCCGAAACTCCGGAGATAAATGCAAACCCCGGCAATGCCCATCGAGACACTGCCAAGATAAACACGACCGTCGCGGGAACCACCAATACTCACATCGGCGGCATCGTTACAGGCTGGAGTGTTAAAGACAAGGTCATGGGCAAGACCGTGTATAACGAAAGCGACGAGAAAGTCGGAGAGGTCAATGACATTATTATTTCCCCTGACGGGAAAAGCACATATTTCATAGTGGCCGCCGGCGGCTTCCTTGGAATGGGTGACCATGCCGTAGCCATACCTTTTGATGCGGTCACATCGGCGGGCAATAAATTGATACTCAAGGGTTATACAAAAGAGCAATTGAAATCCATGCCGGAATTCAAATATATGAAGTAGCCATGAGGCGTTTATATGCAAGGAACACCTTGATGCAACTGCGCAAGGTGTTCATGATTAGGCCACTTGGAAGGAAGTGGCCTAATGCATTACAGTTTATGACCTTGTGCCGCTAATCAGGCGCACCAGGACCAGAACAATGGCGACAACGATAAGAATGTGGATGAAACCACCAATCGTGTACGAGGTAACGATCCCAAGCAGCCACAAAACAATAAGAATCACTGCGATCGTATAGAGCATATCAGTCTTTTCCTTCGCAAAATTTTTCAAGCAGAGGAACAAGGAAGGAGCCACGCCGCATGAAGCGCGTGACTGGCCTCTGGCCAGCAACGCGTATCAGTTACTTACCGGCCTCGTGGCCGACCACACCGCCGACTGCCGCCCCACCTAATGTTCCCAGTGTGCTGCCGCCGGTCAGAACTGCGCCTCCTACAGCGCCTACACCAGCGCCGATGGCTGTATTTTTACCTTGCCTGGACATTCCGCTGCATGCGCCAAGGCTGAGCAGGATTGCCATTACAAATGTACTAACCGCGATTCGTTTCGTTGTTTTCATAGAAACACCTCATTGGTTGATTTGACTTGGCCACGATGAAATTGTGTGCCAACGCGCTTAAACAAGCAAGCGGCGTGCCGCGTGAACTTGATGATAATTGGGCACAATGCTTGCTGACTTCAAATAACCCAATTGTGGCAAGGAGCCGCAGCATGAAAAAGAACGATACAGCGTTAGGCAGAAAAAATACGCCTTTTCCTACCAAGCGTGCCAATCCAGGGACTGGCGAAGAATTCGTGGGCAAGCCCGCGCTCAATCCAGACGTAAAGACCAAGACAAAAAAGGAGAAGGCTTTGGACGAAGCCCTGGAGGAAAGCTTTCCGGCCAGCGATCCAGTATCCATCAGCACAAAAAAAGCCACAAAATCAAGCTCCTGAGTAGTGAACAACGCCACGGCACGAAAAAGCGACTGCCGCACTGCATCCCGGGGCTATATCACTATCGGGGTGATCGAGCGGTGCCCTGCAATTCGTCGGCGCGTTTAGCCAGTTCAGCATAAAATTTCGTTACTTTTTCCAATTGGCCGTCATCGAGTTTTTCAATATCGACAAGGCTATTGCTGGCTCCTTTTTGGGAGGCGAGCAACTCATTGAGCTTCAAGTGCAGCGCGACACTATCCTTGTTTTGGCTTTGCTGAATAATAAACACCATCAAGAAGGTAATAATGGTTGTTCCCGTATTGATGACCAATTGCCAGGTTTCTGAATAATGAAATATTGGGCCGGTGGCTCCCCACACGACGACTACCAGAAAGGCCAGCCCGAATGCGGCGGGAGAACCTGCCCAACCGGTAACGGAACGGGCGAAGCGGTCAAAAACGATATTTATGCCAAGCCCAGGAGTATCACGGCGTGTTTCCTCGGGGCTGCTCTCGCATTTTTCCTCCCACGTCGATTCTTGTCCATGGGCTACCGCAGGCTTCTCCAGGTGAGGGCCCGCTCCAGGCGCCCGTGTATTCTCTTCTGTTACGGCTGTTTTGCCAGATAAATCAATTTGGTCGTTCATAATATTTCCGCGCAATGCGCGCACGATCAGTATGTCGCGATTACACCCTGCCGAAAATTTCAGAAAAAAAGATCAGCCGCGGCATTTGTCACTGCCCAGACACATGCCGATGACAAGGCCTGCAACCGCCGCAGCACCCAATAGGCCCCATATATGGTCGTGCACATACTCGTCGGTGGCATCCGAAGCATCGCGATATCGGTCTTTGGCCAGTTGGTTCCATTGGCTGGCTTGTTGCTGCGCTGACTGAAGCTGCTCTTTCAAACTGGCCCGCGCTTGTTCGATTTCCGAGCCCGTATAGGAAGCAGTAGACCGCAATAGGGCTTCAGTGCCGGCGATCAAGTCTTTCATGTCGAAAACGACACGTTCTTTTTGCCGGTTTATGTTGATGCGATGCTGTTCTGCACTCATGTGTGCTCCTTGTTAAGAACAGAAAAGCACCGAAATGTCCATCGCGGATATCTTTTCTGATTTCCATAACAAGCGAGCAAGAAACGTGCCTGGCAATTTTCAAAATAATTCCGGCACCTTGCGATTGAATCGCGACAGGAGCCACAGCATATCGTGCGCGGTATTTTTTACACAATCCGGTAATTTTACGGCTTTATATTTGGCGCCGCCGATGTGCGAGGCGTGGCCTCCAAGCGCCATTGTCTGGCATGGTTATTGCTTGCTTTTAATTGTGATTGCACAAAATGCCAGCTTTATGCAAATTCAACCAGCAGCGGTAAAGGATCTTGCGGGCATAGCCCCGCTTGTCATTGAAATGGAAGGGCTTGCCATTTATGAAAAATCTCCTGCATCAAGAAAAATTTCTGTTCGTTGCCATCGCGACAGCCGGTATGGGGTATGCCGCCAATACATTTTTCCCCTATGACGGAAAAGTGCTTGCGCTGCTGACGGCCATAGTCCTGATTG
Organism: Paralcaligenes ginsengisoli; assembly: GCF_054781135.1. Taxonomy (NCBI): domain Bacteria; kingdom Pseudomonadati; phylum Pseudomonadota; class Betaproteobacteria; order Burkholderiales; family Alcaligenaceae; genus Paralcaligenes; species Paralcaligenes ginsengisoli. Next base: position 336,508 of record NZ_BAAGUZ010000031.1, read on the forward strand.
CAGCGATTCTGTGCGCGTCCCTAAGCATTGCCTATCATGCGGAGATCATCGCGCAGAAGGTTGGCGACCCCTACGGCACCATGATTCTGACGCTATCGGCCGTGCTGGTCGAGGTTGTAGTGCTGGGCATCATGACTACCAGCATTACATCCAAAACGCTGGTGCGCGACAGTATCTATTCGGCGGTAATGCTGGATATCAATGGCATACTGGGAGTAGCGGCGCTGATCGGCGGATTCAAGCACGGTGAGCAGTCATATAACGACGATTCGGCGCGCACCTACAGCGCCATGATCTTGACGGCTATGGGAATTTCGATGATGGTTCCGGAATTTATTGCCAAAGAGGCTTGGCGGGCGTATTCCATCTTTACGATTATCACAATGCTGTTGCTGTATGGTGTGTTCCTGCGCATGCAGGCCGGGCCGCACAGCTATTTCTTTAGCTATAGCTACCCCGACAAGAAGCGGCGCCGGTTGCCGGCTACGGCCGCCAACATGGGACGCACACATTCGATCGCGATAATGGTGGGAGGAATCGTGGTGGTGGGTGCTTTGGCCGAGTTGCTGCCCAAGGCACTGGAGCAAGGCATCAAGGGAATAAACGTACCTCTGGGAACCATAGCGTTGATCGTTGCCATTATTTCCGCCACCCCCGAGATCCTCACCGCTTTACGCGCTGCACTGGCGGACCGCATGCAATCGGTGGTCAACATCGCAATGGGTGCATCGCTTTCCACTGTGGTTTTGACGGTCCCCTCAATGGAAGCACTGGCGCTATACAGCGGCCAACCATTCCAAATGGCGATGACACCGGTTCAGACAGTCATGACGCTTCTCACTCTTGTCGTCGTGGCGATCAATCTTAATGATGGCCAGACCAATGCCATCGAGGGCATGACGCATTTTGTGCTTTTTGCCACATTCATGATGTTGTTCGCCCTGGGCGTATAAGCCCTTGATTGCATCATTGAAACCTCTCGCGACCATGGCGGCGAAGCGGGCATTGTGTATGATACCGCACAGACTGTGTTTCCAATTTATGTAACAGTGCGATATGAGGACGTGGCGATGACTGCCCTGCCCATTATGACTGTTAGGAGATATAAAATGACTTTGGGAACGATTTTTCTGATTATCTTGGTCTTGTTGCTGATCGGTGCAGTTCCACGTTGGCCTCATAGTCGTAGTTGGGGTTACGGTCCCAGCGGCGGCCTTGGCTTGGTGTTGGTGATTGTGATCGTTCTGTTGCTGATGGGCAGAATATAGGGATGCAATCCACGTCGCGGCAGCCAAGCTTTAGACGCGCCGGGCACCAAAGCCTTTGGGCCTGCAGTCCACCATCTGGTTCATCTGTTCCCCACGGTTCAATTCCGTTTTGACGAAGAACAATACTACGTCTCATGTCCAACATAGAATGTAGATAAAGTACGAGACATTCATAACAAGGACAATCAAGCATCTGATTCAGCGGCGCCGGCCAGGCCGGGCGATCGATGCCACTGATCAAAAACAATTATGCTCATCCTTCACGATCCACGCGAAAATCACCTTCTTGCCGCTCTGCCGACAGACGAGTACATCCGCCTGCTTCCAAATCTGGAAGTGATATCGATGCCGCTTGGCAACGTGCTATACGAATCCGGCGCGCATATGCGCCACGTCTATTTCCCCACTACTTCGATTGTTTCACTGCTCTATGTCATGGAAAACGGGGCATCGGCTGAAATTGCAGTCGTCGGATACGAAGGCATCGTTGGCGTCTCACTTTTCATGGGTGGCGAAACCACACCAAGCCGGGCCGTTGTGCAAAGCGCCGGTCATGCCTATCGCCTGAAAGGGCAATTCTTGAAAGACGAGTTCTATCGTGCCGGCCCAATGCAGCAGTTATTGTTGCGCTACACCCAATCGCTACTGACGCAAATGGCACAGACCGCGGTATGTAACCGCCATCATTCACTGGACCAACAACTTTGCCGCTGGCTGCTCCTAAGCCTCGACCGCCTTCCTTCCAGCGAGTTGGTCATGACACAAGAACTCATTGCCAACATGCTCGGAGTGCGCCGCGAAGGCGTCACAGAAGCCGCCGGAAATATACAAAGGGCTGGCTTGATCGAATACCGTCGTGGCCGGATCACCGTCCTTGATCGGCCAGGGCTCGAGGCGCGCGCCTGCGAATGCTACCAGGTGGTCAAGAAGGAGTGCGATCGCCTGTTGCCAGGGGGTAATCGCACACTGACTTCAGATTAGGCACAGCATTTCGACAGAAGTATCGCTTACGCGCGAGCAGATCAAAAGCAGTCCGGGCTATAACGAAGATAGCCCCTGGATCGAAATTACGAAACCAAACTGCATCAATTCTACGGAAAAAGGGCTATTGGAGCTGAATTTTTATTACAGATTGGCTTGATCGTAAGGTCGTATTCCCTGCAGCCAGAGCGAATCTGTTGTACTGGGCCATTTTTTTTTATCGAATCCACGCGCCTGTTTAAGGCGATCCATCTCCACTTGCAAGATTACGAGCCCCTGCTTCGGCTCGAGGGTCAACGCATCCCAAGGCACGGCGAAGAGCTTTTCCCACATACCCAGGAAGCCGCCGAAAGACAGTACTGCGTAGCTCACTTGACCTGTATGCACGTCCAGCATGATTTCCCTGACTTCGCCCAGGTCCTCGCCTTTGTGATTATGAACAGAGCTGCCCACCAGCGCGCTGGTGCCCATTAGACTGGGCTCACAAAGAACGCAAACGTCCACGCTGGGGCTGCTCACTCGCGCATTGCTCATGCGATCTGGTTTCTGATATTCGTAAATCATGTCCATCCCCTTTCGGTAAAAAGATCAACGTTTATTTTTGAGATCATTTTTTGAATCGCCAAAGCCAGACTGAACCTTTCCGCCCAATTTCTCAAGCTTGCCTTTTTCTTCAAGAGTTTTAATTCCCAGGATTTTGCCGACGGCCTTTTTGACCTGGCCTCCTGCCTCTTGAGCGCGCCCACTGACTTGATCTTTATTCATGATGAGTTCCTGATAAATAATTTTTACGATAAGTCGGTACGACGTAAAACTCCCATCGACCGCTTCGGCAAGAATGAACGCAAGGCGGCATATTGTCTGTGCGCTATCGAACAATCAGCACCGGCCCTATCCCCGCGATTGAGTAAATTGCTCATCTGATTAATTAACGTTTCCGAATTTTTCAGAAGAGTGAAAATACCCGCTAACTTGCTTGAACACGCAATGGATTGCTGATATTTTGTACGGAATCGTACAGATCCAGGCCCGCTCGCGTGCTGTTATTTTGTTCGATAGCGCGCATAATGGTTACTGACTACATGCGGACTGCCATAGTGCACTTGCAGTGCGCCCTTCAAGAACTAATTCTGGCAATTGTTGTCTTCTCTTAAAGACCGTTTCAAAATCAAACGAAACGGTTCAAAGCAGTTTTCGGACGCTTGCGGGCAGCGACGCAAGCAGGTCCGAGCGCCGGAATAACAATTTACTTCAATAAACTTCCAGGAGATTTTCAATGCAACTTGGCATGATCGGATTGGGGCGCATGGGCAGCGACATGACACGACGCCTGATGAAAAAAGGCCATGAATGCGTTGTGTACGACACCCATGCACAGACCGTAAAAAAACTCGAAGATCAGGGCGCCAAGGGAACTGACACACTTGAAAATCTTATTGCCGCGCTGTCCAGGCCGCGAGTGCTCTGGCTGATGCTGCCGGCAGCGGTAGTCGATGGCGAGCTGGAAAAACTGACTCCGCTGCTCGACGCTGAAGACATTGTCATCGATGGCGGAAACTCGTATTACCGCGACGACATTCGCCGCAGCACCGAATTGAAGTCAAGCGGAATCCATTACGTGGATGTTGGAACCAGCGGCGGTGTTTTTGGACTAGAACGAGGTTACTCGCTGATGATAGGTGGAGAAAAAACGACCGTACAACATCTGGCACCCATTTTTGCGGCGCTTGCTCCGGGGCCTGACACGGTGCCTGTTACCCCAGGCCGCAACCGTGGCGACGGCACGGCCGAACAGGGCTACCTGCATTGCGGGCCGCACGGCGCGGGACACTTCGTCAAAATGGTCCATAACGGCATCGAGTATGGAATCATGGCTGCTTATGCCGAAGGCTTGAACATTTTGCGAAATGCCAATATCGGAACGCGGTCCAGCGATGTCGACGCCGAAACGACACCGCTGAGAAATCCGGAGTTTTATCAATATGAATTCGATTTACCCGAAGTGGCGGAAGTCTGGCGCCGAGGCAGCGTAATCGGTTCGTGGCTGCTGGATCTTACCGCCAGCGCTCTGCAAAAAGACCCCCAGCTTGCCTCGTTCGAAGGCAGGGTTTCGGATTCGGGCGAAGGACGCTGGACCATCATGGCCGCCATCGACGAAGCGGTGCCGGCCCCGGTCCTGAGCTCCGCCTTGTATGAGCGTTTCAGCTCGCGCAACAATGCGGATTTCGCCGACAAGGTATTGTCTGCCATGCGACACGAGTTCGGAGGCCATGTGGAGAAATCAAACCCGAAAGCCGGAGGCTGAACATGGCTTCATCAAAGTCGGACGCATTCGTTTTTTTTGGGGCTACCGGCGATCTGGCCTACAAGCAGATTTTCCCCGCGCTGCAGGCCATGATTCGTCACGGGCAGCTCGATATACCTGTCATAGGCCTGGGAAAATCTGCCTGGAGCATTGATCAATTCATCGCCCGGGCGCGCGACAGCATTGAAAAACACAGCACGCTGGACAGCGATGCCTTCAATAAGCTCTCGGCGCGGCTCCAATACATCAGCGGCGACTACCTCGACGACGCCACTTACCAGAAACTGCATGCGGCATTGGGCAAGGCAACACAGCCTTTGCACTACCTGGCCGTGCCACCCGAACTGTTCGGGACGGTCGTAAAGGGTTTATCCAAATCGGGCTGCGCCAAAAATGCCCGTGTGATTGTCGAAAAACCCTTTGGCCGCGACCTCCCTTCGGCACAGGCGCTCAACCGGTTGCTGATGGAATCATTCCCCGCCGAGGCGATATTTCGGGTCGATCATTATCTGGGCAAGGAACCGGTTCAGAACCTTCTTTATTTCCGTTTTGCAAATGCATTGCTCGACCCCATCTGGAATTGCAATCACATAGAAAGCATTCAAATCACCATGGCCGAATCATTTGGCGTGCAGGGGCGTGGAAGCTTTTATGAAAGCGTGGGCGCAATTCGCGATGTAGTGCAAAATCATTTACTGCAAGTGGTTTCCCTGCTTGCAACCGATGCGCCTGCCGACAATCACCCCGATGCCATGCGCGATGCCAAATTGCAGGCCTTTCTGGCAATGAGGCCTATCGCGCCTGACGAGACGGTTCGCGGCCAGTTCAAAGGCTATCTCAAAGAGCCCGGCGTAGCACCCGATTCGCAGACAGAAACGTTCGTTGCTTTGTGTCTGCATATAGACAACGAGCGCTGGTCAGGTGTGCCATTTTATATCCGCGCCGGCAAACAGTTGCCGGTGACGGGAACTGAGGTCATGGTGAAGCTCAAGCGTCCTTCGCACGGTATTTTCGACGCCACGGTGCCCGGGCAGGCGAATTATTTTCGTTTTCGGATCAGCCCCGACGTTCTCATCTCGGTGGGCGCCCGCGTGAAGAAGCCCGGCGAAGCCATGACGGGCCAGGTTGTGGAGCTCGTTGCACACCGCCATCCTTGCGACGAAATGTCACCGTATGAAAGGTTGCTTGGCGACGCCCTCCAAGGTGATGCATCGCTGTTCGCCCGCTACGACAGCATAGAAGCGGCTTGGCGAACTGTCGCGCCCCTTCTCGGAAACACGGTGCCGCTCGAGGAATACGAACCGCAGACCTGGGGCCCGCCCCTGGCACGGCAGATGATCCGGGATGACGAAGGCTGGCATAACCCCGCATCGACGGAGGAAAATGATGGTAAGGCCGGATGAACTGATTTTCCTGCTTGACGTCGACAACACGTTGCTGGACAACGACCGCCTGCGAGACGATCTCATGCATCATCTTGCTCATGAATTCGGAGCACAGAACCGGGACCGATACAGCGAGATTCTGGAAGACCTGCGATCGGAACTCGGCTATGTGGATTACCTGGGCGCCATGCAACGCTACCGGCTTGCAGACATGAATGATCCGCGGTTATTGCTGATGTCCGAGTTTCTCATGGACTACCCTTTTGCCGATCTGGTATACCCCGGTGCGCTTGACGCTGTTGCACACCTGGCCAACTGGGGCAAGACGGTCATTCTGTCGGATGGTGATGTCATTTTCCAGCCGCGGAAGATCCAGCGTTCCGGACTCTGGAAGGCGGTGGAAGGCCGAGTACTGATTTATGTGCACAAAGAACAAATGCTCAATGCTGTCGCACAACGCTATCCTGCCAGGCGCTACGTCATGGTGGATGACAAATTGCGCATTCTTGCAGCCATGAAACAGATCTGGAAAGAGCGCCTTACAACAGTCTTTCCACGCCAGGGCCATTACGCGCTCGACCCCAATAATATTGCTGAATATCCCCCGGCCGATCTTGCCGTCGAACATATCGGCGACCTGATCAATCACGATTTTTCTGCACTGTGCGATGCACCTGAACCCGCTCGTGCACGCCAACGAGGTACTCCATGAAAGCGACAACTCAACTGCATGAGCTCGGCCAAAGCCTGTGGCTCGACAACATTACCCGGGAATTGCTCAATAGCGGTACGCTGCAACGCTACTGCTCCGAATTTTCGATAACCGGGCTTACGTCGAACCCCACTATTTTCGACCAGGCCATTCGAAATACCGCAGCTTACGACGAAGCCATTCAGCAAAAAGTGAAGGAAGGAAAATCAGGCGAAGCCCTGTTTTTTGAACTGGCGCTGGAAGACCTGACACGTGCTGCCGCACTGTTTCGCCCTGCTTATGACGCGAGCAACGGCATCGACGGCTGGGTTTCCCTTGAGGTTTCTCCATTGCTGGCCGACGACGCAGCCGGAACGATCGAAGAAGCCAGGCGCTTGCATACCCAGGCGCATTGTCCCAATCTGTTCATAAAGATTCCCGGTACTGCGGCAGGCATCCATGCCATTGAAGAGTCGATCTTTGCGGGCATTCCGATCAATGTCACTTTGCTGTTTTCGCGCGAGCAATATATTGCGGCGGCCGATGCATACTGGCGCGGTATTCAACGCAGGATCGATACGGGCCTTGATCCCAAGGTCAATTCCGTAGCGTCGATCTTTGTAAGCCGCTGGGATAAGGCGGTAATCGACAAGGTTCCACCGGAGCTTCGCAACCGATTGGGTGTAGCCATTGCCCGGCGCAGCTACAAAACTTATTGTGAACGGTTTGCATCTGAAGAATGGCGCAAACTTGCCAAAACAGGCGCCCTGCCCCAGCGTCTACTATGGGCCAGCACCGGCACGAAAGACCCGCAATTCCCGGATACGTTTTACATCGAGGCATTGGCTGCGCCGAACACCATCAATACCATGCCGGAAAATACATTGCATGCCTTTGCCGAACATGGTGAGTTGGCGGGCGCCATGCAGGAAGACGGCGGCGATGCCGAGTCGGTGCTGGCCAAGTTTTCGCAAGCAGGTGTGGATGTGACGGCGCTTGCCGCCCAGCTTCAGATCGAAGGCGCACAGTCTTTCAACAAATCCTGGAGCGACCTGATGGCGGTCCTTGCATCCAAAAGCAAGGGTTTGGATAAGCCTGCCAACCCGAAATCGGGGGGCAATTCATGAGCCAGCCTGTTACTCAGTCACGGCCACCGCTGACCCAAGGTCCGGCATGGCAGGCACTGCATGCGCATTATCAAAAAACGCGCACGCTGCATCTGCGGCAATTGTTCAACGACGACCCGCAGCGTGGCGAGCGCTTTGCCGTCGAAGCCTGCGGGATTTACCTCGACTATTCCAAAAATCGAATCACCGCTGAGACGATCGGACTTCTCCTGCAGTTGGCCGAAGAATGCAAGCTTGGCGAACGCATCGAAGCCATGTTCACCGGCCAGAAAATCAACGTGACCGAGCGGCGCGCGGTGCTGCACACGGCGCTGCGCGCTCCCAAAGAAGAACGGATCATGCTCGATGGCATCGACGTTGTAGCGGAAGTGCACGCGGTCCTCGAAAAAATGGCCGATTTCACGCACAAGATTCATAACAAAGAATGGCTGGGCTACACCGGCTTGCCGATTCGCAATGTCATCAATATTGGTATCGGCGGATCCGATCTCGGACCGGTCATGGCTTACGAAGCGCTACGCTACTATAGCCGGCGTGAAATGACCTTCCATTTCGTGTCGAATATAGACGGCACCGATTTCATAGAAGCCACGCGCGACCTGAACCCCGAAGAAACCCTGTTTATTATCTGCTCGAAAACATTCAAGACACTCGAGACGCTGACCAATGCGCATACGGCTCGCGAATGGGTTTTGAGCAAGATGGGCGATGAGCGTGCAATAGCGCAGCATTTTGTTGCCGTTTCGACCAATGCCGAAGGTGTTGCCAAATTTGGAATTGACGCCAGGCATATGTTTGGCTTGTGGGACTGGGACGGCGGGCGTTACTCCATGGATTCGGCCATTGGCCTGTCCACCATGCTTGCCATTGGGCCAGAGAATTTTCAGGCCATGCTTTCTGGCTACCGTGCCATGGATCAGCATTTCCGCAGCACTCCATTCAGCCGGAACCTGCCGGTCCTGATGGGTCTGTTTGCCGTCTGGCACAACAATTTCCTTGACGCGCAGACAGTAGCGGTGCTGCCCTATGAACAATACCTGAAACGCTTTCCGGCGTACCTTCAACAATTGACAATGGAAAGCAACGGCAAGCACGTTACGCTCGATGGCACTAAAGTCGATTATCAAACAGGGCCGGTATATTGGGGCGAGCCCGGCACCAACGGCCAGCATTCCTTCTACCAGCTTATCCATCAGGGCACCAGGTTGGTTCCCTGCGATTTTATCGGTTTTTGCCAGGCTTTGAATCCTCTGGAGCATCACCACGACCTGCTGATGGCCAATCTGTTCGCGCAGACCGAGGCCTTGGCATTCGGTAAAACGGAAGAAGAAGTCAAAGCCGAAGGGACACCCGATTGGCTGGTGCCCCATCGTGTTTTCGAAGGCAACCGCCCCACCAACACCCTGCTTGCCGAACGGCTGACTCCCGAAACACTGGGATGCCTGGTGGCTCTGTACGAGCATAGCGTCTTCACGCAAGGCGCTATCTGGAATATAGATTCGTTCGACCAATGGGGTGTGGAATTGGGCAAGGCATTGGCCGAGCGAACCATCCCCGAACTGGAAAGTCCACAGGAACCGAAGCTTTCGCATGACAGTTCAAGCAACGCCCTGATTCGGCGCTATCGCAGGCTTAAGAAACGCTAGAAGACAGAGCGGCGGTTTCCGCCATCCGGCATTACCCTGTGATGCCGACTTTTTAGAGTTTATGAAAGGATCCATCATGAACAGAGGTTACAACAAGCCGCTATATCTGCTGCCCTTCGATCACCGCCAATCCTACGTAACCGGCATGTTCAAGTTTGAACCGCCGCTTGGACAGCAAGAACACGATGCCGTAGCCGACAGCAAGCAACTGATTTATGAAGGCTTCCGGCAAGCGCTGACGCAGGGCGTGCCGTCCAACTATGCGGCGCTTCTGGTCGACGAAGAATTTGGTTCAGCCGTGTTGCGCGATGCCTTGAAGCACGGTTACGCCACCGCCTTATCTGTCGAAAAAAGCGGTGTCGATGAATTTGAATTTGAATACGGCAACGATTACGCGAGCCACATCGAAACCTTCAAGCCTGTTTTCGCGAAAATCCTGGTGCGCTACAACCCGGAAGGAGACGAGGCGCTCAACCGGCGCCAGACCGCCCGGATCCGACAACTTTCCGAATACTGTCAGAGCGCGCAACAATTGTTCATGTTCGAATTATTGGTGCCGGCGACCCCTGCGCAGATCGATCGCACAGGAAAAGACAAGAATGCCTATGACGTACAGCTTCGCCCCGAACTGATGCGACAGTCCATCGAAGCTTTACAGGACGCCGGCATCGAACCCGATGTCTGGAAAATTGAAGGGCTCGATCGCCGCCAGGATTGTGAGCGGATCGTACAAAGCGTGCGCAGAAACGGGCGTGACGATGTGTGCTGCATCGTGCTGGGGCGTGGCGCGGATGAATCGAAAGTGGCGGCCTGGCTAAAGACCGCGGCCACGGTACCCGGTTTCACCGGCTTTGCCGTGGGACGCACCAGTTTTTGGGATGCCGTCGCCGATTACCGGGCCGGCAAGTCAAATCGGCACGACGCCCGTGCGCGAATTGCCTCCCGCTATAGCGAGTGGGTACATATATTCGAGCAGGCGCGCAGCGGCCAGCCTAGTTGAAATCAGAATAACCGGATGCAACGGTATCCGATTGGAGCAAACCATAATGGAACAGGCACACCTCGATCAGCTTTGCATCAATACCCTGCGTACGCTATCTATCGATGCGGTACAGAAGGCACAATCAGGCCATCCAGGCACGCCGATGGATGCCGCGCCGACCGCCTATTGCTTATGGCAGCGCTTTCTGAAATATGATCCGCAGGACCCGGGCTGGCCAAACCGCGACCGCTTCGTACTGTCGGCCGGCCATGCCTGCGCTTTGCTCTACAGCCTGTTGCATCTGTCCGGCGTCAAAGCCGGCAGCCCCAGTTATCCGCCCGGCGACCGTCTTGCGGTCACGCTCGATGATCTGATGACTTTTCGCCAGGCCGGCAGCCGATGCACGGGCCATCCGGAACACGGTTGGACCTCGGGCGTGGAAACCACCACCGGCCCGCTCGGCCAGGGAGCCGCCACCAGTGTCGGCATGGCTATTGCGGAACGCTGGCTGGCAGCTACCTATAACCGCCCCGGCTACGATCTGTTCAACCATAATGTCTACGCCTTGTGCAGCGACGGCGACATCATGGAAGGTGTCTGCAGCGAAGCTGCCTCGCTGGCGGCGCATCTGAAACTATCCAATCTATGCTGGATTTACGACGATAATCACATTTCCATTGAAGGCTCGACCAGCCTTACTTTTACCGAAGATGTGGCGGCCAGGTTTATCGCCTATGGATGGAACGTGGCAAGGGTGAGCGATGCAAACGACCTGGCCGCGCTGTCTGCGGGCTACCAGGCTTTTCTGGATACGCACGACCGCCCTACTCTTATCGTGGTTCAAAGCCACATCGGCTACGGAGCGCCACATAAGCAAGACACACGCGAGGCGCACGGCGAACCGCTCGGCGCCGAGGAGGTGCGGCTGGCCAAGGAATTCTACGGCTGCAATCCCGATGCCCAGTTCGACATTCCGGAAGGCGTGGTTGCACATTTCAACGCGCATTTGGGCCGGCGCGGTCTTGGAGAACGCACGGCCTGGGAAGCATTGTTTTCCGCCTATCGGACTCAATACCCGGATCTTGCCGACCAAATCCAGCAGATGCAACAGCGCGACCTGCCAGCCGGCTGGGATGCCGCCCTACCCACATTCGCGGCAGATGAAAAGGGTGTCGCAACACGCGATTCGTCCGGGCAGGTACTGAACGCCATTGCAGCCAGAATGCCTTGGCTGCTTGGCGGTTCGGCGGATCTGTCGCCGTCGACAAAAACCAATCTGAAGTTTGAGTTCGCGGGCGATTTCCAGGAGCCAGGGCATGAACAGAATGCCAGCTATCGGGGCCGAAACTTTCATTTCGGCCTTCGCGAGCATGCGATGTGCGCCATAGGCAACGGCATGAGCCTGTCGAAAGTAAGGCCTTATGTTTCCAGCTTTCTCATTTTCACCGACTACTGCCGTGCGGCCCTCAGGCTTAGCGCAATGATGGAGCTCCCGCTTATTTCCATCTGGACGCACGATTCCATCAGTCTGGGCGAAGACGGACCCACTCATCAACCCATCGAGCAGCTTGCGTCGCTGCGCGCCATGCCGGGCATGTTGCTGCTGCGACCCGCCGATGCCAACGAAGTCGTGCAAGCATGGCGAATCATCATGCAGCTCAAAGACACTCCGGTTTGCCTGGTACTGACGCGGCAATCGGTTCCCACCCTGGACCGTTCGAAATACGCAAGCGCAAGCGGCGTGGCACTGGGCGCCTATACCGTTGCCGACACGCCCGATGGCAAGCCGGATGTCCTGCTGCTGGGCACCGGCAGTGAGGTGGCCCTTTGCGTCAGCGCATACGAGCAATTGACTGCCGAGGGCATCAAGGCGCGTGTCGTCAGCATGCCGTCGTGGCAGCTATTCGAAAAGCAGCCACAGGAATATCGAGACAAGATATTGCCACCTGGGATCCGCGCTCGCGTGGCTGTCGAAGAAGCTTCTGTTTTTGGCTGGGAGCGCTACACAGGCTTCGATGGTGCCATTCTCGGCATGCATACGTTCGGCATGTCCGCACCCATGAAAGCTGTGACGCAGCATTTCGGATTCGAGCCGGCACATGTCGTTGCCGCAGCCAAGGCACAGATAGCGCGCCACTCATCATAGATCGGCAATCCGCAAGCAAGGTGAAAAATGAAACAGGCAAACAGTACAGCCACCCAAATAAGCCCCTTGGCAGGAAAGCCGGCGCCCGCGGCCTTGCTGGTCAATGTCGCCAAGCTCGTCACAGCCTATTACAGTGATGCGCCCGACCCCGCCAACCCTCTGCAACAGGTGGCATTTGGCACCTCCGGCCATCGAGGTTCGGCTTTCGACAGAACATTCAATGAAATGCACGTTCTGGCAATCAGCCAGGCTATCTGCCTGTATCGCAAGAAACAGGGCATCGATGGCCCCCTATTCGTAGGTATCGACACCCATGCACTGTCCGAGCCGGCCTTTGCCAGCGCGCTGGAAGTGCTGGCCGCCAATGGCGTCGAAGTGATGATGGCTGCCCACGGCGAATACACACCGACTCCTGCCGTTTCCCATGCGATTCTGACCTACAACAAGAAGCGCAAAACAGGCCTGGCCGATGGCATCGTCATTACGCCGTCGCATAACCCACCCGACAATGGGGGATTCAAGTACAACCCGCCCAACGGTGGGCCGGCGGATACCGATGTAACGGGGTGGATCGAAAAAAAGGCCAATGAAATCCTTAAGGGCGGCTTGCGGAACATACAGCGCATTTCTTTCGAGAAGGCGTTGCGCGCGCCGACCACCCATCAATACGATTTTCTGAACACCTACGTCAACGATCTCGACAATGTGATCGATATGGGCGCGATTCGCGGCGCCCGCGTACGCATGGGCGTGGACCCGCTAGGCGGCGCCGGCGTCCACTACTGGGCGGCCATTGCAGCGCGCTACAAGCTGGACCTGACCGTAGTCAACGAGGCCGTGGACTCCACATTCCGCTTCATGACGGTTGATTGGGATGGCCAGATTCGCATGGACCCCTCTTCCTCCTACGCGATGCAAAGCCTGATCGGCATGAAGGATCGTTTCGACATATCCTTCGCATGCGATACCGACCATGACCGGCACGGAATCGTCACGCACAGCAGCGGCCTGCTGCCGCCCAATCACTATTTGTCGGTGGCGATACATTACCTGTTCCAGAATCGGCCCGAATGGAGCAAACAAGCCGCCATCGGGAAAACGGTGGTAAGCAGCCAGATGATCGATAGGGTAAGCGCCAAACTGGGGCGAAAACTGATCGAGGTGCCTGTGGGGTTTAAATGGTTTGCCGCGGGCCTGCTGGACGGATCGCTGGGCTTTGGCGGCGAAGAAAGCGCCGGCGCATCTTTCCTGCGGCGTAATGGCGAGGTCTGGACCACAGACAAGGATGGCCTTGTCCCGGCCCTTCTGTCGGCCGAAATAACGGCCCAGACAGGCCATGATCCTGGTGAAATCTATCACAATCTGACGCGCGAACTCGGCGACCCCGCCACCGACCGGATTCAGGCAGCCGCAACTCCGGCACAGAAAGATAAATTATCGAAACTCTCTCCGCAGCAAGTGAAATCCACGACACTGGCGGGAGAGCCTGTTCAGGCCATCCTCACCCAGGCGCCCGGCAATGGCGCCGCGATCGGCGGCCTGAAGGTGGTCAGCGAGCACGGATGGTTTGCCGCTCGGCCTTCAGGGACCGAAGACATCTACAAAATATATGCCGAAAGCTTTCGCGGGAAGGATCATTTGCGCAGCATTCTGGCGGAAGCACAGACTATCGTGGATCAGGCCCTAGGATGAAAGCCATCCTCCGCTGAATCCCGCACGCCGCAGGCCGCCGCTGAGGTAGGGGCATTGCTTCATCCACTGCCACAGCAGGCCGGTTCGATAGTTTTCGATCATCAGGACGATGGGCCCCTGATTCAGCCCATAATGCCACGGCGACACCCAACTGTACGGATTGCTGGTTTTTTCGGGATGAGTCAGATTGAATGTGGCCTTGAAACCGTAGGGGTTGGCATTTTTCAACTTCACTTCATGAATAAAGTGATCGATCGCCGGCAATACAATTTCGGGCGCAAAAGGCAATGACGCAACCACCGCCCATGGGGCTACTGTGCCGTCATCGGGGCCAAAGGGAACACCGCGCCCGATGTAGTCATAGAACTGGCGCACAATCCCATTGATCTTCAGCGAATCAGGCCCCGGGCCGTCACTGGCGGTGATACCCCAGCAACATTCGCCATAACCGTTGAATTTGAGCGGGTTGTCGATAGCGTAACGCTGCTGGACATATGTCGCGCGTCGGCTATTCTCGAAATAATCGATGCCCTTGGCACGCATGAATTCGTCCTGGATGCCGCGAAAATCGACCCAGATATGCGAAAGCTGATGCGTGAATAATGGCCCGGCATAAAGGTAGTCGATGTCGTAGCTATGTTTCCACTCATAAGTAGAGGCCCACGCCGCATAGCTGCCTTCGGATAAGGGATATGTCGGTGAACCCAAGCCGAGTATGTAAAGCAGCAGCGCTTCGTCGTAACCTTCCCAGCGGTATTTAATAAAACCGCTCTCCGGCTTCCAGCCGTGAGTGACCGTATCGCCGCCGTTTTGCGCCCAGTGCCAGTCGGCCCGCCGGTAAAGCTCATCGGCAAGCCTTCTGATTTCCTGTTCATCGACAGCATCGCCGCGGAAATAAACGCCAGCGGTCAAGGCACCGGCCAACAGAAAGGCAGTATCCACCGTCGAAAGCTCACACTGCCACGCACGCCGTCCGGTTTGCATATCCAGGAAATGATAATAAAACCCCTGGTAGCCTGTCGCATCGGGTTCGGGGCCTTGTGGGCTGTTCCAAAAAAAACGCAGTGTTGCGAGCGTACGCTCGATCGCCGCTTCGCGTGACATGAATCCGCACTCCACGCCCACCGGGTAGGCCGCCAATGCGAGGCCCGTGGCCGCTATGCTGGCAGGCCAGCCAGGTGCTGTTTTATCGATCACCAAACCGTTTTCCGGATTGGTCTCGTGCAAAAAATAAGCGAAAGTTTCGTGCTGCAGCAGGCGCAATTCAGCGTCGGTAGACAGTTTCATATAGCTTGCTCCCGTACTTTCAGACAAATGGAATTCGCATTACATAGTAATCGAGCAGCGCAGTTCATGCCTATTTTCATAACCGTGCCGAGTATGGACCCGGGATTGCTGGCAATAAGGGCGCTATCGGTGTTACTCTGTTTTCTGGAGCTAAGAAAAGGGAAAAGGGGGCACCATAGTACCAAGGAGGTACCTGTATGGGGCATATGCCGCGTATTCTGAATTTCCTGGAATCGGGGCGCGCAGACAGCGATCCGGATCCATTCGAACCGCCAATACGCGCCGAACTTTTCAGTGTGGAACGGCTGGAGCAACATGCCTCCAGCCTCGCTGCCGCACAAACAATTTCCCCTAAAATCAAAAACGGCCATGCCCTCTCGGGGCGAACGGCCAACAATGCACGCACGCTGCTCAAATGCTACGATGCCATCGCGCAAGCGGCTCTCGAGCGGCGATCCATCACCCCAGCTGCCGAATGGCTGCTGGATAATTTCCGTGCAATTGAAGATCAGCTCAAGACAACCCGTCTCGAGCTTGAAGCGCCGTCATACCGAGCCCTGCCTCAATTATCGGATGGCCCACTTCGCGACCACCCCCGAATTTATGGAGTGATCTGGGCATTCGTGGCTCACACCGATAGCCGTTTCGATGCGTCCCTGCTGCGCTGCTTCCTGCGCGCCTATCAACGAACCCAGCCATTGACCATTGCCGAACTGTGGGCTATTCCGGTTACGTTGCGGTGTGTGATGATCGAGAATCTGCGCCGCCTTTGTGTACTTGTCGCTGGCTCGCAGGAAAGTAGGCACCAGGCCGACAAGTTCGCCGACGACCTGCTCGCGCTCGATCACCGAGCGCCGCAAGAGGTCGAGGGCGTATTGCACGATCTTGTTGCGAGGCGCTTGGCGGCCGCTTTTGCCGTGCAGTTGATACAGCGCTTGCGTTACCAGGATATTTCTCTGCACTGGCTTGACGAAGAACTCGCGCGCCAGGGATTGTCTTCCGACGACATCGTGCAAAGCGAACATGCCAGCCAAGCCGCCGCCAATATGACGGTGCGAAATCTGATCACCAGCATGCGCGACATGAAGGCATTTGACTGGCAGCCTTTTTTTGAGGATATCAGCCTGGTGGATGCGTGCCTTCGCCGCAACCCCATTTATTCAGGCATGGATTTTAAAAGCCGCGATCATTACAGGCACGCCATCGAAACCTTGGCGGGCGGATCGCGGCATACGGAACTCGAAATAGCCAACGCGGTGATGGACAAAGCCGCTCGCGCAGCCCTGCAGACAGGAGATCCGCAAGACCGCCTATCGGACCCGGGCTATTACCTGATATCGACCGGGCGCCGGAATTTCGAACGGGAAATCGGCTTTCGTATTTCTTTTGGGCAGCGCTGCCTGCGGGCCTATACATCCCATGCCGCGACAGCCTATATTGGCACGATTCTGCTGGCCAGCGCCTTGTTGCTGGCGCTGCCGCTCTGGATCAGCGCAAAGGCCGGGGTCGACGTGGCTGCATTGTGCGTGCTGGGACTGCTGGGATTCTTCCAGGCCTCGGACGTCGCGATACTGCTGATCGACAAGGCAATTACCAGGCTTGTGCCTCCGCGCCATCTGGTACGGCTTGAATTGGCAAAAGGAATTCCGCCGGCCTTGCGAACTTTCGTTGTCGTGCCCACATTGCTGACGACCGAAGCGGGGATCATCGCGCAGATCGATCAACTCGAAGTGCACTACCTCGCGAACCCGAAAGGCGATGTCCATTTTGCGCTGCTCTCGGACTGGACCGATGCCGACACAGAGCACCGGGAAGACGACGGGCTATTGCTGGATGCGGCGGTACGGAGAATCGCATCCCTGAATGCGCGGCACGGTGCCATGCTTGATGGCGAGGAGCGTTTTTTCCTGTTTCATCGCAAACGTTTATGGAACGAAGCACAGCACAAGTGGCTGGCGTGGGAGAGAAAACGCGGCAAGCTGCACGAATTCAACCGGCTTTTGCGTGGCGCGACAGACACGTCTTTCTTGTCCATCGATGGCAAGCCGCCCCATACTCCGGCGGGGATACGCTACGTCATTACCCTGGATAGCGATACACGCCTGCCTATAGACGCGGTGCGCCAATTGGTAGGAACGGCGGCCCACCCCCTTAACCGCCCTCGCATCGACCCAGTATCGCGCCGCGTTGTCGAAGGTTACGGCATTCTGCAACCGCGCATTACGCCAACACTGCCGACGGCCAGCGAAAGCTCGATTTTTCAGCATGTTTTTTCGGGACCCTGCGGCATCGATCCGTACGCCGGAGCGGTATCGAATGTTTATCAGGACTTGTTCGGTGAAGGCAGTTATACGGGCAAGGGCATTTACGATGTGGATGGGTTCGAAGCATCTCTCGCTGGCCGGATCCCGGAAAACACCATTCTCAGCCATGATCTGTTCGAAGGGATTTTTGCCCGCTGCGGCCTGGTCACGGATCTTGAATTATTCGAAGACTTTCCCTCGCATTATCAGGTTGCGGCATCCAGATCGCATCGATGGATACGCGGCGATTGGCAGTTGTTGCCCTGGATAGCGGGCTTTACCGCCATTCCCATCCTGAGTCGATGGAAGATGATCGATAACTTGCGCCGTTCCTTGTCCGCGCCCGCCATGATTTTCATTTTGCTGGCCAGTTGGACATTGCCGCACGTGCCTGCCGGCCTCTGGTCCGCCTATGTCCTGCTGGCCCTGGCCGCGCCCGCTATCGTCTCGATCTGCCACGGACTGGTGCCTCCTCGCTTCGGCATTTCACGCGATAGCCATATGCGTGCCGTGGGCAAGGATGTGCTGCATGGTTGTGCCTATATGATTATTGCGCTCGCGCTCCTGGCCCACCGCAGCTGGCTGGCCCTCGATGCCATCGGCCGCACCTTGTTTCGCTTATTGGTCAGCCATCGCCTGCTGCTTGAATGGGTCACTTCCGCTCAGGCGAAGCTGCGGGCCAGCTTGTCGCTGATGCATTTCACTTGGGCGCTGCGTGGCGCGGTCTTTATTGTGGCCGCTTTCGGAATCATCGTGACGTACATCAACCCCGCCAACCTGGGCGCTGCGGCGCCATTCCTGGCGCTATGGTGTGTTTCCCCGTTCTTTGCGCAACTTATCAGCCTGCCTCCGCCGGCCGCCGGGCCCGAGCCGGCCAGCGTCGCCGACACCCTGTCGCTTCGTCTGTCGGGGCGCCGGATCTGGCGTTTTTTCACTACTTTCGTCGACGAGCAGAATCACTCATTGCCCCCGGACAATTTTCAGGAAGACCCCTACCCCGTCGTGGCTCATCGAAGTTCCCCAACCAATTTCGGACTCTATCTCTTGTCCACGATCTCGGCGCGCGATTTCGGCTGGATCGGCATCACGGAAATGGTGGAGCGGCTGGAAGCCACCTTGGGTACCATGCAAACATTGCCGCGCTTCCGGGGCCATTTTTTCAACTGGTACGATACTCATTCCCTGAACCCGCTCAATCCACAATACATATCGTCCGTCGACAGCGGCAACCTCGCGGGCCATCTGCTTGCGCTGGCAAGCGCTTGCGAGGAAATGACGCGAAAACCCGTATTCACTGCCATGCACCTGTCCGGCATCAGGGATTCGGTGTGGCTATTGCGTGAAGCCATTCGGGCGGAACGCGATGATCGCCGTACATTGACCGTAAACCCAAGCCAGCTGCGTGAAGGCCTGGACGATTTCGATCGATGGCTGATTGAAGAACCTGCAAATGCCGCAGACTGGCCGACACGCTGGCACGAACTGGGGACACGAGCCGGCACGCTGCTGGATCTGGCCGAAACATTTGCCGAGGAACGCGGCGATGCGGAACATAGCGAAGTGCTGGCTTGGGCGCGAACCATTCAGTCCGATGTGGCCAGTCATCTGCGCGACCTGCCGCTTTATACGCCGACGTTGGCGGCGGCTTCGCGAAATGACATGTCTGCCCTCACGGGCGGCGCAGCTGCGCCCTCAACCAAGACGTGCGCCGCCACGCTGGCCGACCGGCTGAACGCCTTGGCAGCCACCGCAAAACGCCTGTTCACTGACATGAAGTTTGGCTTTCTTTTCGATGCCGATCGCCGCCTGTTCGCAATCGGTTACAGAGTCGGGGATGCGTCCCTGGACGACAGCTATTATGATTTGCTGGCCTCCGAGGCTCGCCTTGCCAGCTTCATTGCCATCGCCAAAGGCGATGTGGCTGCGACTCACTGGTTTCGCCTGGGCCGCCCCATGACGCCCCAAGGCAACAGTGCTGTCCTCATGTCATGGTCCGGTTCGATGTTCGAGTACCTGATGCCGTCGCTGGTGATGTACACGCCGCGCCACAGCCTGCTCGACGAGACCTGCCGCCTGGTTATCGTGCGGCAGATTGCCTATGGCCGGAAACGCCACATACCGTGGGGAGTTTCCGAATCGGCGTATAACGTACGCGACCGTGCCCTGACCTACCAGTATGCCGACTTCGGAGTGCCCGCGCTGGGTCTGAAACGCGGCCTGGCACAAAACCTGGTTATAGCTCCTTACGCCACGGCGCTCGCTGCCATGTACGAGGCCCCCGCCGCCATCGCCAACTTCAGGCACATCGAAGCCAGCGGCGGGTGTGGCATCTACGGCTACTACGACGCCATCGACTTTACTCCGGCACGCATCCCCGAGAGCCAACTCGCTGCGCCGGTTCGCACATATATGGCGCACCACCAGGGGATGTCGCTGGTAGCCCTTGGCAATACCTTGTTCGATGGCATCATGCGCCATCGGTTTCATCGGCAATCGATCGTGCGTGCCGCCGATCTGCTGCTTCAAGAACCCATACCGCGCGAGATCGGCATTACCTACCCGCGCCAGGATACTATCGGCGCAACGCGCGCCAAGGAAATCATCATGCCCGCTTCCCGTCGCTTCCATTCAGCAAGGCAAGGAATCCCTTCCAGCCATCTTCTTTCGAACGGCCGGTATACCGTCATGGTGACCACGGCCGGATCGGGATATAGCACCTGGGACGGGCTGGCTGTGACACGCTGGCGCGAAGATCCGACCAGCGATGCGTGGGGCAGCTATCTTTTTCTGCGCGATACCGCAAGCGGCGAAGTATGGTCGGCAAGCTACCAGCCTTCAGGCGTGGAACCAGACCGCTACGAAGTGATTTTTTCCGAGGACCGGGCACGCATCGTTCGTCACGATGGAACCCTTGCCACCAGTCTGGAGATTCTCGTCTCGCCGGAAGACAATGCCGAGATTCGCCGCCTTTCCATTACCAATTCCGGCACCAAGGACCGGGAAATCGAACTGACCTCCTACGCGGAGGTAGTGCTTGCGCCTATGGCCGCCGATACGGCGCATCCGGCCTTTTCCAATCTTTTTATACAGACCGAATACTTGCCGGAAGTGCAAGGCCTGATGGCCATGCGGCGGCCACGCAGCGCCGCCGATGCCCCGGTATGGGCCGCGCATATTTTTGCCGGGAGCACACACGGCGAAAATGCCGGATACGAAACAGACCGCGCGCGTTTCCTCGGCCGCGGCCATCCCATACGCAATCCCGTCGCCATAATGGACGGCCGCCCGCTGTCCAATACTGTCGGGGCAGTGCTTGACCCGATTCTGAGTTTGCGCACCCGGGTGCAGGTTGCCGCCGGCGCGACAACACATATTGTGTTTGCCACCATGGTTGCATCCACGCGCGAAGAAATTATCAACCTGGCCGACAAGTATCGCGACCCCGCCAGCTTCGAACGGATCTCGACACTTGCCTGGACCGAGGGCCAGGTGCGCCTGCATCATCTGGGCATCACCGCGGACGAGGCACACTTGTTTCAGTTTCTTGCCAACCGGGTGCTCTACTCCGACCCAGCCATGCGCCCAAGCGGGGATATGCTCAAACGCAATACCCTGAACGCCACCTCCTTGTGGCAATACAGCATATCGGGCGACCTGCCCATCGTATTGCTTCGCATCGACGAACAGGAAGACCGCGAAATTGTGCGGCAGCTTTTGCGTGCTCATGAATACTGGCACGGTAAAGGTCTGGCTGTCGATCTTGTCATCCTGAATGAAAAAAAAGCCTCTTATGCGCAGGATCTGCAAACATCGCTCGAAAACCTGGTCAGCGGCAGCCAGACCGCGCCGCCTTCCAAGCAAGGCGGCATTTTTGTGCTGCGCGCCGATTTGCTTGAAGAGCCGGAACTGGAACTACTGCAGTGTGCGGCCCGGGTAGTGCTGGCCGGAAACAAACAAGGCAGTCTGGAAGAGCAGATAGTGCGCATGCGGCGTGCAGAATCCAGACCTGCCGCCACTGCGCCACGCACGCCCTCGCCACGCACTCATGCCGAAATAGCGCAATCAATGCCGACGCTGGAGTTTTTCAATGGCCTTGGCGGCTTCGCCGAGCAAGGCCGAGAATACGTTACCGTTCTGGGGAAAGATCAACGGACGCCGGCGCCCTGGGTCAATATCATTGCGAATCCCGATTTCGGCTTCCAGGTCTCGGAGTCGGGAGCGGGCTATACATGGTCATCC
Organism: Paralcaligenes ginsengisoli; assembly: GCF_054781135.1. NCBI lineage: Bacteria > Pseudomonadati > Pseudomonadota > Betaproteobacteria > Burkholderiales > Alcaligenaceae > Paralcaligenes > Paralcaligenes ginsengisoli. The sequence continues at coordinate 358,560 of NZ_BAAGUZ010000031.1, forward strand.
AACAGTCAGGAAAACCAGCTTACGTCCTGGTCGAATGATCCAGTCAGCGACACACCGAGCGAAGTGTTTTATCTGCGAGACAACGAAACCGGTGAGCTCTGGACACCCACTGCCCTGCCGATCCGCCTGGAAAACACCCGCTACATTGCCCGCCATGGCCATGGCTATAGCCGGTTTCAGCACGGTTCGCACGGCATCATGAGCGAGCTGCTGCAATTTGTAAGCTGGAGCGATCCTGTCAAAATTTCCACGCTGACCCTGGAGAATCGCTCGTCTCGTCTGCGCAAGCTAAGTGTGACAGGCTATGTTGAATGGGTTCTGGGTACTGCCAGAGCAAACAGCGCGCCGTTTGTCATAACCGAAATGGACTCTTCGTCCGGTGCGATGTTTGCCCATAATCCCTGGAATGCCGAATTCGGGCAACGGATCGCCTTTGTCGACTGGGTCGGTCGCCAGACATCATGGACAGGAGACCGTACAGAGTTTATTGGCCGCAACGGCAATCTTGAGCAACCCGCAGCCTTGGCCACCGATACCGTTCTAAGCAACAAGACCGGCGCCGGCATGGATCCATGCAGCGCGTTGCAGACCAGTGTTGAAATCGCGCCGGGCGAGTCAATACAACTGACATTCATATTGGGGCAGGCCGAAGACCGGCAGGCGGCACGAAATCTGACAGCACGGTACCGCACTCTCGATACATCGAAAGTCCTATCTGAAGTTACAGGCAACTGGGACCGGATTCTAACTACAGTCCAGGTCGAAACCCCTGATCGCGCCACCGATCTGATACTCAATGGCTGGTTGCTCTATCAGGTGCTGGCCTGCCGGATGTGGGCGCGCACGGCGTTTTACCAGGCCAGCGGCGCTTATGGCTTCCGCGATCAGTTGCAGGACAGCATGGCGTTGAACGTGACTCGTCCGGATCTCGCCCGTGAACATATCTTACGGTCGGCAGCCCGGCAGTTTGTCGAGGGCGACGTGCAACATTGGTGGCATCCGCCCAAGGGGCGCGGCGTGCGCACACATATTTCCGACGACCGCCTCTGGCTGCCCTATGTGGTGGCGCACTATGTTACGGTCACCGGAGACCTGGCGGTGCTCGACGAAACCGTGCCGTTCCTGGAAGGCGCCGCCGTGGCTGCGGACCAGGAAAACGCGTACTACGAGCCTACCGTATCGGCCCAGTCGGGCAGCCTGTTCGAACACTGTGTGCGTGCCATCGATTGCAGCCTGGCCACGGGCATCCACGGCCTGCCATTAATGGGCGGCGGCGACTGGAACGATGGCATGAACCGCGTCGGCCACGAGGGCAAAGGAGAAAGTGTGTGGCTGGGCTGGTTTCTTTGTTCGACCATATCCAGGTTTTCCGCCATAGCGTCTTCGCGCGCAGACCAGACATGCATTGAGCGGTGGCAAAAACACGCCGCTGCACTGCAGACAGCGCTTGAAAAGAAAGCATGGGATGGCGCCTGGTATCGGCGTGCTTATTTCGATGACGGCACACCGCTGGGAAGCTCCTCCGACAGCGAATGCCGCATTGACTCATTGGCACAAAGCTGGAGCGTGATTTCCGGCGCGGGCACGGCGACGCGACAGCAGCGGGCCATGCAGTCGGTCGAGCAATATCTGATCCGGCCAGGCGACGATCTGGTGCTGTTGCTCACCCCTCCCTTCGACAAGACACCACTGGATCCTGGATATATCAAAGGCTATCTGCCGGGAGTGCGCGAGAATGGCGGTCAATACACTCATGCCGCTACCTGGTGCATGATTGCCTACACCATACTGGGAGATGGAAACCGGGCGGCCGATTTATTCAAAATCCTCAATCCCATCAATCACGCTTCTACACGCGCCGGCGTTCACGCCTATAAAGTCGAACCGTATGTCGTGGCCGGCGATATTTACTCCGCTTCCGGACACGTCAGGCGCGGCGGCTGGACCTGGTACACCGGGTCGGCCGGATGGCTATATCGCGGCGGCTTGGAATCGGTTCTGGGTTTTCAAAAGCACGGGGATTGTCTGACGATCGACCCTTGCATTCCCCCCGATTGGCGCAATTTCCGGTTCAGCTACCGGCATGGCACCGCGCGCTATCTGATTACGGTCGACAATCCCGGCGGCGTGGCCAAGGGAGTGTTGAATGTCGAGCTTGACGGCGCCCCCTTGCCGGCAGACTCGCAGGCGGTGCCGCTGGCCGACGACGGCAAGACTCATCGGGTTCATGTTGTGATGGGCCCGGCGCCGGATACAGGCGCCAAGGGATGAAAAACATTCTTTCCTAGATTCGCTCAGGCCCCAAGCAGTGCGTGGAGGCGAGCATCAAGTTTCTATTTGATTCTAGAATTAACTTTAAATAATTAACTTTAAATATTGAATATAACCAATTAAAATTAAATATTATTTAAAACTTTATATTATCCCTTTTTCGGCGTAAGGCGTCTGTTCAATGATGCGTTTATAGCTCATATTGGACAGGTCCAGCGTTTGATAGTCCCCATCAAGGATGAGTTCGGCCATGGCACGGCCCACGGCGGGGGCATGCATCAAGCCGTGGCCGGAAAAGCCGGCGGCCACATAAAAATTGCTCAGGCCGCCGAGCCAGGGGCCCAGAATCATGTTGGTGTCGAGCGCATTCTGGTCGTACAAGCCGCTCCACGAGCTTTTCAGCTTGACGGCCTCAAAACTGGGCACGCGATGCGCGATGGCCGGCCAGACCACGTTTTCAAAATAATCGTGATCCACATCGAAATTAAAGCCGCGGGGCTCGTTCCAGTTGGGGATCCCTGCGGTGAAGCCTCTCCCTTCGGGCCGCATCGCCAACCGCGCTGGATCCTTGATATAAGGCAAGGGCTCGATGGACGCCTTGCATTCAAAATAATGATCGAACCGGCGCATGGGAAAGACCGGCAGCGGCATGCCTGCCATGGCCGATACCTGCTGCGCCCAAGCTCCAGCCGCGTTGACGATAATATCCGCCTGAATGCACTGGCCCGATTCGAGGCTTGCGCTGCGGGCCAGGCCTTGGCTTGAGCCGATGGCCACGACGCGGTCCTGCACATAGGCGGCACCGAGGTCTTGCGCTTTTTTCTTGATTCCCTGAAGCAGGGAATTCGGGTCGAGCCAGCCATCGTCGGGCGAGTACAGGGCGGCCCCGATGTCATCGGTCTCCAAAGATGGAAACAGGCTCTTGAGCGCTGCCCTGTCCAGTAACTGGACATTCACGCCAAGTGCACTTTGGGTTCGATGGCTCGCTTCCAGAGTCGGCAGAAATTCGGGCTGGACAATGAACAGATAGCCTTGCCGTTTGATCTGCAGGCCGGGCGCCTGCCCATTGACAGGCACTTCTTTTTCGAAATTATCGAAAAACCCAATACTGTATTGGGACATCTGGATGTTCTCGGGCGTCGAGAAAAGCCTTCTGAAGCCGCCGGAGGCGCGCGGAGTCGAAGCCAATGCGTAAGCCGGATCGGGCTCCACCACAACTACCCGTCCGGCGCGCGGGTGCCGTCTGAGGTAAAGCGCGATGCTGGAGCCAATGACGCCGCCGCCAACCACCAGAATTTCTGCTTTCATCCAAGCTTCCCCCTGTGTCTGTGTTCCGTTGAGCCCCTCTGGCACCACTACAGCTGCTCGAAGCGGTCAAAGCGCCGATCGATGACTTGCTGTTGATTGATCACTTCATTGACGCGGGCTCCGGGCGGCCCGGTAAGTAACCAGGAGAGCATAAGATCGACCTGATCATGCGAACCCTGAAGCAGGGCTTCCACCGACTTGTCGGCGGCGTTGCGAATCCAGCCGGTAATCCCCAGCATGTGGGCTTGGCGCACCGCGGCGGCTCGAAAACCCACCCCTTGCACGCGGCCGGTAATCTGCACTGTTACGGTTTCCAGTGAGCTGTTTGAAGAAAGATTTTTCATGACAGGCAGTATAACTTTGCGTGGAGTTCCGGCCCAAGGCGCGGCAAGCATTCCAATTGGGTGCACAAGGCATCGTGGCGTCTAAAACGGCGCACGCAGCCAATGCAGGCTAAACAATTTCTGGGGGTCGGTCCAGGCGGGACCGGGCCTGAACCCGGCTTGCACAGCAAGCGCACGCAATCCTTCGACTGTAAATTTATGCGAGTTTTCGGTGTGCAGGGTTTCGCCTTCCGCAAAGCTGAAACTTTCCCCGCAGACATGAACCTGTTGTGCGCGGCGGCTCATCAAATGCATTTCAATGCGCTGCAAAGGTGCATTATAAAAAGCGCTGTGGGCAAATTGCGATACATTGAAGTCCGCATCGAGCTCACGATTCGCGCGTTCCAGCACATTCAGGTTAAAGGCGGCGGTGACTCCTCTGGAATCGTTATAGGCGGCATGCAAGGTCGATGGAGCTTTGACCAGATCCACACCTACGAGCAGTGCTCCGCCGCGCAACAGTCGTGCCGCCTGTTTTAAAAACCTTAAAGCGCCTGCCTGGCTCAGATTGCCCAGCGTAGATCCAGGGAAAAAACCGATGCGCCGCCCGCCTCCCGGAACCTTTGAGGGCAGTTGAAAGGCACGGGTGTAATCGGCCACGACCGGAACCACGCCAAGGCCAGGGTAATCTGCTTGCAAGCGGGCCGCCGAAGTCGCCAGGTGCGCGCCGGAAATATCAATCGGCAAGTAGCGCAAGGGCTGATCCATGGCATCGAGCAATAAACGGATCTTGTGCAAGGAGCCGGCACCGAACTCCACGATCTCGGCATTCGGCCCCATATGTCTGGCTATTTCGCCGGCATGATTCGAGAGCAGTGCCAATTCGGTGCGCGTTGGGTAATATTCGGGCAGATCGCAAATAAGATCGAACAGCGCGGAACCCGCTTCATCGTAAAAATACTTGGGCGACAAACGACGCTGCCGCGCCGCAAGGGCGGCCAGCATATCGTGGGCAAAACCGTCTGCCGCCGGCGCCCTGCCACCGGTATCCTGCAAAGCTGTGTCGTAATGACGTTGTGGACTAATCAGCATTTCATGTCCTTGGCCAAACGCAAACCCGAGAATTGCCATCGAGCGCCGGGCGGAAAGAAGTTTCGATACGTTGCGCGGGAGTGGCCAGCCGGCGTTGCACAACTGCCGCCGCGCAACACCATTTGCCCCACCATGAATTTGCCGTTGTATTCGCCTACCGCGCCGCCTATGGGACGAAAACCGGGATACGGATCATACGAAGAGCGTGTCCATTGCCAGGCGTGACCCATGATTTGAGTCATGCCCGGAGCACCTGCCGCCGCTTCCCATTCAAATTCGGTCGGCAGCCGTGCGCCGGCCCATTCCGCATAGGCGGCTGCTTCATAAAAGCTCAGATGAGTGACCGGCACGGCGCGGTCGAGCGGACGCAGCCCCTGAAGGCCAAATACCTGCCAATTTTGTGCGGAAGTATCGGAATCGTCCGAGGCTGTCCAGTATATGGGCGCCCGCCAGCCATTGGCCTGAAGCGCCGCCCACCCGTCGGACAACCACAGGGCAGGTGTCCGGTAACCGCCATCGGCCAGAAAATCCGCATATTCACCGCAGGTCACCAGTCGTCGTGCCACCTGGCAGGGTTGCAGCAATACCTCGTGGCGCGGAGTCTCGTTATCGAAGGCGAATTCATGCGACATGCCGGTATCGCACCCAATGGAAACGATGCCGCCGGCCAAATCCGTCCATGCCGAGTCCGCTGCCGGACGCATGGCCTCCTGCCCCATCGATTCCGATGCACCGGCCTTTTGGTAGGCGGGCTGCAGGGGATTGCACGAAAAGGCATGGAGAATGTCGGTCAACAGCAACTCCTGGTGCTGCTGTTCGTGATGCAGGCCCAAGGTTACCAATTGCCCAATTCGCGGCCACTGCGTGTCGCTGCAATACTGCAGAAGATGCGCCAGGGCCCGGTCGACGTGATGGCGATAGGCGTGGATTTCGTCAAGCGCGGGGCGCGTCAGGAGCCCTCGCTGCGGGCGCGGATGGCGCGGGCCAAGTGTCTCGTAATATGAATTGAAAAGATAGAAATAACGTTCGTCGAAGGGCTGGTAGTCAAGCCCGTGCGCGCATAAGACCATGGTCTCGAAAAACCAGGTGGTATGCGCCAGATGCCACTTTGTGGGGCTGGCGTCGGGCATGGACTGAATGCACTGATCCTCGGCCGACAGCGGAGCCGCCAAAGCCAGGGTATGTGCCCGAACTTCGTCATAATGTTGCTGCAGCGCCGCACGCGGGACTATCGTGCGTAGGGGTTCAGCAGCGAACGAGGATACAGCTGGCATAGATGAAAAGCCTCCGGTGCCTGAGCAAAGCCTGCGTGCAAAAGCCTCTTGCAGGCCTGAGCGCGGCCCTTTAAATCTTTATTTATTAAAACACGGACTTCCCGGAGATATCTTTCCATACGTTACCGGCCTGCCTGGTCCCTGGGAGGAGTCAAAGCAGGACCGGATTGGCCGCCGCCGGATCGGTGCTGCTGGCCCGGCCCGTTTCCAAATGGCCCGCATAGCGCCGGATGTAGTCAGGGTAGCCCATCAAGGCTACCGTCACGTCATACCAGTGGTGGCTACCCGCTACACTCCACGCCGAGACATGCCTGGCTTTTGGCATCAAGGTGATTCCCTGCTCGGGGTTTCCATAGGCCATATCCGTCAGAACGATGGACAGCGGCTCCGTACCTTGATTGCTCAGTTCCAACAGGAACTCGGCGTTCATCGTATCGTAGCCGTCCTGTATCGTGAACAATGTCGTGTCAGGCTCGTCCGTCGTGGGTATGGAGCCTTTGACACTGCGCAGGAAGCCATTGGGGCCGTATACCGTCCAGGCATAGCTTGCCGATTGCCCATTGGTGGCGAAATTGTCGGATAACGACTTGCCTGCCTCGACCGTATATCGCCGTGGGCTGTTCCCGGAGTCATCGGCATACACCCAGAAATGAGCGCCCTGCCTGCCACTATTGGTGAAAGTCAATTGTATTTGTCTTTTACGGATATCCACCTGATTCGCCACATGCAGGTCATAAGGCAGGGGCCGGGCAGGACGGGTGCCGGGCTCCTGCGCATGAATGGCATAGGCATCGCCGGCAGGCGGAGCCGGTTTCAGCAATGTACTGCATTGCCGATCGGCCAAGGCTCGATAGCCTGCGGTGTCGGGCAAGGCCGGCATGAGTTCGTCGCTGCGCGAGAAGTCAAACGCGGCTGTCAGGTCGCCGCATACCGCGCGCCGCCAGGCGCTGATATTCGGCTCGAATATCCCGAACCGCTGCTCGATAAATCGGATCACCGATGTGTGGTCGAATACCTGGGAGCATACAAAACCGCCCTTGGACCAGGGGGAAATTACAATCATCGGCACTCGTGGACCCAATCCGTAAGGCAAGTTATCGGCTTCGTACACGGGCCTGTGCGCAGGATTGACGACCGTGTGCAATTCGTCCTGAATGCTTACCGTACTTTTCCCCTGACTGGCATCGGACGGCGGCTGAGGCGGTACCAGGTGATCAAAAAATCCGTCATTCTCGTCATACAGGACAAACAATACCGTCTTGCTCCACACCGAGGGATTAGCCGTCAAGGCATCCAGCACTCTCGCAATATAGTTCGCCCCATAGGCAGGGGTCCATTTAGGATGTTCGGAAAAAGCCGCCGGCGGCAATACCCATGAAACCTGCGGCAGTTTGTTCTGCTTGACGTCATCAGCCAATTGCGTCACGGGACAGGCCGTCATGGCTCTGCGACGCAAGGAGGAGCCAGTGGGCGCGTCGATGAAATTTTTAAAATTGGCCAGCACATTCAAGCCAAAATTCCCTTGATAAATATCGTGAGGATCGGTGCCTTCCTGATATATCTGCCACGAAAACCCAGCTCGCTCCAGGCGTTCCGGATAGGTCCTCCAGGTGAATCCGGGCAATTCAGGATGTGACACCGGGTCGCGATTATCGATCAGCGGGCCGCCACGCTTGCCGGAGGGATCGACCGTGCCCGTCATCAGAAACATTCGGTTCGGGTGGGTGGGCCCGGGCATGGAACAAAAATAGTGATCGCAAACCGTGAACGCATCGGCCAGGGCGTAGTGAAACGGAATATCCTGGCGCAGGTGGTATCCCATGGTCATGTCTGTTTTATATTGCGGCCAGGCGTCGTAGCGGCCGCTGTTGAACGCCGCATGCGTTTTGCGCCACGAGTGATCCAGATCGCCGATACACTGAGCGCTGGTGGTCTGCGTATCAAGATGGAAAGGAGCAATCGTGCCCTGGAACGAGTTGCTTCTTGGCTGGAACCACACCGGCCGCTTATCGGGCAAGCGAATGGGGAAGCGGTCGTTGTAGCCTCGAACCCCGCTCAGATGCCCCAGATAATGGTCGAACGACCGGTTTTCCTGCATCAGGACAACGATGTGTTCCACGTCCTTGAGCGTGCCCGTAGCCGAATGCGCCGGAATGGCCAGCGCTTTGCGTATTGACTCAGGCACGGCATTCAATAATGCCATCGATGCGGCGGAAATCGCGGCCTTTCTTAAAAAAGACCGCCGATCGGAGTTGGTCATTGATGCTTTCCGGTTTTTATATAGACAGAGCCACACCCGACGCACAGCTGCATCCAGTGCAATAGTCTAGGCGCATATTAATGACATTTTCAAGGTTCTGGGGCAAACTGAATTCAATATTGCCTTCTATTTTTTTGTTGGAAAGGCTTGACCCCGCCAGGCAAGGAGCTTACTGAATGCATGCGCTGCTCAACGACATCGCTCTGCACCCGAATTGGGTCCTGCTGGTTGTGTTTCTTGTGGCGTTTTCCGAATCGATCGTCCTCGTTGGCACCCTGGTTCCGGCAGGGGTTGTCCTGTTCACCGCCGGAGCCCTGATCGGTACGGGAGCGGTTAATGTATGGGCCACTCTCGGCATCGCTGCCATCGGCGCTGTGTGCGGCGACGGCCTGAGCTACGAAGTGGGCCGGAAATACTACGAACAGATCAAAACCTGGGGCCTGTTCCAGCGGCGTACAGCCCTGGTCGAACGCGGCCAGCAATTTATCCGCGAACATGGCGGCAAGAGCATCCTGTTCGCACGCTTCATCGCTCCGGTACGCGCAATCGTGCCCTTTATTGCCGGTATTGCGCATATGCGACGCACGGAATTCTATTTCGCGAATATCGGGTCTGCGCTGGTCTGGTCGCCCGCCCATATTCTGCCCGGCCTGGTATTCGGGGCGTCAATCCAGCTGGCCCGAGCGGTGAGCGGGCGGATTGCCTTGATCCTGATCCTGCTCGTCGCGCTGATATGGCTTGTCGCATGGGTAACGCGCATGGCCATCAGGAACGGCATACCGATACTCCGGAAATGGCGGGATCGCGCGTTGCTATGGGCCAATCAGACCGCCCCGACACCGCCTTCCCGAACCCGGCTCTGGGTGTCCATGCTGCTTGATCCGCATAAACCCGGTTCACATGCCCTGCTGCTATGCACGCTGCTGTTCGTCGGCAGCAGCGTGCTGTTCCTGATTATCGCGCAAGATGTATTTACGCATGATTCGCTAGTGCATCTTGATATGGCCCTGTTCAATATGCTGCAGGGACTGCGCACCTGGCCCGCGGATCACCTCATGGTCGGAATCACCGAATTGGGCGGCGTTCGTGTCCGCCTGTTCGTGGCACTGGCAGTGATGTGCTGGCTCGTCCTGCGGCGATGCTGGCGCACGGCGGGTTATTGGCTGGCAATGACAATCATCGCCGAAGGCCTGGTCAGATTGCTGGCCTTGATTACAAATCGGCCTCGCCCCTTGAACCTGTACAGCGGCATCGAACATTTTTCTTTCCCGAGCGGGCATGCTACATCCAGCATGATTATTTATGGTTTTCTGGCCTATCTCGTCGCCCGCCGCCAGACTCCGATCAACCGGGCGGCCATCACCGTCATTACCACCGTAGGGATTGTACTGATCGGAATTTCCCGCCTGTACCTTGGCGCGCACTGGTTGTCGGATGTCCTGGCAGGCTGGAGCCTGGGTGTCGCATGGCTGACGCTGGCTGTCATTATTTATACCCAGCGCCAGGTATCTGAACGCTTGCACCCCCGAGCTCTGGGAGGCTTGGCTCTGGCGGTGCTGCTGGCAAGCGGGGCCTGGACATTCATTTATCGATCGGACTCCGACTTGTCGCTTTACACACCGGAATCGCGGACCCAAACCATTACATTGACGCAATGGACAGACAGCACCTGGCAAAAACTGCCGAAATACCGGGTGGAACTGCGAAGCCACGACAAAGAGCTGTTTGTGCTGCAATGGGCCGATAGCGCCGACCACATACAAAGCCGATTGGAGCGAGCCGGATGGCTGGCGCCGCCGGCATGGTCGACCCGCACGACACTGTTATGGCTGATTCCGAGCACCGCGGCCAAGGAACTGCCGGTGCTGCCCAGATACAATCTGGGCAAGGGCTCGGGGCTGGCATTCGTGCTCCTGGATCCCGGCAAACCTCTATCGCGGACCGTACTCAGGCTCTGGCGATCTGACTATCTGCTGGAAAAGTCCGACCGGGAACCCCCAGTGCCAATCTGGTACGGGGCTTTCTACCAAGAGGACTTCAAGCAGCCCGGACATCTGTTCACTCTGGGCATTACAGGCAACTTTACCGACGTGCCGGCGCTGATGCGGCTATTGCCCGCGGATCTCAAGATCTTGCTGCGCCCGGCTTCCGAAAATATACTCAAGCGGCAGACCATACTGGCCCTGCCGGCCACGCCGGCGCCATCATGAGCCAATCAGGCTGGCGGCGATATTGATCGACAGGCCTACGATGGCGACATTGAATAGGAAACTGAGCACAGCCTGGGCCAGCACCGCCTTGCGCGCCGCCCTGTTCATTACGGATACGTCCGCAGTCTGGGCGGCGACGGCTATCGTGAAAGAAAAGTAAAGGAAATCCCAATAGTCGGGGTTCTGTTCACCTTCCGGAAAATGCAAAGGCCGCTGATTTGCCTTGGACCGATAGAACAGGCGCGCATAATGGTGAGTGAACAATGTCCCAAGCAGGCACCACGAACCGAAAACCGTAGCGATGGTAAAAGCATAATGGGACAGGCGCAGATTGGCCGGCAAGTCTTTTACGGTCGAAAGTTCGAGAATGATGGCCGCGAGGCTGGCCACCGATGCAATCGACATGATCACCAGAACCGCTCCTGCGCTTTCGTCTTCCTGCTCGGCAAGTTTGCGCACCCGAACAGGATCGGAACGCATCATCAGCCATCCCATCAGACACAGATAAAGCCATACCGTAATATTCCACCCCGCCAATATCCGGCTATCCGGTTTCCAGGATGCGGGAAGAGCCAGGGCAACAGCCACGCCCACCACGACAGTGATGGCCAGCCGCAGATGATTATCAAAAAAATGACGGGCGGAAACCATAGTTTGCCATGCTGATTGAGTAAATTATTGTACACAGGAGGCGTGCCACAGTGATGACTTTTGGCCGATTCGGGTGCAAACTTCGCCTGCAGCCTTTATCGATTGCAGCCCTACTCTTTGCCGTGGACTGGCCATCCAGTGTGCCTGGCATCACGGCAAGCCTGCCCTGCCTCAAGGAGACCTCATCATGGAACGCAAAAAAGCCAGCGATTTTCCTGCCGGTGTTCTCAAGCTGTTTGATTCATATGTGCATGGCATGATCGGACGCCGGGAATTCCTGGATCGAGCCGCCAAGTTTGCGGTAGGCGGCTTTACCGCGGCAGCCATGCTCGAAAGCCTTAAACCCAATTACGCGTACGCCCAACAGGTCGCCAAAGACGACAGCCGGATCAAAACTCAATACCTGAACTACCCCTCGCCGCACGGGTCCGGCACCATGCGCGGATATTTTGCGCTGCCGGCCAAGCCCGCCGGCAAACTGCCAGGCGTTCTGGTGGTTCACGAAAACCGCGGGCTCAATCCCTATATCGAAGATGTGGCGCGTCGCCTGGCACTGGAAAACTTCGTGGCTTTTGCCCCCGATGCCCTGACACCTCTGGGCGGTTATCCTGGCGACGAAGAAAAAGCAACCAAGCTGTTTGCCCAGCTCGATCCGAAAAAGCGTATTGAAGATTTCGTTGCCGGGGCTGAATTTCTAAAATCGCGCCCCGAATGCACCGGCAAAATCGGAGCCGTGGGATTCTGTTTCGGCGGCGGAGTCGTCAATACCCTGGCGGTACGCCTGCCGGATCTTGCGGCAGCCGTGCCCTTTTACGGCAGCCAGCCCAGCGCGGCAGACACCGCCAAGATCAAGGCCCCTCTTCTGATTCACTATGCCGGCCTGGATGAGCGCATCGATGCCGGCTGGCCGGCTTTTGAAGCAGCGCTCAAAGCCAATGGCATCAAGTACCAGGAGTACATGTATGCGGGTGTCAACCACGGTTTTCATAACGACACGACTCCGCGTTACGACGAGGCGGCGGCCAAGCTCGCCTGGTCGCGCACCATTGCCTTTCTGAACAAGAACCTGAAGCCTTGAGCAGGCCCGGACCAGTGGCCAGGGCCGTAGAGATCAATGCAGGGAAATGTGGCGCTCGCGTATGACTCCGCCCCACTTCTGCTGTTCCGAAGCGATAAAACTCTTGAACTCGGCCGGCGTATCGCCCATGGCCTGAATACCCAGGTCATTAAGCTTCTTGACGACGGTCGGATCGGCCAGGGCTTTGGCGATGGCCAGGTTAAGCCTGCTTACGATGTCCTTGGGCGTCTTGGCGGGCACCACAACACCCTGCCATGTGTAGGCCTCGAAGCCCGGCAAACCGGCCTGGGCAAAAGTCGGCACGTCGGGCAAAGTCGAGCTGCGCTCAGGTAAAGGAATTCCCAAGGCGCGCAGCTTCCCGGAACGGACCAGCGGTGCGGCCGCCGACAGGTCGGCCATCATGAAGTCGACCTGGCCGCCCACAATGTCCTGCAAGGCAGGGGGAGTTCCTTTATAAGGCACATGGGTGGCAGTGCCTTTGATTTTTTCCAGCAACAGTTCGGCGGCCAAATGATGAGGGCTGCCATTTCCCACCGAGGCGAAGGAAAGCTTGCCAGGATTTTTTTGCACGTAGGCGACAAAATCCTGCAGATTCGCGGTCGGCAGATTGGGGCGTACCACCAGCACCACAGGCAGCCTGACCAAAGTGCTTACCGGCTCGAAATCCTTGTTGGCATCGTACGCCAGATTGGCATACAAACTGGGGTTGAGTACCAGCGTACCCTGTCCCGCGGTCATGACGGTATACCCGTCGGGCGCTGCGCGCCTGAGCTCTTGCGCGGCCACGATTGTGGCAGCGCCGGGCTTGTTTTCCACAACGATGCTGGTACCCAGTTCCTTGGACACCAATTGCGCCACCAGACGAGTCGATATGTCGCTGCCGCCGCCCGCCGAATACGGCACCAGCCAGCGTATCGGGTGGTCCGGATATGAGGCAGCCAGCGCGGGAGCCGCCAGAAAACCGAGGCAAGCCAATGCCGACAGCCGCCTGCGCCACTCAACAAATAATTTGCGATAAATAGCCGAGCCTTTCATTTTCTTCCTCTCCATTTTGTACTAATTGTGATCATGCCTTGACTTTAAGCAATAACTTAACATATCAATTATTAAAATTAACATATTAACTATTTAATTGGCATTAGGCTAAACACTAAAATCAATCCGATGGCGTGTTCCGCCACAAAATATCGGCCCTGAATCAGCGCGAGGTGCACTACTATCCTGGAAACGACAACACACTCGGGGTCAAGTCTTGCGCGCCTTGCATTGAGCGCCCGCAGCCCCAATAAGGAAATACATTCATGGAAGGCATGGGCTTGTTATGGCTGGCACTGGTTTATCTTGCGGCTGGCGTGATCTCCGTTCCCATCGCACAAAGGCTCGGGCTCGGATCGGTGCTCGGCTACCTTATTGCCGGTGCGGCAATAGGCCCTTTCGCCCTGCATCTGGTGGGCGATCAGACCGGAGTCATGCATTTTGCCGAATTCGGCGTCGTCATCATGCTGTTCCTCATCGGCCTTGAGGTCCGTCCTACTGTTCTATGGAGCATGCGCGGCGTATTTTTCGGCCTCGGCGGCGCCCAGGTCCTTGCTACGGGCCTGGCCTTGACGGCAGCGGGCCTGGCTTTAGGGCTGGATTGGCGACAGGCGGTGGCCCTGGGATTCATCCTATCCCTGTCTTCGACCGCCATCGTGTTGCAGACTTTCGAAGAAAAAGGACTCAGGCATACGCCTGCCGGGAGCGCGGCATTCGGTATTTTGCTATTCCAGGACGTATCAACCATTCCCATGTTTGCCGCCCTGCCCTTGCTGGTTGCGGGCGGAGCCGGCGCATTGAACTCGTCCGAACAAGGGATGCTGGCGGGATTCCCCGCATGGGTCCATGCGCTTGCCGTGCTGGCCGCCGTCATGCTGGTCATCGGCGCGGGCCGTTATCTGACCCGCCCCGCCTTTCGGTTTATTGCCGATACCCGCTCGCGCGAAATCTTTACCGCCTCGGCATTGTTACTGGTGATCGCGGTGGCGCTGCTCATGGAAGCGGTTGGACTTTCCGCCGCTCTGGGCGCATTCCTGGCTGGCGTAGTTCTGGCCGACAGCGAATTCAGGCGTGAGCTCGAGGGCGATATCGAACCGTTCCGGGGCCTGCTGCTGGGTTTGTTTTTTATTTCAATAGGCGCCGGCATGGATCTGGGGCTGATCGCCACCCAGCCTGTTTTGCTGGCCGGCTTCGTCATCGGCCTGATGGCCATCAAAATGATCGTTATTTACCTCGTCGCCCGGCTCTTTGGCGTGGACGGCCGGGCTGCCGCCCTGACTGCCGCCGCGCTTGCGCAAGGTGGGGAGTTTGCTTTTGTGCTGCTTGGAATAGCCTCGGCCTCGGGCATAATCACAGCTGGCATATCGGGGCTGGCGACCGCCGCGGTGGCAACATCCATGGCCCTTACTCCTTTGACCCTGATGGGCTACAAGCGCTGGTGCGCTCATGGCCTGTCTTCAATACCCGAGCCCGAAAACGAAGCCTTCGATGATCGCCCGGATGCAATCGTTGCCGGCTTCGGACGCTTTGGCCAGATCGCCGCCCGCCTGCTGATTGTGAACGGTTTTAAAACGTCGACACTGGACGCCAGTGCCGAACAGGTCGAGCTGGTGCGACGATTCGGCCGCCGGGTATATTATGGCGACGCAACGCGTCTGGATCTGTTGCGCGCTTCGGGCGCAGCCGAGGCGAAACTGTTGATCGTGGCAATCGACGACCGCGATCAGGCCGAAAGATTGGTTGAAATAGCGACCCGCCATTTTCCGAACCTTACGATTCTGGCGCGTGCCTACGACCGGCGCCACGCGTACCGTTTACTGGATAAGGGGGCTCATGTCGTTGAACGGGAAACCTTTGAGGCCGGCCTGGTTTTGGGTGCGGAAGCCCTTAAAACATTGGGGTTCAAGGAGTTTCAGGCGGCACGCGCGGCACGCCTGTTTCGTAGGCATGATGAAAATATGTTCGAGGCCCTCAAGCAAGTATGGGGGGACGACGAGCGTTTCATGGTCGCCACCAAGGAAACCAGCGAGCGCATGAACGAACTGCTGGCAGCCGATATACAAACCATGCTGCAAGAGCCCGAAAACGATCAGGCCTGACGGTTCTCTTCACTCAGGGCCTTTTCGATTCACGCCTTGCGCGCGCTGAAAAGCATGATAATGCCCAAGCCCATGACCAGCAAGCCGCCCAAAGCGCCAACTGCCCGGCCACCCGCCGGCGAACGGGCAAACCAGGCCCGCGCCCGGGCGGCTGTCAGTGCCCAGACTGTGTCGGAACAAAATCCAACCATAACCGGTATTGTGGCCAGCATCAGCATCTGCAATGTCGAGTGGCCGATTTCGCGGTGCACGAATTGAGGCAGAATCACCGCGAAAACGATAACCGCCTTGGGGTTCGTCAGGCCCACCCAAAAGCCCTGCCGCATGGAAACCAGGGCGTTTTGCGAATGTTTCTGACTCATCAGCGATGGATTGATGGCTTTGCGATTCCTGATGGCCTGCACACCCAGATAAATCAGGACCAATGCCCCCAGAATCTTGATCGCGACAAACAACAGATACGACTCTTGCAAAATAACACCGATTCCACAAGACACCAGAATGGCCACGCCATACGTTCCTAGGGAATTGCCGGCCACTGTTGCAAGTGCATTGCGCCGGCCATGGCTCAGCGCACGCCCCACAATGAACATGACGCTGGGCCCCGGAACCACAATCAGGACAATACACGCCAAAGCAATCGAAAACACTTGATCGAAATCGACCATGAAATGACTCCCGGTCTACAAGAATCGCGTAGCGTATTTTGCCTGATATTGTTATTTCATGCCGGCTTGAGCCGATAGAATGGGCGATGCGAACGGATGATCCGGGAGTCGATCGGGGTTTCCTGTGAACGATGCGCCGCCGTTGGCGGGAGGCGCCGCAAGCAGTTGAGGCGCACGCCAATTGCCATTGCCGCGAGTCCATAGCCAGTATGTTTGCCTGACCTGATTGCTGCGGCCCAGCACATACAATGTGCCGTTGATCGTACGCAGCGCCGGAGACGACTCCACATGCGTTCCCAGCACAACGGCACGAGCCCCTCCTTCGAACAGCCAAAGCCGTCCGCCGTCGTGTCCCAGGGCGGCAATGGCCACCTTGCCTTTTTCGTTCAGTCCTATGGCCGGTTGTCCGATATAGGAAAAACCCAGATCCCGGGGCGCGTCCCAGCCCTCGCCAGGAGCGCCACGCTGCGATTGAATCAACTGCAGCATATGGCCTGTTATCCGGTCCCTGACATAAAGCTCGATCAGGCCCCTGACATCACGCTGCGCCGCCAGGCCCCCAGACGTAGAGACATCGCCCAAGCGGTGCCAGTCTGTCCAACTGTCGACTCCGGGCAGCCGTTGAGAGCTCACCCAAAGGCCGCCGTTGCGATCCGAGGCGAAAACCGCCGGGTTGCCATTGGCATCAAGCGCCGCGGCAGCATTGGGCAGAGCGTCTGCAAGCCTGGGCAGGCTGGTCCAATGCCACGACTCGCCCCGTTCCGAATCCATCTCAACCGCGTAGTGGTATATCCCGTCGTTGCCCATCGCCAGCGCCGCTGGCTGCCCCTGTGCGCTGCGGGACATAAGAGGCAAATCGACTGTACGTATAGCTACCAATTCACGCCAGCCACGCCAATGCCGATCCGGATTCCGGACATTGGCCCATAAACGGCCCGTTGCGTCGCGAGCGAGTATGCCAGTACGACCATCGATCAAATTGTAGGCCGCCACGCGCCCGGGAATGCGGCCTCCGAGCGACAGCCAGGATTGATCATGGCTGCCATGAACATTCGCGGCGGAATTGGCTTCGCCGACGGCAAACAGCAGATAGCCGCCGTTTGAGTCCGCGGCAATAGCCGGCGCCAGGGTATGGCGTATAACGTAATAGGTGCGGCTTACCCAGGACGCCGCCGTACCGGCCGGTTCCTTGCAACTGGCAGGATCTTTCGGACAATAGCGGTAATCTTCCCAGGCATAGTGCTTGAATGCGACGGTTTTTGCGGAAGTTTCGGCTGCAGTCAGGTTCGAAGCGCGTTCCTGCGTGGGGTAGTCGACATAGGCCACCTCTGCATAATTGCCTGGCTCCTGCCTGATTGCGTCGCGCACCAGGCGCGCGCTGGCTATGTGATCCGGGTGATCGTTACCGATGCAGCGCCAACACAGCTTGTTGTACGGAATGCTGATGGTATCGTCCATGTGACGAATGACCGTAGGCTGGTAATCCTTGATAATGGCCGCCAGGGTGGCAACCAGCTGCGCACGGTCGTACGTTTCCGGATAGGGTCCCAGCGACTCCACAGTCGCTCCGGGAACCGATTCGGCCCGGCTGAGTGGCGTCAGGCTACCCCACCCCTTTCCCAGCCACGGATCCTTCAAGCGCATGTGTATCAGGGATACGCGTTTGTCGCCCATCAGGAAAAAACGGGCCAGATGCCGTCCGTCGAAGTCGCCGACGTCTTCCAGCCAACTGTTGGTCGTTTGCGCAATATACGAGTAAGCGGCCCGGACGCCTCGGGCGCGGCCAAGCATGTAACCCATGCCTTCGCCCCGCTCGGCGGCAGTCAGGTAGACTGTCTGCACACAACCGCCCGCGCCGATCGTTGCGTGGATATCGGGGTTCATGAAGAGCAGATCATCGTCCTGGTGGGCGACAAAAACCAGGTCTTTCATGCCATGGCATTCAGCCAGCCCAGGGGCGGCCCACGCCGGCGCAATGCAGCCTGCCCAAACGAGCACGCTCAACGCAGCAAGCCATCGTATGGCGCTCACAACGGTCCTTTCATTCAAGCCTATGAAAACGTTACTCTATTAAGTGTCGGGGAAAGCCGGCAACGGCATGCCAGGGACCACGGAACGCACCATTGCAGTGCAAGTGGTGCTCGTCAACGTCGAGAAAATGCGATTCTATTCCTATCCGTGCAAATTCAGTATCAAAACCCTCTGGGATTTCGGCAAACTGTTGTTTCCATGGGAAATATTCCGACCTCGGACGACAGGTTTTGAGTCACATCGAGCCGAGGCGAAACCACGCAGACGCATCAGCCCGCAAATTCAGTGATAGGTACGCGCCAGGGCACGCTCGATCGGTGCCGATGAAATGGTCGTGACCCCGGTAAACGGCTCATCGTAAGCCGCAATCAAAAAGATGGTTACCCCGAAGCCCAACGAAAACAGAGTCATGGAAATGGCCAGCGACCGCCGAAAGCCCAGGTGGAGTTCGGCCATGACACACGCCGATACGAACAACATGACGAAAACCGCGACCCACTTCGGCATTCGGACGCTGGACTGTGCAATAGCCAGCCGGGTGCCGCGGGCCGCTTCAATGCGCAGTATGTATCGGCGCAACTCTTTGCCGCCGATGCTGCGCACTGAATTGGGCACCCCGGTCTGGAGCTCCACCGCCTTGAGCGCCAGGTTCTCAAGGTAATCTTCCGCCTCTTGGCTGGCTCCGCCGTGCCGTCCCATCATGGGCCACTCGGTATGAATCACCGCACGCCCATAATTCCGGATCAGGGCCGCGACAGGCTGTCCATCGGTCGCTGACAGATACTTCGCCACCCGCAGACTATCTGCGATCGCAGTGGCTTCCTGTTCGACAGCCACCCGCCCTTTTTCATCTGCCTGCCAGACATCATTGGCCACAAAGGCAAGTACCATCCCGGTGGGCAGGAGGATCCCGGAAAGCATGGTGTTGATTAGAGTGGTGCCTTTTTTATTGGGGAAAAACCTGCCCACGAACTTCATGACCAGCGTGGCAACGACCGTCAGCAGTCCCATGGCCAAGATGCAAATCACAAAAAGTATATAGTCCGGCAATTCAAGCAAATAATCGTATGGGTTCATTGGCGCTTCCTGATTTTTGCCGATTTAATCACACTCGGCGCTCGGCGCACATTGTGAAATACCCGGTCACAAACCCATCGACCGTCGCAAGGTCTACGGCTGCGCCAGAGCAATCACACCTGCGATAATCGCCAGGCAACCCGCCAGGCGGGCCGCGTTTACTTTCTCCTTGAGTATGAAAAAGCTGGCCACAGTGCCTATCATCAAGGACATTTCACGCAAAGGCGCAATCATGCTGACCTGTGCGCCCTGCTGCAAAGCATACAGCACCAGGATATAGCCCAACGGCGACAGCAGCCCTACTGCCACCGCCAGGCGCCACTTTCCCTGCATTTGTTGAATCACGGCCTGGCGCCGTACCCATGCCGTTGGGGCCATGATCAGGGTAATCGTCAAGCCGCAAAACCAGTCAAGCACTACCGGTGCTATATACAGCCACTTGACACTGTAGGCGTCAGCGACGGTATAGCAGGCAATCAGCAAGCCCACCAGCAAGCCCCACCGCACACCC
This sequence comes from Paralcaligenes ginsengisoli, assembly GCF_054781135.1. Classification (NCBI taxonomy): domain Bacteria; kingdom Pseudomonadati; phylum Pseudomonadota; class Betaproteobacteria; order Burkholderiales; family Alcaligenaceae; genus Paralcaligenes; species Paralcaligenes ginsengisoli. Next base: position 378,448 of record NZ_BAAGUZ010000031.1, read on the forward strand.
GTCCATGCGCGAGCCTGCGAAAAAATACGCCAATTGCCTTGTGTCGCAATCAGCAAAACGCCAGCCACGACACACAGCATGCCGCCGATCTTGGAAAAAGAAGGGTCTTCACCCAGCCATAGGTAAGCGCCCGCGCTAGCCAGCACAGGCCCGGTACCGCGTCCTATGGGATATACGACAGAGAGATCGGCGACTTGATAGCCGCGCTGCAAGGACAGGCCATAGGCAAGATGTATGACACTGGAGAGCAATATAAACCCCACCACAGTGCCGCTCCACGCCATGCCATTGACCACCAGGACATAAATCACCCAAGGCGCAAGCAGTACAGTCGACGAAAATCGGTACGCCAGCACAAAGGCCGCTCCGGCCGAAGCAGCCCGTTTCGCAATCAGGTTCCATGAGGCATGAAAGACAGCGGCCAAAAAAACCAGCGCAAAGATCTGGGAAGTCATCCGGGAGCGCGGGACCCGTACTTAAAGTATGTCGTTGACCACGTCAGCAGGCCGGCATAGCCGCGTTCCCTTGACAGTAACCACAAACGGCCGGTTCATGAGTATGGGATGAGCCATCACGGCATCAATAAGCTGCTCGTCGCTCAGTGCAGGATTATCGAGCTGCAGATCCTGGTAGACCGTTTCTTTGCTGCGCATGGCTTCACGCACGGAAAGCCCCGCATTTTTAATAAGCGCCACGAGTTCGGCACGACTTGGAGGATGATTGAGGTATTCGATTATTTCAGGCTGTTCGCCATGCTCTTGAAGCATTTGCAGCACAGTGCGCGAGGTTCCGCAGCGCGGATTATGATAGATTTTTGTCATGGCATCGAATGTGGTGTTTCAGGAGGGAAAGCCAAGCATGATAGTAAACGATTCGGGGCCATGCTCATGCGCGCCTCCGGGAGGCAGACGTGGATGCCAGGCCACATGTGCCGGAAAAGCATGAAGGGCTGGCGTGATTCAGCGTAGAATACGGGTTTTCCCTAGGTTGCTGAGACAGAATCGCCAACCTCCATCAAGAGCCCTTTTCCTGTTTTATGTCCCTGCCTCTTATCGCCCTGGCTGCCGCAGCGTTCGGTATCGGAACCAGTGAATTTGTAATCATGGGCCTGCTGCCCAATGTAGCCGCCGATCTGGGCGTTTCCATCGGCATTGCCGGCTTGTTGATAACGGCATATGCCCTGGGTGTCGTTGTCGGCGCGCCAATTGTTGCCGTAGCCACCTCAAAGTGGCCGCGTAAAGCCACCCTGATAGGTTTGGCCAGCACCTTTGTGCTGGGAAACTTATGCTGCGCCTTGTCGCCCTCTTATCACTGGCTGATGACGGCGCGCGTCCTGACGGCGTTCTGTCATGGGGCCTTTTTCGGAATCGGCGCCGTCGTTGCTGCCGACCTGGTGCCCCGAGCACAGCGCTCGCAAGCCATTGCACTGATGTTCACCGGCCTGACCCTGGCCAATGTGCTGGGCGTGCCGCTGGGAACCTGGCTCGGCCAAATGGCCGGATGGCGTTCTGCCTTCTGGGCTGTCTCGGGAATTGGCCTATGCGCCGTGCTGGCTTTAGGATGCTGGCTACCCGGCAGGCTGCCTATGCAGCAAACCAATATTGTGAGCGAATTCAGAGTATTGAAGAACCTGAAAGTGCTTTGGCCCTTGCTGGCCAGCGTGCTTGCTTCGGCCGCGCTTTTTTGCGTGTTCACATACATTGCTCCCCTGTTGCAAGAGGTCAGTGGAATTTCCGAGCGCGGCGTCACCGGAGTGCTGTTGTTATATGGGGTGGCGCTTACGGTCGGCAGCACTCTGGGCGGCAGATTGGGAGGCCGCCATCTGGAAGCCGGCCTGCGCTGGATTTTCGCAAGCCTGGCGCTGATTTTTATTATTCTGACATTGGTACTGCCTTATTGGATACCGGCCCTGCCTGTCCTGTTTGTCTGGGGAGTGCTGGGGTTTTCGCTGGTCCCCATGTTGCAAACTCTGGTGGTCGACCAGGCGGCCGAAGCGCCCAATCTGGCTTCAACCCTGAATCAGGGTGCATTCAATCTTGGAAATGCCGTCGGCGCCTGGCTGGGCAGCCTCGCCATACGCCATCATATGGCTATCGGACACTTGCCCTTGCTGTCGGCGCTGATTTCCGCCAGCGCGCTGGTGCTGGTAATTTGGGGTACGGCGCGCCATGGCCGCTTGCCCGCTCCGCTGACCGCAGGTGCCTGATCGGCAAGTTTGCGGCGCATGCCCGCTCCCTGTTAAAGTGTAAGCCAGTCAACCACTGGTTCGTTCGACGTTCACTTATGACATCGATTCATGTGTTTTCGGCACCTTCCCTGACGGGCGAAATCATCGATTTCTCCCGCTTCCGGAATCAAATTGTACTGGCCGTGAACGTGGCATCGGAATGCGGCTTTACGCCTCAATACGAAGGGCTTGAAGCCTTGTACCGCGATTACAAGGACCGCGGTTTTGTGGTGCTGGGATTTCCCTGCAACCAGTTCGGCCATCAAGAACCGGGCAATGCCGACCAGATTCAATCCTTTTGCTCGAGCACCTATGGGGTAAGCTTTCCCCTATTTCAAAAAATTGACGTCAACGGCCCTCAAGCCCATCCCTTTTTCATCTGGCTCAAAAACGAGAAAGCGGGAGTCCTGGGAACCCGCGGCATCAAATGGAATTTCACCAAGTTTCTGCTCGGCCGCGACGGGCAAGTACTGCGGCGCTTCGGCTCAAGCACTACGCCGCAAGAGTTGCGGCCCTCCGTCGAACAGGCGCTGGCCGCACCGGATGTGCATTACACATAAGTGCACCGGGACAGCCCGATTGACACAGCACCCAATTAAAGGATGAACATGATTGATCTTTTCTGCCGGACAAGCCCCAACGACCACAAAATGGGCAACATCGCCCTCGTCAATCCTGCACCCGCCGCGGCTTTTGATGAGCCGGCACGTAAAGTGCCGCTTGGCCAGGACACTCAAACCGTTAAACAATGAAACTCGTCACACGCACCATGCGGCTGGGCCCGGCCTTTGCCGTTCTTACTCTGCTGGCCGCTTGCGCCAGCGGGCCAAGCGGCAATATCTCGCTGATACCCGCCGATCAGATCGCCGCCCAGACCAGCAAGGACGGGCTTTTTACGCAGCCCATCAAATGGGAGCACACAAAGCCTGGGTGCAAAGGAGAATGCCCAACGCTCAAACTGGATTCCCTGGTATTCCCGGGGGTTCCCAAGCTGACCGAACTTGTCGACCATGCCCTGGCGGTAATGACCGGGGTCAGCACCACCCGCATTCATCCTTACGATACCGTTGCCGGCTATCAGGATTATTTCTGGAAAACGGCGGCCCCACGCGATTCGACGCTGTTGGCGGCCAAGGCCAGGTATCGAAACAAATACCTGACGGTCATAGAATTGAATACATGGCAGTATCTCACCGGCGCGGCGCATGGAATCTCAGCCACGCAATTTCTGAACTGGGATAACAGCAGGCATCTGGTACTGGGGCTGGATGAAATTCTGCAAGCCGGCCAGCAGGCTGCCTATGTTTCGGCCTTGAAAGAAGCGCACAGCCGGTGGCTGGCTGACAATCCCGATGCCCGGCGCGATCCCGCTACCTACGCGCGGATCTGGCCATTTCAGCCGAGCGAGAATTTTGCCTTTACCGACCAGGGCCTGGTCGTGAAATACGATTCATACCAAATCGCTCCATATTCCGCAGGACAGCCGGAACTGCTGATACCGTACGCGGCCCTGCAAGGCATTTTGAAGCCGGAATATATGCCTGCCCAGAACTAAATGCAGGCCGAGCCCGTGCAAGGCACGGGAAATTTTGCTTCATGGTGTCGATGCGCCGGTCAGAAGTGCATCGACACCGTCCGCTTTTCACCCACTTGCCTTCGATCAATGTGACGCGTTGGGATCGATATCGGCCGGATTGAAATACCGCGACGACGAATTGTCCGCTGGCTTGCCCGTCGCCGCTCCATTTGAAGCAGCCGGTACGGCGGCGCCGGGTTGAGCGGTTTCCGCTTCTGGCATGCCTCCCGCGGCAGGAACCGTTGCATTCGTGCCGGCGCCGGATGCTTCTGAAGCCGCTTCCTGCGCCTGATTTTTGGCGTGCTGGATGGCCCGCTGATCTTGTGTCTTTTTGATCAGGGCGGCAAGCTGCTTGGCCAGGTCATCGTGTTTTCTCAAATGAGCCCAATCCGCCGCATCATGGTGGTCGAGGTTTTGGGTAGTGACCTCGGCTCCCGCATCAAGCAAAGCCTGCACTACCGGCTGGCTGCCCGAGAAGGCGGCCATCATCAGGGCGGTGGTGCCGTCGGGAGCGGGCGCGTCGACAATGGCTTTGTGCGCGATCAGCATCTTGACGGTGTCCAGGTGCCCCTTGGAGGCGGCGTACTGCAAAGGGGTCCAGCCCAGGCGATTCACTTTCGCGCCACGATTGATCAACGCTTCAGCCCTTTTTGTCTGCCCCGCTATGGCCAGATACATCAGCGGGGTTTCATTATTGGAGTTGACCGCGTCGATTGCCGTTTTTCTATCGCCAGCCAATATATCGTACACATGCCAGGCGCCGTCGCGAATTGCCTGCATGATCGCCGGCTGTCCTTGGGTGTTGGCCTCATTGGGATCGGCTCCCTGAGCCAGCAGGGTTTGAACATCGGCCGCACGGTCATTGCTGATGTCGTTCCACCAGACAGCAGGGTTCGCGGCGTAAGCAGCCACGCAGAAGACCAGGCAAGCCAGGGCCAGGCCTGAGCCTACGATTTGCTTTGATTGGAAAGTAATTTTTTGTTTCATATCAGCTTATTACGAATAATATATGATGTAATTCATCTAATAATTTATTTTAAATAAATTACTTTAAATTAATTTTTTATCTTATTGAAAAGATTAAAAAAATTAGAAGTTGAATGTTCTGCAATAGCTGAAACCGGGATGCCCCGCAAATCAGCTATTTTTTCAGCGACATGAACCACCTTGGACGGGTCGTTGAGCTTGCCGCGATGGGGAACCGGTGCAAGATACGGCGAATCGGTTTCAATCAGCAAACGATCCAAAGGCAATTTCCTGGCCAAATCGTGCAGGTCGCCCGCATTTTTGAATGTCACGATGCCCGACAGGGAAATATAAAAATTCATGTCCATGGCGGCCTGGGCCACCTCCCAGGACTCGGTAAAACAGTGCATTACACCGCCATATTCGTCCGCACCCTCTTCCTTCATGATACGCAAAGTATCGGCGCTTGCCGATCGGGTATGAATGATCAAGGGCAGACCGCTTTGCCTGCTGGCCCGGATATGTGTCCTGAAACGATCGCGTTGCCATTCCAGGGGCTCGGTCAGGCGAAAATAATCCAGCCCGGTTTCACCGATCGCCACCACTTTGGGCGCTTGAGCCAGGCGCACCAGTTCATCGACCGTGGGTTCGGGCGTGTCTTCATAGTCGGGATGCACCCCGACCGAAGCATACAAATACGGGTATGGCGCCACCAAATCCATGATCCCAGGCCAATCAGAAAGATTCACGCTGACCACCAATGCGTGGCTGACGCGATTATGCGCCATGCGGCCTAATATATCGGGCAGATTTTTGGCGAGATCGGGAAAATTCAGATGACAATGAGAATCAACGTACATGGCAGGTTTCGGTAATAAATCTTTGCATTGCTGCGGCTTGCCGCCAGCGTGGCGGCACCACGGGCATTTTACTGAATGATGAAGAAATGACCCCGGCCGGCGCCAGCTACGAAACCGGACGACAAGCCAGCGCAACGCGTTGCAGCATACTGTGGACCAGCAATTTGGCGTTCAAGGGATGGCTGGCCACCGCGCGCTGCTGAACCAGCCATTTGCCAGTATCGCTCAGATTCGCTATGGACGCGCGCTCAGCGGTAATTTGTATCTTTTTCTGGAGCCCCGGAAAATAACGAACCGGCACGCCCGATGCGGCCAGCGACAAATCCAGGAACAGGCGCTGCAACGCATCAATCCATACGCCGGGCGGCTCTTTTTCGAGCATGTCTGCAAAACGCCCTATGTCAGGCACCTGGGCCTGGGCAAGAGAGCCCAGCAGTTCCGCCAGCCATTCGGGACAGGCGGCCGATCCGCTGCGCGCCAGCTTCAGGGCCGACAAAGGAGCGCCTCCGGCCGCGGCCAGCCATGAATCCGGACTGGCAAGGCCCTGCGCCAGCAGCCACTCCTGGCTATCGGCCGCGGAAGGAATGGCCAAGGGCAGACGCCGGCACCGGGACACAAGCGTAGGCAGCAAGCGGTCCGGTGCATCGGCCACCAGCAAAAATACCGTATAGTCGGGGGGTTCTTCCAGTACCTTCAACAAGGCGTTTGCCGAGATGCCGTTGAGCGCCTGGGCTGGATACACTACCGCGACACGCCATCCGCCGCGATGCGTGGCGGTATTGAACCAGTGGTTCAGCGCCCGCAATTGATCGACCCGTATTTCTTTGGACGGCGCTTTCTTGGCTGACGCTGTGCCGGTATCTTCTTCGTCGACAGCTTCCGCGCCTTCTTCGAGTGCAACGGCGTCGGGCCGGATACGACGCAAATCGGGATGATTGCCGCTGGCCAGCCACTGGCACGCAGCGCAATGCCCGCACGCCAGGCCCTGAACCGGTGCTTCGCACAGCAGGCTTGCCGCCGCAGCCAGAGCAAATTGCTGCTTGCCGATTCCCGCCAGGCCATGCAGAAGCCAGGCGTGCGCGAAACGCTCGCGCTGGCTCAGCCATGATTGGGCCACTTTTTCCTGCCAGGGCAAAAATCGCGGGATTTCGCTCATGGCCTCAAACCCCCTGCTCCGGCTCGCAAGAGGCCTGATGTATTTGGATCAGAGCTTCGAGCTGCTGCGACAGGTCGTGCCGGACGACATCGATGGGGCGGGTCGAATCGACCACCCGAAAGCGTTCCGGGTACTGTCTTGCACGCTCGTGGTAGGCGTGTCGGGTACGTTCAAAAAAGGCGGCGCCTTCCTGTTCGAATCGATCCAGTTCGCGCGTATGCGCCAGGCGTTCGCGGGCAACCGCCAAAGGAACGTCGAACAGCCAGGTGCGGTCCGGCTGCAAATCAGGATGCACCCACTGTTCGAGCGACTCGATCATGGCCCCTCCAAGCTCGCGTCCGCCACCCTGGTAGGCATAACTGGCATCGGTAAATCGATCGCATACCACCCATTGCCCGCCTGCCAGTGCGGGTTTGATGACAGTTTGCAGATGCTCGCAGCGAGCTGCGAACATCAGCAAGGTCTCCGTCTTGAGGTGCATGGCCTGGCCCAGTACCATTTGCCGCAATTGCTCGCCCAGTTCGGTTCCGCCGGGTTCACGGGTCGAAATGACCGGCAAGCCGCGGCGCCTGAGTTCCTCGGCCAGCCATTGCACGTGGGTGCTTTTGCCTGCGCCATCAAGGCCTTCGAGAGTAATAAAACAACCGCGCTGAATCTGCATCAGTGATTGGTTCCCAGAATGTACTTGGACACAGCGCGATTATGCGCCGACAAATCCTCGGAAAATTCGCTGGTGCCGTCGCCGCGCGAGACAAAATACAAGAATTTATTAGCCTCGGGGTGGACTGCCGCCAATAGCGACGCCCGCCCCGGGCTTGCTATGGGCGTGGGGGGCAAGCCTGTACGCGTATACGTATTCCAGGGCGTATCGGCCGTCAGGTCGCTTTTGCGAATTTTCCCCTGGTAAGACGTCCCCATGCCATAAATAACGGCAGGATCGGTCTGCAAAGGCATATTGAGCCGCAGGCGGTTGACGAACACTCCTGCAATACGGTTGCGATCGGCGCCATGACCGGTTTCTTTTTCGATGATCGACGCCAGTATCAAGGCCTCGTAAGGCGTCTTTATCGGTAAGCCGGCGTCACGCTCGTCCCATATGGACGCGAGTTGCTGCTGGCCCGCATGATAGGCGCGGCGCAAAATATCAAAATCGCTGGAATCAGGCACAAAAACATACGTGTCGGGGTAAAACAGGCCTTCGGGGCTGCTTTCGCTTGCGCCCAGGCGTTTCAAGATCTCGGCATCCGAAACGCCATCCAGCGTCTGCTTGATTTGGGGGTTGTCATGCAGCGCCTGACGTATACGCCGGTAGGTCCAGCCCTCTACCAGCGTGATGTGGGTTTGAGTCATTTCGCCGTTCGCCATGCGGTCCAGCAAAGTCCAGGGAGTATCGCCCTGCATGGCTTCATAGGCCCCCGCTTTGATCAATTTGTCCTGGCCGCTTAAACGGGCCAGCGCCACAAAAGCATTTTCATTGATGTTTATTCCGGATTTCAACATGGATTTGGCAACCGCCCTGGGGCGGCTGCCAACCTCGACCAGATAATCGATGCGATCGGCCTTGAGGGTGACCGGGCTGTTGGCCCAGAACCACGCCGCCGCTGCAGCCGCCGCGGCAAACAGCAGGCACAGCACGAGCAGGTACACGAGAAGCGAGCGAAATTTTTTCATTATTCGGAGTGTAGCCGAGTCGCTGCGGGAGCCTGGTAAGTGCATGCTTCATCGCTTGGCGACCCGCCATTAAGCCCTAAACATTTGAATGTTATCCGAGCGGCGTTTCAATAAGCCCGCTATGATAATCGCTACGCTAATTTGTGTCTCTTGTTGCGAGTACTGTTGCACCCATGAAAGATTCTTTACTTTTCGCCACAGCTTTGGATGATCTGGCCCTCATCGAAATCGCCGGAGCCGATGCGCTCAGTTTTCTCCACAGCCAACTTACACAGGATGTGGCCAACCTTCCCGAAAATACAGCCCGCCTGGCCGGTTATTGCACGCCCAAAGGGCGTTTGTTGGGCACACTGGTGCTTTGGCATGCCGGCACGGCGGAAAGTCCCATCGTGCATGCCCTGGTCAAGGCAGATATTGCCGACGCACTCATTAAACGCCTGTCCATGTATGTGTTACGCGCCAAAGCCAAGCTGCGCCGGACAACGCTGAGAGCCTGTGGGATAGCCATATCCCGCGGTGTCGCGGCCGTTTCATCGAATACCGATGAAGCGGCGGCCAGCCGGCCCCAGGCGTTTGCAAGTGATCTGGATAGCCTGCCCGCCCATCCCGCCGCCTGGTCGGTGGTGCATGCGGCAACAGGAGCATGGATAGCGGCTCCCTGCGCCGATTCGGGTATTGACCGCTGGTGGTACGTCGCACACGACACTTCTTCAGGCTTGCCGGCGGCAGGCGCCGCAACTCAACAGGCAGCCGATGGCAGTGCAATGGGGCTGGAGGAATCCGCCCAAGGGCCGGGCAATGCCTTCTGGCAGGCGGGCGATATCGCTGCGGGCCTGCCCTGGGTAGTGGCGGCCACACAGGATGTATTTATCCCACAAACACTGAATCTTGATCTTATAGATGGGGTCAGCTTCAGCAAAGGCTGCTATCCAGGCCAGGAAGTGGTTGCCCGTAGCCACTATCGCGGCACGGTCAAGCGTCGCATGGCATACGGACTGGCGTCGACTCCCTCCACTACAGCAGCGTCCGGACTGCCTGGTTTGGATATCTACGACTCTCTTCACCCTGACAATCCATGTGGCAGGGTAATCAATGCAGCCGGCGACGATAACGCGGCGGCGAACGGCAAAATGCATTTACTGCTTGAAATCCAGCTTTCCGACCTGGGCTCGGCGGCATTCAGGCTAGGCCAGGCCGATGGCCCAGCCATCGAGCTGCAAGCTCTGCCCTATGAAATCAAGGCCGGCGACTAGAGTATTCTTGGTTCAAGTGTTTAGGACACTGGACGCGTTTCAGTCGATTTTTTTGAGCCGTTTTTAGATTTGATCTGTGAATTTGAGCTGCTTGTACAGGCTTGAATGATGAGGTTGGACGGTGCGTTGCTGTGTGGGCGGCGGTTAATTCTATAAAGACGCCGCAGGGCGGGCGGTGCTGTGCAGTCCGGCACGTCCAGCGGTCGGCTAGCTGCGCTATCCGACTGCCCGGGTCTGCCTCGTCCAGGCGGGCGTCGGGCCAACTCGCGTCGCCCCGCGTTGCGGGTCGCCACTCAAACAGCGCCCGCCGAAAGCCCCCGCCTTCCCTTCGTCAGTACATGGACGCCCCTAATTTGCCTAG